>CAKPXF010000003.1 GCA_934201705.1 uncultured Bacilli bacterium | reverse complement strand
ACTTATACTTTGTATAAGTAATTTATCAAAAATATTATTTGAGTCTAAATAATATAGTGTTAAATCCTAAAAACGGGATTATAATAATCTTTATAGAATGCTATTTATTTATAAAAATTAAAAATTTCTACTTTGCTTTTTTTTTCTATTTTGAATTACTTGGTCCTGTGATGCTTTAGAAAGCATAAATTGGCCAACTGCTTCTAAAAAATTTCCTAATGAGTTAACTTCATCAATTGATAGATTTTGACTTATTACAAACCCAACAATTGATGAAATTATAGCAAATTCGTTCCCTGTAAATGAAAAAAGGTAGTCTGATAGACTTTTATAATCATTATTCATGAATTTATTCATTGAGTCATTCATATAAATCTTCCTTTTTTTAAAATATATGGTATAATATGTAATGGGTGTATGAATATGGAAACGAAAAAATTTTATGAATTAAGTGAAGATGAAAGAATTGCAAAGGAAAAAGTTGCTTTAAAAAAGGCAAAAAATGTTGCCAAAAAGATTGGCGTTGCCATATTTTGTGTTGTTTTATGCTTATTTATGGTATTTACATTAATTGCTGGTATTTTCATGGGTAAATCTAACAATGAAAATAGTAGTACTCATACACATACAATTGTTTTAAATATTAATAATTAGTAGCTTAGGCTACTTTTTTATTACTTTATCAATTAAACCATACTTTAATGCTTCATTTGCATCCATAAAATAATCTCTTTCAGTGTCTATTTTTACTTTATCATAACTTTGGTTTGTATTAATTGCCAATATATGATTTAATTTTTCTTTTATTTTTATTATACGTTTACTTGCAATTTCAATATCGCTTGCAACTCCACTTGCACCACCACTTGGTTGGTGAATCATTATTTCTGAATTTTCAAGTGCAAAACGTTTGCCTTTTGTTCCACCGGCTAATAAAAATGCTCCCATAGATGCACACATTCCAACACATATTGTTGCAACATCACATTTAATATATTGCATAGTATCGTAAATTGCCATACCACTTGTTATTTGGCCTCCTACACTGTTTATGTAAAGCTGAATATCCTTTGTTTGATCATTACTTTCCAAATATAATAATTGGGCAATGATATTGCTAGCACAAATATCATCAATTTCTCCTGTTAGCATAATAATTCTATCTTTTAATAATAATGAATAGACATCGTAATGACGTTCCCCATTATTATTATTTTCTATGATTGTTGGTATATAGTTCATAATTTCCTCCTAAAGTAAAGTATGCCCAATTTTATTTATTTATTACTTGTATAAATAAGTATATTTAAAAATTAAAAGAATAAATACAAACGAAAGTGTCATATAATGATTTATTAATAATAAAAATATAATTTTTATTAGCAAAAGAAACAAAGCAAAAAAAAATTAAAAAAAAGTAGTTGCATGTTAATGTTAACTAACTTATAATAAATGTGTATGCGGATTTATAAGTCACCGCAAAAGGAGATTATATAAAATGAGTAAAATGACAATTACAGATCTTAATAATTTAAAAGGAAAAGTTGTCTTTGTTCGTGTTGACTTTAACGTGCCATTAAAGAATGGTGAAATTAGTGACGACAATAGAATAGTTGCAGCTTTACCTACTATCAACTTTTTAAAGAATCAAGGAGCAAAAGTTGTGTTGTTTTCACACTTAGGAAAAGTTGATCATAAGGATAGTGAAAAATGTGCAGCTGATAAAGCAAAAAACGATATGAAATTTGTTGCTCCACGTTTAGCAACTTTATTAAATGAAGAAATCGTATACGTTGACGAAACACGTGGGGATAAATTAACAAATGCTGTTAAGAATTTAAAGGATGGCCAAGTATTATTAATGCAAAATACTCGCTATGAAAAAGGCGAAAGCAAAAATGATCCTGAATTATCTAGCTATTGGGCATCTCTTGCAGATGCATTTGTAATGGATGCATTTGGCAGCGCTCATAGAGCACATGCATCAACTTATGGTGTGCCTGAATTATTAAATAAAGAAGGAAAACCAACAGCTTTAGGCTTCTTAATGCAAAAAGAAGTTGAAGGATTAAATAGATGTGTTGATATTACTGATGATCATAGACCATTTGTTGCAATTTTAGGTGGCGCTAAAGTTTCAGATAAAATTTTAGTTGTTGAAAAGCTAATTGAAAAAGCTGATAAGGTTATTATTGGTGGTGCAATTACTTGTACATTCTTAAAGGCACTAGGCTACCCTGTTGGAAATTCTCGTTACGAAGCTGACCAATTAGATTTTGCTTTAAAGTGTGTTGAAGAAGCTAAAGCTAAAAATAAATTAGTTTTACCAATCGATCACGTAATTGCAAATGATTTTGCTATGCCAATTGATGTTAGAGTAACTGATGGTGTTGTAATTCCTGATGGATTTGAAAGATTAGATATTGGACCTAGAACTAGAGAATACTATGCTAAGATTTTAGCAAATGCTAAAACTGTTTTCTGGAATGGACCAATGGGCGTATTTGAAAATCCATTATTTGCTGATGGTACTATTTCTATTTGTGAGACTTTAACTAAACTTACTAAAGAAAAAGGAACATTTACAGTAATTGGTGGTGGAGATTCTGCAGCAGCTGCCGCTCAATTTGGTTATAAAGAAGGGTTCTCACATGTTTCTACAGGTGGAGGAGCTTCACTTGAATTAATTCAAAATGACGGTCATTTACCTGGAATTGATGTAATCGCTGATAAGTAAAAGTAGGTAGTGTTATGAGAAAAAAAGTTATTATCGGCAACTGGAAAATGAATCATACAAAAGAAGAAGCAAAGGCTTTTACTAAAAGTATGAATGATGAAGTAAAAGTTGCAAGAAAGCATAATATTATTGTTGGTATTGCTCCAACATATATGTCATTAGATACTGTTTCAAAATATAGAAAAAATAGAATGGTTTTAGCAGCTCAAAATGTTAACCAACACGAAAAAGGTGCTTATACTGGTGAAGTTGCAATTAATATGTTAAAAGAAGTAAAAGGCTTAACTCATGTTATTATTGGCCATTCTGAAAGAAGACAATATTATGCTGAAACAAATAAAACATGTAATGCTAAAATGCATGCTCTTGAAAATAATGGTTTAACACCAATTTATTGTGTTGGAGAATCATTAAAAGAATTTGAAGAGAATCAAACTAAAAATGTTGTTAAAAGACAAATTAGAGTTGGCTTGAGAGGATTATCAAGTAAATTTGTTTCTAAAATGATTATTGCTTATGAACCAATTTGGTCAATTGGCACGGGTAAAAATGCAAGCAAAGAAATTGCCCAAGATGTTTGCCATTATATAAGAGAACAAGTTGAATCTTTATATGGTAAAGATGTTGCAAATAAGGTTATTATTCAATATGGTGGCTCTGTTAAACCAAATAATGTAAAAGAGTATTTAACTCAACCTGATATTGATGGTGCTTTAGTTGGCGGAGCTTCATTAAAAGCTGAATCATTTATCGAATTAGTTTCGAATTTATATTAATAAAATTTAGTCATTTTATAAAGGAAAATTTAAAAAATTTTCCTTTTTTTTAACACTAAATTTTGATTTCTTTACAACATTTTGTAAATGATATATAATAATAACGCAAATAAAAGTTGAAGTTTTTTAGAAAAAAAATCTATTTAGTTTTAATTTTTATTACAATTTTCATTTTGCTTTACTAAGTTAATGTTTTTTTGTAAATATAGGGGAAAATAAAAATGAAAATTGTATAATATAGTTAGAGGAGAAATTAAAATGATGGAAATTAAGTTATATGACAGCAAAAGTAAAAAAATTGAAGTATTAATGCCTTCTCAAGATGGTAAGGTTTCAATTTATTGCTGTGGTCCTACAGTTTATAATCATGCCCATATTGGCAATGTTCGTCCAATGGTAGTCTTTGACAATTTAAGAAGATTATTAAAAGCAGTTGGCTATGATGTTTTGTTTGTTTCAAATTATACTGATGTTGATGATAAAATTATTAATGAAGCAATTAAAGAATCATGTAGTGAAACTGAAATAACTACAAAGTACATCAAAGCATATGAAAAGTTAAGACTTGATATGAATGCTCCTCTTCCTGATATTACACCACGTGTTACTCAATATATGGGTAAAATTATCGATTTTATAGATAGCCTTGTAAAAAAAGATTTTGCCTATGTTATTGATGGAGATGTATATTTTAGGGTGTCAAGAGTTCCAACATACGGTTGCATATCTAATAGAAATATTCAAGATCTATTAGTTGGGGCTCGAATTGAAGAAAATGTCAAAAAGGAAAATCCATTAGACTTTTGTTTATGGAAGGAAACAAAAGTTGGAATTAATTGGGATTCTCCATGGTCAAAGGGTAGACCAGGATGGCATACAGAATGTGTTGCAATGATAAATGATATTTTTGCAAATACGCATGTAGATATTCATGGCGGCGGAATGGATTTAAAATTTCCTCATCACGAAAATGAAGAGGCTCAAGCTTATGCGTACTGTTCACACTCACTTGCTTCAATTTGGATGCATAATGGTATGTTAAATATAAACAATGAGAAAATGTCTAAATCATTAAACAACTTTATTTTAGGCAAAGATCTTGTTGAAAAGTATGGTGGGCAGGTTGTTAGATGGGTTATGAATTCAACTCATTATCGTTCACCAATTAACTTTACAGACGAAGTGTTTACTTCTGCTATTAGTGAATTAAATAAAATTTATACTTCATTAAAGCAAGCCTCATTAAAGCTTGATTTAATTAATGGCTTTAATGATGAAATGGATAGTTCATATGTTGAAAAATATTTATCTTGTTTAGCTAATGATTTAAATATTTCTGATGCTATGACTGTTTTATATGATGTAATAAAAGAATTAAATTCTTCTATTCGTGTTCGTGAAATAAATCAAAATAGAGTATCATGTTTATTTAATAGTGCAAATTATATGCTAGATTTAATAGGAATAAACAAATACACAAAGCGTTTAAGCAATGATGAAAAGGATTTGTATCATAAATGGAATGAAGCTAAAGCTAACAAAGATTTTGAAACGGCTGATTTATTACGTCAAGAATTAATTAATAAAGGAATTTTATAATATGGAGTATGTTTTTGGAAAAAACACTGTGGATTCTTATATTGAAAGCAAAAGCGTTTTAGAAATTTTTATTTTAAAAAATTTCTCCGACGAAAAAATTCTTAAAAAGATTAAGCAGGCGAATATAAAGGTTTCAGTAAAGGAAAAAGTGTTTTTTGATAAGGTTACTAATAATGGAAATCATCAAGGCATAATAGCACTTATAAAGGAATTAAAGTATTTTCAATTACAAGAAGTGCTCCTTGATGCAAGCAATAAAGCATCCTCGTTAATTGTTATTTTAGATGGAATAGAAGATCCACATAATTTTGGAGCAATAATTCGTACATGTGAAGCATTTTCTGTTGATGGAATAATTGTTGGAAAGCATAATTCATGTCCATTGAATGCAACGGTTGCTAAAGTTTCAACTGGCGCAATTGCAAATGTAAAAATTGCTCAAGTGCCTAATCTTACTCAATGTATTAATGAGTTAAAAAAGAATGGGTATTGGATTTATGCAGCAGAAGCTTATAATTCACAAAGTTATGATGCTATTTCATATTCTTCTAAAGTAGCATTGGTTGTGGGCTCAGAGGGATTTGGGATATCTCGTTTAGTTAAAGAACAAGCGGATTTTAATATTAAAATTCCTATGACTGGCAAAGTAAATTCTTTGAATGTTTCAGTTGCAACTGCTATTTTGGTTTCACGTATAAAGAGCGATAGAAACAATTAAAATTATATTAATTAGGAGATAATGTGGAAAAGAAAATTTGCGACTTAGTTATTGAAGAAGTGAAAGATTACGTTAATCAATATCTTATTGATTATGATAGATTTATTATTAAAATTGCAGGCAGTGTAAAATATAAATGCCCAAGGCTTGAATTTGAAGATATAAAGCAACAGTTAATTTTGTCTTTATTAACTCATCTTGATACATTTGATATATCTCAAGTTGAAACAAGCTCAACATATTTTTCACAAATAATAATAAATTCTGCAAATAATATAGTCAAAAGATATTGGCAGTTAAAAAACAAGGCAAATGTTGAGTGTTTATCATTAGATGGGAGTTTAAAGGAAAGAATTGATGATGGACAACTAATTGGAATAGTTTCTGATAGTTGTAATGATTCACTTTACCCGGATAATTATTATTCTCATAAGGAATTGTTAGATATTTTAAAAAAGGTTTATAAAAAGCTATCACCAATTGAGAAAAAAATTTTTAAGCTATACATGAATGGATATAACATAAGTAAAATTGCTGAAATTGTCAAAAGAAGTAAGAAATCTGTTTATAATTCAATAGCGAACATTAAAGATTTAGTTAAAAGCTATCTTTAGTGTGAGGCACGAAAGTGCCTTTTAATTTTACATATGTAAGACTTTTTGTTAGAAAAAGATAGAAAATTCATTGACTATTTCAACTTTACATAGTAAAATAACTTAGATGGAGTGTGAAATTATGCGAGAAAAGATTATTTTGGTTTGTAGTGAATGCTTATCACGTAATTATACTACTTCAAAGAAAAAAGCAGTATCTACCCAAAGAATGCAAGTAAATAAGTTTTGCCCTAAATGTGGTAAGCATACTTTGCATAAAGAAAGTAAATAGGAGGTAAGCTTATTATGAGTTTTTTTAAATGGATGTGGAAAGGCCTTAAGACATGTGGAATTGGCATTGCTAATTTCTTTAAAGGCGTAGTAAGAGAAATAAAAAGAGTTCGTTGGCCTAATAGAAAGGATATGGCTGAAAACACTGTTACAGTAGTCGTGTTTTCTGCTTTTTTTGCGTTATTCTTTAGCGCTTGCTATACAATCGGACAAGCTGTATTGACTGCTTTAGGTTACTTTGATTAGTTGAGGTATAAATATGGAAATTTTAGAAAAAAACTGGTATGTTGTAAACACATATGCTAGTCACGAAAATAAAGTAAAAGATAATATTTTGAGACGTATTGAATCTATGAATATGCAAGATTATATTTTTAGAGTAATCGTTGCAGAATATGAAGAACCAGTAAAAAAAGATGGTGTTTTAACTGGAAAGTTTAAAGTAAAAAATATGTATCCTGGATATATATTTATTGAAATGATTATGACAGATGAAGCATGGTATGTAGTACGTAATACTCCTGGTGTAACTGGATTTATTGGATCATCTGGAAAAGGCACTAAGCCATTTCCTGTGTCTGAAAGTGAAATTGATACTGTGTTAAAACGTGTTGGCCTTGGCGAAAATAGTTCTTCTATCGACTATAAAGTTGGCGATACAATTAGAATTTTAAATGGACCTTTTGCTGAACAAATTAGTGTTGTTGAAGCTGTTGATGCTGAAAAGAAACTTGTTACAATTAAAACAGTTATTTTTGGTAGAGAGCAAGAATTACAAGTGTCAGTAAACGATATTGAGAAATATTAAAACCCATTTGGGTTTTTTTGTTAATTAGGAAATTGTATTTTAAAGTGTAAAATATAAAATTATTTTCTTATATCATTAGTATCGTATTGCTATATTTAATATTTTAATAAATGTTTTATTTGCTCAATAATTTAATATTTTTGACACTTTTATAGGACAATTATAAAACTATTTTGATACTTTTGTGCAAATAGTAAAAATTAAAAAAATATGCTGAATAATGTGCCTTTTTATGATATAATTTTCTAAAGGTAAAGTTTATGCTTATAAAAATAAAGGAGGTGAATTGTAGATGAGATTTTTAACAATTAAGTATCATTATAAAGCTACTATTAAAGAACAAAAAATATTAAATTTTTTATGTCATATTTCAAAGAATCTTTATAATGCTACACTTTATCAACTAAGACAAGATTATTTTACTTTTAATAAAATTGGTACATATTTTAACAATAATAAAGTATTAAATAATAATGAAAATTTTCATTTACTAAATACTTATCAATCTATATGTACAATTAAATCGGCTTATAATATGATGAATAATTTTATTAAATTTTCAAAAAATGAAAATGTTAAGATTCCTAGGTATTTAAATAAATATGGTTATTATCCACTATACAGCGATCAAATAAGAATAGTTTTACATAAAAATAAGAAATGTATTAAACTACCTTTATCTAATTTATTAAGAACAAATAAATTTTATAAAATTAAATATGAAGATGCATTAATTAATAAATTTATTAATTAATTAGATAATATTAAAATTAAAGCAATTTATTTTAAAATACCTAAAATAATAAAAGACAATAAAATACATCAAGTAAGAATAGTACCATCATATAATAATTACTTTAATATCGAATTTTCTTATACTATAAATGATAAAAAAGAAGGAGTTGTTGATAATAATATTTATGCAGGCATAGATATAGGAATAAATAACTTAGCAACTGTTTGTGTAAGTAATTCTTCTTCATTTATAATTGATGGAAAAAAACTAAAATCAATAAATCAATTATATAATAAAAACAAAGCAAAATTACAAAGTAAATTAAAAGGTAATAAAGTCTATTCAAAAAGATTAATAAGAATGGATATTCATCATAAAAATTTAATTAATGATTATATAAGTAAAGCTGTTAAACAAACTGTTAATAAAATAATAGATGCTAAAGTTAGCCATGTCGTGATTGGATATAATAAAGGCTTTAAACAAAATGGTACAAAAAGCTAAAAGGAAAAAACAAAAGTAAGGTAAACCAATCATTTGTATCTATTCCTTTAGCAAGATTTGTAAATAAATTAAAGTTCAAATTGAACATGTATAATATTGATGTAAAAATAATAAATGAATCATATACATCATTAACTTCATTTATTGACAATGAAGAAATAATTAAAAAAGAAAAATATTTAGAAAAGAGAATATATAGAGGCTTATTTAAAGCAAGTAATAATAAAGTAATTAATGCTGATTTAAATGCAGAATGCAATATCTTAAGAAAAAGTAAACCTAATGGTGAGATAATAACTCATTTGAGGGATAGCGGTCTAACAATACCATATCGAGTACAGGTAGTATTATAATTATTTACCTTAAAAAAATAATAATTATAACTGTATATCATAAAAAAATAGTATTTTTACTATTGAGTGATTTCTAATCACTTTTGTTCCTTTTTACAATAGTAAAAACTTATTTGTACGCTTTTTAATCAAAATTTAAATCTATCTTGCAAGAAAAATCATTTTTCTATTGCAAATAGTTGTAAAATATCGTAAAATAATATACGCGTATGCGCAAGTGTGCACATATGTATAATTCTTTGCGTCGTAGTGGAAGAATTAAAATAATTCATTATCACCACGACACGAACAAAATTTAAGGAGGAAATGCTCGTGAGTAAAAGAGTCGCAAAGGTAGTTAAACTACAAATTCCTGCAGGCCAAGCCAAACCAGGACCAGCACTTGCATCAGCTGGTATTATGATGCCAAAGTTTTGCTCTGATTTTAATGCAAAAACTGCAGACAGAGCAGGAGAAGTTGTACCAGTAATTATTACTGCATATGAAGATAAGAGTTTTGACTTCGTATTAAAGACAACTCCAGCAACTTTCAAATTAAAGGAAGCAGCAAAAATCAATAAAGGTTCTGCTACACCTAATTCTGTAAAGGTTGGAAAAGTTACAAAAGAACAAATCAAGGCAATTGCTGAATATAAAATGCCTGATTTAAACGCTAACGATATTGAAGGCGCAATGAAGATTATCGAAGGCTCAGCAAAATCAATGGGCCTTGAAATCGTTGACTAATGGAGGAAATTAATTTATGGCAAAATTTGGAAAAAAATATCAAGAAGCTGCTAAGTTAATCGATTCTACAAAGTCTTATTCAGTTAAGGACGCTTTAGACTTAGCTCAAAAAACAAGCACTACAAAGTTTGACGCATCAATTGACGTATCTTATTGCTTAAATATTGATACTCGTTACGCTGATCAACAAATCCGTGGTGCAATTGTTTTACCAAATGGAACTGGTAAATCAAAAGTAGTATTAGCAATCACTGATAAAATTAAGGAAGCTACAGAAGCTGGTGCTGATTTCGTTGGTGGAAAAGAAATGCTAGAAAAAATTCAAAAAGAAAACTGGTTTGGTTTTGATGCAATTGTTGCAACACCAAACATGATGGGAGAACTTGGTAAACTTGGACGTTTGCTTGGTCCTAAAGGATTAATGCCAAACCCTAAAACAGGTACAGTTAACCCAGATATCGCAAAGGCTGTAAAAGAAATAAAAGCTGGTAAGGTTGAATACCGTGCTGATAAGCAAGGCAATATCAATGCTTCAATTGGTAGAGTTTCATTTACAACTGAAAAATTAGAAGAAAACTTCAAAGCATTAAAAGATGCAATTATGAAAGCAAAACCTGCAACAGTTAAGGGTGCTTACATTAAGACAGTTGTTGTTTCATCAACAATGGGTCCTGGAGTAAAAGTTGATTTTTCTAATTTCTAATTAAATATTTTTGGTTCTTCCAATACGCCCAAGACAGCAACTGCTAATATGCTTAATTCGTTGCCGAGGAAAAGAATAAATAAAAATATAATTAAGTTAAATATTTAATCTATAATATATGGCGCGTATTGTTATAAAATAACAGGAGGTGCGATGAATGAACGAAAAAAATATTGCTGCTAAAGCAGAGGTCGTTTCAAGTATTGGCGCTGTAATGGATTCTTCTTTAAGTTTCGTAGTAGTAGAATATAGAGGATTATCTGTTGCAAAGTTAACTGAACTTCGTCGTAGCATTGCTAAACAAGGTGGAACATTAACTGTTTACAAAAACGGTTTAGTTTCGCGAGCTGCTAAAGAACGTGGTTATGAAATGGACGACATTTTAGTAGGTCCAAATGCTTTTGTATCTTGCACACAAGATCCAGTAAGCGTACCAAACCTATTAGTTAAGTTTTCTAAGAAGGCTAAACAACTTGTTATCAAGGGTGGTATCGTAGAAAACAAAGTTTTAAATGCTGATGAAATGGTTGCAGTTGCAAAATTACCAACAAAACCACAACTTATCGGTATGTTCGCTGGTGCTATCATGTCACCAATATCAAAATTTGCTTATGCATGTGATCAAATTGCTAAAGCAAAAGAAAATGCCTAATTTGAATATATTATAGGAGGAAATAAACATGGCAAAAGTATCTGTACAAGAAATTATTGAAACATTAAAGGAAATGACTATCCTTGAAGTTAATGAATTAGTTAAAGCAGTTGAAGAAGAATTTGGTGTAACTGCAGTTGCAGCAGCAGTAGCTCCAGTAGCAGCCGCTGAAGAACACGTTGAAGAAGGACCAAAAGAAGTAACTGTATTCTTAAAGTCTGTTGGCGCAAGCAAGATTCCAGTAATCAAGGCTGTTCAAGCTATCACTGGTCTTGGTCTTCTTGAAGCTAAGAAATTATGTGATGCACTACCTGCACCAATTAAAGAAAAGATCAGCCCTGCAGCAGCTGAAGATATTAAAAAGCAATTAACTGACGCTGGCGCTGAAGTTGAAGTTAAATAATTTTAGTAATTTTAGTTAAATAAAGCCTGCTTATCGCAATATTGCCTTAGGCAGGTTTTTGCCTATTTTTAAAGGAGTCAAAAATGAGTCAATATTTTGAAAACGATGATAATTTAAAAAGTAAAAAAAGATATTTAAATTTATATATATATGATAAAAATATTCCTTTTTTAAGTGATTCGGGAGTTTTTTCAAATAATCAAATTGATTATGGCTCTTTTGTTTTTTTAAAAGAAATTTTAAAAGAAAAAAAAGTTAATAAAATCTTAGATATGGGATGTGGCTATGGCGTTTTAGGTATTACCTTAAAAATATTTGACATGGCAAATCACGTTGATATGTTTGATATTAATTCTAAAGTTATATCGCTTTGTGAATATAATATTAAAAATAATAATTTAGACAATATTACTTGTATGCAAAGCGATGGGTTTTTAAATGTTAATGATAAATATGATATGATAGTCATTAACCCACCAATCAGAGCAGGAAAAAAAGTAATTTATAAAATGTTTGATGATAGCATTAATTATTTAAATAATAATGGTGCTCTATATATCGTAATTAAAAAAAGTTTAGGTGCTTTAAGTGCTATTAATAAACTTAAAACTATTTATCAAAACGTTAACGTTTTGAATATTGAAAAAGGTTATTATATCGTTAAATCTTTTTCTTAACGTTGATATTTTCTGGTGTTAACCAGTTAATATATAAATTTTATAAGGGGTGAAATAAATGATTAAAACTACTTATGAAAAGCAAAAGAATTCTCCTAATAGAATAAACTTTTCAAAGGTTGGCGGAACTTTCTCATTACCTAATTTGGTAGAAATTCAAACATCATCATTTAATTGGTTTTTAAAGACTGGTTTAAATGAAGTATTCAATGATATTTTCCCAATTGATAATGCTAAAGGTCTATCTCTTGAGTTTTTAAATTGTTATTTCGAAGAGCCAAAGTACAGTGAAATGGATTGTAAAAATCGTGATATGGATTTTTCACGTCCATTACGTGCTGAACTTCGTTTAAACAACAACCAAACAGGTGAAATTCAAGTTAATAAAGTTTATATGGGAGACTTCCCTATGATGACTGATACTGGTACTTTTATCATCCATGGTGCTGAAAGAGTAATCGTATCACAAATAGTTCGTTCTGCTGGTGCTTATTTTTCAAAAAGAGTAGACACTAAAAATGGTAAATTGTTATATGGTGGAGATTTGATTCCAAGTCGTGGTACATGGCTTCAATTTGAAACTGATGTTAAAGACATGATTATCGTCAGAATTGATAGAACTAGAAAATTAAATGCTACTGTTTTACTTAAGGCAATTGGTTTAGAGACTAAAGAAGAAATTGAACAATTATTTGGTAAGAATGCATTAATTGACAATACTATTGAAAAGGATAAACCAACAACTACAAGAGAAGCATTAGTTGAAATTCACGCAAAATTAAGACCAGGTGAACCTGCAACAGAGCAAGGTCCAACTACATTAATGTTCCAAAGATTCTTTGATAGAAAAAGATATGATTTAGGAGCAGCTGGACGTTTTAAATTAAAACAAAAACTTGGTGCTTATAATCGTTTAATTGACACATGGATTGCAGAAGATTTAATTGACTGCAATGGAGAAGTAATTTATACAAAGGGCACATATCTTGATAAAGAAAAGGTAAATAATCTTCAAAAGATGAAATTTTTTGAAAATGGTGCTCATAGATACCAAGTTAAAGTTAATAAAGACTTTGGTAAAGAAGATACTGTAAATATTGTTTACGTATACGCTGATGAAAATATGACAAAAAAGGTAAAAATTATAGGTACTGATTTAAGCCTTGAAAACAAGCACATTACAGTCCCTGATATTTATGCTTGCTTCTCATATTTATTAACTTTAGCTAATAACTTAGGAGATACTGATGATATTGACCATCTAGGCAATCGTAGAATTCGTTCAGTTGGTGAATTACTACAAAACCAATTTAGAATTGGATTAAGCCGTATGGAAAGAAGTGTTAAAGAAAGAATGTCAATTGCTGAAACAGAATCAATGACACCAAATAACTTAATTAACACTCGTCCATTGACATCTGCTATTAAGGAATTTTTCTCATCATCACAGTTATCTCAATTTATGGACCAAACAAATCCAATTGCTGAACTTACTAACAAACGTCGTATTTCAGCTTTAGGACAAGGTGGTATTACTCGTGAAAGAGCATCATTTGATGTTCGTGACGTACACTATTCACATTATGGTAGAATATGTCCAATTGAAACACCAGAAGGTCCAAACATTGGTTTAATTAACTACATTGCATGTTATGCGAAAATAAATGAATATGGATTTATTGAAACTCCATATAGAAGAGTAAAACATGAAAATGGTAAAAACTATGTATGTGATACTGATTGTGTATATCTTTCAGCTGATGAAGAAAAGGATTACATTATTGGTACTGCATCATTTAAATTAAATAGAGAAACTGGCGAAATCTTAAATGATAAGATTGTTTCACGTCATCATGGTGAAGATATTGAAGCTTCAGCAGATGATATTGATTTTGTCGATGTTGCTCCACGTCAAGTAATTTCAATTCCTACAGGACTAATTCCATTTATTGAAAATGATGACTGTGCTCGTGCGATGCTTGGTGCTAACATGCAACGTCAAGCTGTTCCTCTTTTAAGGCCACATGCGCCATATGTTGGAACTGGTATGGAATACCCATCAGCTCATGACTCAGGTGTAGCTTTAATTTGTAAAGATAATGGTGTTGTTACATATGTTGACTCAAGTAAAATTTTAGTTAAAAATGATGCTGGAGACACAAAAACTTATATTTTAAGTAAATTTGCTCGTTCAAATGCTGGTACATGCTTTAACCACACTCCAATCGTTGTTGTTGGACAAGAAGTTCACGTTGGCGATATTTTAGCTGATGGTCCTTCAATGGATAATGGGGAATTAGCACTTGGGCAAAATGTTATTGTTGCCTTTACTACATGGCATGGTTATAACTACGAAGATGCTGTAATTATTTCAGAGCGTTTAGTTAAGGATGATGTTTATACATCAATTCATATAGAAGAGCACGATCTTGAATGCCGTGAAACAAAGCTTGGTCCTGAGGAAATTACTCGTGATATTCCAAATGTTGGTGAAGATGCAAAATCTCAGCTTGATGAACTTGGTATTGTAATTCCAGGCAGTGAAGTTAAAGAAGGAGATATTTTAGTTGGTAAGATTACTCCTCGTGGAGTTGTTGAACCTTCAAGTGAAGAAAAACTATTAATGGCAATATTTGGTGATAAGACTAAAGAGGGTAAAGATAGTTCTTTACGTGTTCCTCATGGTGGTGCTGGTATTGTTGTTGATGTTAAAATATTTAATCAAAAAACAGGTGGCGTTGATTTAGCACCAGGTGTCAATCAAATTGTTAGAGTATTTATTGCTCAAAAGCGTAAAATCTCTGAAGGTGATAAGATGGCTGGACGTCATGGTAATAAGGGTGTTATTTCAAAGATCGTTCCAGTTGAAGATATGCCATTTTTACCAGATGGTACACCAGTTGATATCGTATTAAATCCACTTGGCGTTCCTTCTCGTATGAACATTGGACAAGTTCTTGAATTACACTTAGGTATGGCATGTAAAAAATTAGGTGGCTTAAAGATTGCTACAAACCCATTTGATGGTGTATCAAATGAAGAATTAATGGACTTAATGAAAAAGGCTGACATGGCCAAAGATGGTAAATATGTTTTAGTTGATGGTCAAACAGGCGAAAGATTTGATGAAAGAATTTCTGTTGGTATCATGTATTTCTTAAAGCTTTCACACATGGTTGATGATAAATTACATGCACGTTCAATTGGACCTTATTCTTTAGTAACACAACAACCTTTAGGTGGTAAGGCACAAAATGGTGGTCAAAGATTTGGTGAAATGGAAGTTTGGGCTCTTGAAGCATATGGAGCCGCTCATACATTACAAGAAATCTTAACTATTAAATCAGATGATGTTATCGGACGTGGTAAAGCATATGAAGCTATTATCAAAGGAAAAGAAATTCCAAATCCGGGAATACCTGAATCATTTAGAGTTTTACAAAAAGAATTGCAAGCACTATCAATTGATGTTAAATTAATTGATAACGAAGGCGAAATTATGGATACTAACGATATTATGAAGGAGACAAAGAATACTCCTAAATATATTCGTGAGGAATTTGATGATACAAGATTAGATACAAATTTGGATGATGATTTTACATTCAATGACGATGGGGGTGACTTTTAATGGGTATTGATATTAATAAATTATCGGCTATTAGGGTTGGCTTAGCATCACCTGAAAAAATTAAAGAATGGTCTCATGGTGAAGTTACAAAGCCTGAAACAATTAACTATCGTTCTCAAAAGCCAGAAATGGATGGTTTATTTTGTGAAAGAATTTTTGGGCCTTCAAAGGATTATGAATGTCATTGTGGAAAATATAAGAAAATTAGATTCCAAGGAATTGTTTGTGAAAAGTGTGGAGTTGAAATAACAACAAAATCTGTACGTCGTGAGCGTATGGGACATATTGAACTTGCTTCTCCAGTAACTCACATTTGGTATTTAAAGGGTGTTCCTTCAAGAATGGCCCTAATTCTTGATATTTCACCAAAGGATCTTGAAGATGTAGTATACTTTGTATCACATATTTGTACTGATCCTGGTGACTGCAAGCTTTTATCTAAAGGAGAAGTATTAGGAGAAAAGCATGCAAGAGAAAAATTCAATGCAGTTATTAAAGATTTAATTTATAGCAATAACTGGGATGCTGAACTTGATCATGCAAAATATTTTGATTATAAATATCGTGTTAGTCTAGCAAAATATCAACTTGAAGTTTATAATTCAATTTTCTCAAATGCTAAGAATTTAGATTATCATACTTTAAAAAATCAACTTGAAGTTGAATATGATTTCTATAAAACATTAATACGTAATGCTGTTGAGCCAGCAGCTATTATTGTTGATGAATTAGAAGATTTAAAAAATACAACTGATAGATTTGACATTTGGTATGAAACAAATGTTGATGCTATTCGTAATAAAACAATTGAATTTGATGAGGAATTCAAAAAAGCTTTAGAAGATGCATATGCTCACTGTAGCAGCGTATTTGAAGAAGTAAAGGATGGATTATCATCAGATGCAACTAATGCTAAAATAGCTTTTGATTATTCTTATCGTTTAGCAGCAAATAACAAGGAATTTGATTTCTATGTAAATGCCAACTTTATTTCTAAGTTTACATATAGCAAATTTGGAATTGGTGCTGAAGCTGTTAAATCATTACTTGAAAGTGTTGATCTTGAAAAAGAAGTTGAACTTATTAAAGCTCAATTAAAAGAAACTAGCTCACAAAAATTAAAACGTGAAAAATTATTAAAGAGACTAGATGTTATTGAATCATTTAGAAAATCTGGAAATAGGCCTGAATGGATGGTATTATCTGTTCTTCCAGTTATTCCACCAGATTTAAGACCAATGCTACAACTTGATGGTGGTCGTTATGCCGCAAGTGATATGAATGAATTATATAGACGTGTATTAACACGTAATATAAGATTAAATAAATTAAAAGAAATTGGTGCTCCAGCTGTTATTTTAATTAATGAAAAACGTATGCTTCAAGAAGCAGTTGATGCATTAATTGATAATGGTAGAAGAAGCAAGCCTGTTACTGGTGCTGGAGGAAGAGTACTTAAATCTTTATCTAGTTCATTAAAAGGTAAACAAGGTAGATTTAGACAAAATTTACTTGGAAAACGTGTTGACTATTCAGGTCGTTCAGTAATTGCTGTTGGACCAGATTTAAGAATGTATCAATGTGGTATTCCTCGTGAAATGGCTGTTCAATTATTTAAACCGTTTATTGAAGCTCGTATGATGGAAAAGAAGATTTGTTCTAGCCATAAACAAGCTGATAAATTAATTGATAAGCAAGCAGAAGAAGTACTTGATGTACTTGATGAAATTATTAAGGATCATCCAGTATTATTAAACCGTGCTCCAACATTACATAGACTTGGTATTCAAGCGTTTGAAACAAAACTTGTTGATGGTAGAGCTATTCGTTTACATCCACTTGTATGTCCTCCATTCAATGCCGACTTTGATGGTGACCAAATGGCTGTACACGTACCACTTTCAAAAGAATCTGTTGCTGAAGCTAGAAAACTTATGCTTGCTAGTGGAAATATTTTAGGACCTAAGGATGGAAAGCCAATTACTGTTCCTTCTCAAGATATGATATTGGGTAACTATTTCATTACTCTTGAATGGACTAAGGAAGATTTCTACAATAAGGCGCAACAATATCGAGAACAAGGCGATGAAATTTATGCTGAAAAGTATGAATTATATGGTGATTGTGAAGGTAAAGTGTTTGCAAACCCTGATGAAGCACGTCTTGCATATCAAACTGGTCAAATCCATTTACAAACAAGAATTGCAATTGTTGCTTCTTCATTAAATAAAACAAACTTTACTGAGGAACAAAATAATTCATTCTTAATAACAACTGTTGGTAAGGTTATCTTTAACTCTATCTTCCCAGAAGATATGGCATATATTAATAGTGCTAAAGATCCTTATGACACAACTCTTGACAAATATTTTGTTCCACGTGGAACTAATATTAAAGAATTTATTGCAATGCAGCCGTTAAATACGCCATTTAAAAAAGGCTCAATTGCTGCTATTATTGATTTCTTCTTTAAAAAATATGGTGCGCAAAGAACTTCAGTATTCCTAGACGCTTTAAAGGATCAAGGATTTAGCTTCTCAACATTATCTGGTGTTACAGTATCAATTGATGATATTAACCTAGTTCATGGTAAAGAAGAAATTATTGCTAAAGGTGATAAAGAAGTTGAAAAGTGTGCTCGTTACTATAAGAAGGGCTTGTTAAGTGATGCTGAACGTCACAAAATGGTTGTTGATATCTGGACTCATGTTAAAGATGATGTTTCTAAGAAATTAAATGACCAATTATCAATTGATAATAGAAATCCATTCTTCATGATGTCAGATTCTGGAGCCCGTGGTTCATTATCTAACTTTACACAACTTGCCGGTATGCGTGGCTTGATGTCTAAACCTTCAAAACCATCTCAAAAGGATATCGGTAAGGATTTAATTAATAAACTATCTCAAACTGGCGGTAAGCTTACATCTGCAGAACTTGCAAAATTATCGCAAATGTCAGTTTCAACTGAAAAGACTATCGAACTTCCAATTAAATCTTCATTCCGTGAAGGATTATCTGTTTCTGAATTTTTCATTGCAACACATGGAGCCCGTAAAGGTATGTCAGATACTGCTTTAAAGACTGCTGAATCAGGTTACTTAACAAGAAGACTTGTTGATGTTGCTCACGATGTATTTATTAAAGAAGAAGATTGCCACACAGATGAAGGATTCGAGGTTAGAGAAATTAGAGATACAAAGAATGATTCAATTGTTACAAAATTTAAAGATAGAATCGTTGGTCGTTATGCATTAAATGATGTTTATACTTTAGATAAAAATTCCCCAGAATTAATCGTTGATAATAACACAATTATTACATCTGAAATTGCTGATAGCATTATTGCAGCTGGAATCAAATCATTAAAGATTCGTTCATTATTTGGATGCCGTACAATTAATGGTGTATGTAAGAAGTGTTATGGTCTTAACCTTGCAACTGGACGACCAGTTGAAGTAGGTGAAGCAATTGGTGTAATGGCTGCTCAATCAATTGGTGAGCCAGGTACTCAATTAACAATGCGTACATTCCATACAGGTGGTGCTGCAGGTGAATCAGATATTACTACAGGTCTTCCTCGTGTTGAAGAATTGTTTGAAAAGCGTCCTCCTAAAGTTGCTGCAATTATTTCAGAAATTTCAGGTAAGATTAGTCAAATCAAAGATAATTCAAAATATGGTGAAAAATCTGTTGTAGTTGTAACTAATAATTTAGAGTCAAAGGAATATCAAATTCCAATTGGTGCTAAATTAAGAGTAAAGGTTAATGATGAAATCTTAAATGGTCAAAAAATCACTGAAGGTCCAATTGACCCAGAAAGATTATTAAAGGTTGCATCGCAAGTAGATGTTGAACGATACATCATTAAGGAAGTTCAAAAGGTTTATGCTTTAGCTGGTAACCCAATTTGTGATAAGCACGTTGAGGTTATGGTTAAAAAAATGCTACGTAAAGTATATATCTTGGATCCAGGAGACACTGAATTCATTCAAGGCTCAAAAGTGGAAACTACTGACTTTACTTCAGCCAATAAAGAAATTTTATTAGCTCATGGTAGACCAGCAGTTGCTCGCCCAATGATTTTAGGTATTACTAAAGCATCTTTGGAGACTCCATCATTCTTATCAGCTGCATCATTCCAAGAAACAACACGTGTTTTAACAGATGCTGCTATTAAAGGAAAGACAGATACTCTTCAAGGATTAAAGGAAAATGTTATTGTTGGTAAATTAATTCCATGCGTTCAAACAATACAGGGTATCTCATTATTAGATGATAATAAAAAAGAAGATGCTTCTAATGAGGAAGACGACGTCGTTAAAGAAACAGAAAATACAAGCGATGATGATTTCCTTTTAGATACTGATGATCCAATTTTGTTTGATGAATAAAACTAAGGAGAATTCATTTCTCCTTTTTTTATTAGAAAATCCTATTTTTATAGAAGAGTAAAAATAGTAATAATTGATTATGAAGTGTTGACTATTATTACTTCCATTATTTTATTTGAAAGCAGAAAATCAGTATTTTTGTGTTAAAATCACTAATAATGTAATGCCACAAAAATTGCTCAATATGGTTATTATCTATAATTTGTAAAAAAAGTTTTTTATAGCTATTTTTCATCATAAAAAAATCACTAAAATATAATAATAAAAATGATTCTTTTAAATTTACTATTAATCATACTAAATCTACTCGCTTCATTTAAAAATACTGATTAATACGTAATTGCTAATCTTTCGCTATACAGTTTTATTAATAATTATTGTTAAAAACATGTAGAAAATATGTAAACATAAATAACACTTTTTTTGAACTACCTTGCCTAAGAGTTAACACAAATAAAAAAAATTTTAAAACTATTTTTATAATGCAAAAGAGCACAAAAATATATGCGTTGTTTACATTATTTGTTAATGCTATACTTTACTTAGTAATACTAATGTTGTTAATAACGAATTATCAAAGAATCTTTATAATGCTACTCTTTATAAGCTAAAGTAAGATTATTTTACTACTTTAGTATTTAATTTTCATATGAAGTAGAGGATAAAGAAGGAATAAATCTTAATGCTAATGCATATGCTAGAATAGATATAGGAATAAACAATCTTGCGACGATTTGTATAAATAATGGTAATTAATTTATAATTGATGGAAAAAGATTAAAATCAATCAATCATTTTGCATGATTTCACTTGCAAGATATATAAACAAACTAAAGTTCAAACTGAACGAAGTAAATATAGATGTAAAGATAATAAATGAATCATATTCATCAAAATCTTCATTTATAGATAATGAAGAAATAGAAAAGAAAGATAATTATTTAGGAAAAAGAATATACAGAGGCTTATATCAAACAAGTAATGGAAGAGTTATAAATGCTGATTTAAATGCAGCATGTAATATACTTAAAAAAAGTAAACCTAACGATGAGATAATATCAAATTTTAGGGATAGAGGTCTAACAATACCATATCGAGTACAGGTAAGATTATAGTTATTTACCTTAAACAAGTAATAACTATAATTGTACATCATTAAAAAATGGGATTTTCATCCCATTTGTGATTAAAAATCACTTTTGTTCTTCTTGTGTGTCAAAAATTTAGAAAATAATCTATTATCTTGTCATTAATCATTTTCCTTAATTGTTTTTAAAATAATGTATGTTGACTTACTCAATACTTAAAATATATAATAATTATGGAAAAGCGAATTCCAAAAATATGAAAGGAAATTTAATATGAACTCAAAGAAAATTTTATCAATGCTTTTGGTTAGTTTGGGTGCATTCACATTAGTACTTTCTGGATGTAAGAACAACAATAATGATTCTTCAACAGATACTTCTAATTCTGAAAAACCATCTGAAACTACTTCATCGACTCCTACTGATAATTCTTCTACTGATAATACATCATCAAGTGAAGATACATCATCAAGTGTAGATGTAACGCCAGAAGCAAAAACATGGGAAGTTGCATTTAATGTAGATGTTCCTAAAGAAGAATTAACTGTATGGACTGATTTTGCAATCGATAAATCTATCGGTGTAGAATTAGGTGATGCAACATCAAAATCTAACTTAACTGGAAAGGATTTAACAGGGCGTACAACTGTACCTCTAGATAGTGATCCAGGAATGTATTATTTTGCTGTTGATGCTGATGGATATTTAGTATATGCATCTTATGGATTAGGTGCAGGTTATGGTTCACCATCTGATGGCTATTATCATAATTTAGATGCTGCAGATCCTTATAATATGGATTTCTGGGCATTGCATGATCAGTTTGAAAATTGGTCAACATGGTATTCAAGTGGACAAAAGAAGGTTGAAGTAAATGGTAAAAAATATAGTACATTTGCTTTATTTAACTTCGTTATTCCAGAAGATGGATTTGTAATTAAAGGCCATTTGGCTGAACAATCATTAAAAGAATTATTCAAAGAAATAGTTGGGGAAAGTCCTTTAACTGAAGTTGGACATGGTTGCGCAGGTGCGTTTGATTCTCAATATAATAAAGATTGGGGTAAAGCAACAATTGCTCCTAAGGCTTTAGATAAATATTATTTCTACATTAATGATAACCATGAATTAGCTCTTCGTGAAAGAACTGCTGAAGAATTAAAGGATGCAGGCGGAGAACAATTAAAGGATACTCCATCTCATGGACCATTAACAGCTGAAGATGAATTAGAAAAATTTGCAACAATTGCTGATGCTTTAACTAAAAAAGATGGCGAAACTATTAGCAATGCAAAAGGTGTTATTACATATGTTAATGATACTGTAGCTTATGTACAAGATGAAAATGGTAATACTATAAGAGTAAGTGCTGATGCTATTAAAGATGCAAAAGTTGGAGATACAATTGCTTTTGATGGTACACTTGCAACTGTAAAAGGTCAACCACAAGTTAATGCAGCAACTGTTAAGACAATTACTGGCTATGGAACTGTAACTGCAATTGCTACAACTAATGTATCAGAAGATAATGTTGCTGACTTTGTAGGATTAAAGAATAACTTAAAGAAAATTAAAGCTGTTAAAGCTGAAGTAAAAGAAGCAAAGAAAGTTACAATTGGTGATGTTGAATTTGCAATAGATACTGAATTAACAGTTGGAGATTTTGTTGATTTTACTGGATTCTACACATTTGAAGATGGTAAGAATGTTATTCATACTATTGAAGATGTTGCTAAATATGCTAAGATTACTGTTCACACTGGTGATGTTACTGAAACTAAGGCTGGTGCTAAGGGCTCAGTATTAGAATTTTCACCTTCAAAATCTGATTCTACATATACATTTGTTAAATGGCAAGTTAAGAATGCTAATGGCGAATGGGAAGATGTTACAACTGATGCTGACTTAAAAGTTACTGTTGGAGATACTGATGTTGAATATCAAGCAGTATTTGAATTTGCTCCATGGGCAAAATTAGAAGAAGGATATACTGAATTTGGAACAGCTGATGTTCAATCAACATCAAAAGATTCTCCATTTACTGTATGGACTGATGATTCAGGCTTCGTTACTCATCAAGATGGTCAATGGGGAAAAGGAACTGTAAATTGTCAATGGAGAACAACTGTTGCTGTTGATGCAGAAGGAAAAGTTGCTTATGCAGTTTGGTGTCCTCAAAATGGTTATGGTGGACCTAGTGGAACTGGATATTATGCAAATGCTGCATACTATGTAAGACAAAATGAAAATGGTGTATGGGAAACAAATAACCCAACATTCAAATTACTTGAAGGTTATGGTGCATGGACACAAGAAGAACCAACAGCAGCCGGTAAGTTTGAAATTGTTGTTCCAAAGGGTGGTTTCTTAATGACTACATATAATAGTGATGCTTATGCTGGAGCTAGCACAATTGCAAAACTAGTTACTAAAGGTGCATTTACTGAATTAAATGATAGCAATGGTGCAAAATTTAATGTAAGAAATGCTGCTTATGACGATGTAAGAATGTTCTATGATAAGACAACAAATAAGGTTAAAGCATTTAAATATGAAGAACCTCAACCTAAAGTATTCACAGGCACTGATGAAGTTGTTCTTAATAATGATGGTTACACAATTGGTGTTGATGCAAATGGAAAAGTAATTTATGCTTCATTTGGATTAGGTGGTGGTTATGGTGGACCAGCAGATGGATTCTATCATGATGGAAATTATAAATTAGAAACTGGAAAAGTTTGTGGTATCTTTAATATATGGGCTACATTTAAACCATGGCCAGGTACAACTGATGATGGTAAAAATGCTTGGAATGAATACAATGTAGTTATTCCAGAAGGTGGCATGATTATTTCAGATACTAAAGAAAAAATGGCAAAATTAATTAATCAGTTAACTGGCAAGGATGTTGCTACATTTACAGGAAATACTTTATTTGAAACAGAATTAGCAGATGGCGCTTTAAATAATATGGTTGTAAAAGTTGTTGATGGTAAATTAACTGTTGAAGATAATACTCCGGTTGATACAAAAGCATACCAACCAATTACTTATACTGATTCAAAATATCAAATGAATTTCTTTGATCAATTTAAAGAAAAAGTATTAGCAAAAGAAGCAAATGAAACATTAACATCTGAAGTTGTTTCTGAAATCTTCTACGATAATGAAAATGCACAAATGTGGGCTGACTCTGGTTTCTCATCAATTGTTTATACAGACAACAGTACTTTCCAATCTAAAACTTCTGGATGGGGCGGAAATGTAATGGTTGTAAACAAAGATGGAAAAATTGAATATATTGGTTCATTTGGCGGAAACAAGAGAGTTTTAGCAACTGATAACTATTATTTAAGAGCTAAAAATGCTCAAGAATCTCCAGCAGTTGATGCAGCTGGTAATATTTGCATCCCAGAAGGCGGCTTTGCAATTCAAGTTTGGACTGGAGTAAATTCTACAGCAACTCATAAATTAGCATATAGCGGATATGATGTAATTAGATCATTTGTATTAGCTTCAATGGGCTCAACATATATGAAAGTTGATACTATGCCAACTGATCACGTTGTTGGAAATACAGAAACTGCAGCAACAAAAGCTTATGGTGAAAATAAAACTTTAGCTGTTGAACAAGGTAAAGGTAATATTATTTTCTCTAATATTTTCACTGGATATCTTGATTATTTAACAGTTACAAGAGAAACAGTTGATGATGTTTACTTCAAGGGTAAATTAGTAGTTAGTTCAACTGATACAATTCAAAGTTTAGTTGAAAGAGCTCTTGCAAAAACAGAATATGTTAGAACAGTCATTAATGATGATGCTAAGTTTGAAGGCTATTGGGAAGAAGCAAAAGGTGGATTTAATTGGGGACTTCCAAATCAAACTGCAATAGATATTCAAAATTATATTGATGGAAAATCAGAACATGCAAATGCTGTTAACCAATTAAAGAGTTTAGCAATGGGAAAATCTTATATTGGTGAAACATATGTTGCTTTATGGGCTAAAGCTGGTTTAACAGTTTACTAGTATTTTAAGAATTAAAAATTAATTAAAGGATTCAAGTTTACTAACTTGGGTCCTTTTTTATAAAAAATACAAAAAACAATTGACATAAATACCAAATTAGTTCATAATATTAGAGCATATGGAAGAAGGCCTATAAGGTCTAATTTTAAAGAACCGGGTGAAAACGCCTGGTATTGTGTGAATGAAAGGAGAAAAAATATGCCAACAATTAATCAACTTGTTAAACAAGGAAGACAAAAAAGTGTTGTTAAATCTAAAGCTCCTGCATTAGGCAAAGGAAAAAATCTTTTACTTAAGAAGGAAACAAAGGTTAATTCACCTCAAAAGAAGGGTGTTTGTACTCGTGTAAGTATCATGAACCCAAAGAAACCTAACTCTGCAAATAGAAAATATGCCCGTGTAAGACTTTCAAATGGTTTTGAAGTTACTGCATATATCGGTGGAGAAGGACATAACCTACAAGAACACTCAGTTGTAATGATCCGTGGCGGCCGTGTTAAGGATTTACCAGGTGTACGTTACCATATCATTCGTGGAACTAGAGACTGTGCAGGTGTAAAAGATAGAAAGCAAGGACGCTCTTTGTATGGAACAAAGAAGCCAAAAGCTTAATTTAGGATAAGGAGGAAATCAAAATATGCCACGTAGAGGATGTATTGCTAAAAGAGATGTACTACCTGATCCAGTGTACAATTCAAAATTAGTTACTAAATTAGTAAATAAGATTATGTTAGATGGTAAAAAAGGAACAGCTCAAGGAATCTTATATGGAGCATTTGCTATCGTTGAAAAGAAAACTGGCGAAGCAGCATTAGATGTTTTTGGAAAAGCATTATCTAACATTACTCCAGTTGTTGAACTTAAAGTTCGCCGTATTGGTGGGCAAAATTACCAAGTTCCAGTTGAAGTTTCAAAAGAAAGAAAAATCACTTTAGGTTTAAGATGGTTAGTTAACTATTCAAGAAACCGTGGTGAAAAAACTATGGAAGAAAGACTTGCTGCTGAAATTATTGATGCAGCTAATGGTGTTGGTGCTTCAGTTAAGAAAAGAGACGACACACATAAAATGGCAGAAGCAAATAAAGCATTTGCTCACTTCCGTTGGTAATTTTAATAATAGGTTGTTGATAAATTTATGGGACGCGAATATAGCTTAGAAAAAACTAGAAATATCGGTATCATGGCTCACATAGATGCTGGTAAGACTACTACAACAGAACGTATATTATTTTATACGGGTGTAAGCCACAAAATTGGTGAAGTTCATGATGGAACTGCAACAATGGACTGGATGGAACAAGAAAGAGAAAGAGGTATTACAATTACTTCTGCTTCAACTACAGCACACTGGAAAGGATATAGATTAAACATTATCGATACTCCAGGACACGTAGACTTTACTGCTGAAGTAGAAAGATCATTAAGAGTACTTGATGGAGCAGTTACAGTACTTGATGGAAAAAACGGCGTTGAAGCTCAAACTGAAACTGTTTGGAGACAAGGAAGCAAATACAATGTTCCAAGAATTGTATTTGTAAACAAACTTGATGCAATTGGCGCTGATTTTGAAATGTGTATTGAAACACTTCATAGTAGACTTGCTGCTGCAGGATATGCTGTTCAATATCCAGTAGGCAGAGAAAACAACTTTAAAGGTATTATTGATATTATTGAAAAGAAAACTTATATCTATAATGATGATAAAGGTTTAGATGTTACAATAATGGATAAAGTACTTGAAGGCTATGAAAGTAAAGTTGAAGAATTAAGAGGAAAATTGTTTGAAGCAATTTCTCAATATGATGATGCATTCTTTGAAAAATATATGGAGGATCCAACTGGTGAAAACATGGATATTGCTGATATTAAAAAGGCAATTAGATCTGGTGTTTTATCTGGAGAATTCTTTCCAGTATTTGCCGGTGCATCATATAAAAACAAAGGTATTCAATTACTATTAGATGGAGTAATTGATTATTTACCAAGTCCTTTAGATGTTGAACCTGCAAAGGGTACATTAAATGATGAAGAGTACGTTGTACCAGTATCAGATGATGCACCATTCTCAGCTTTAGCATTTAAGGTTATGACTGACCCTTATGTTGGAAAATTGACATACATTAGAGTTTATTCAGGAAAACTAACTTCTGGTTCTTATGTATATAACTCAACAAAAGGCAAAAAAGAAAGAATTTCAAGAATTTTATTAATGCACGCTAATTCAAGACGTGAAATTAACGAATTGTATACTGGAGATATTGCCGCAGTAATTGGCTTAAAAGATACTACAACTGGTGATACTTTAGCAAATGAAAATACACCTGTAATTCTTGAATCATTAGTATTCCCAGAACCAGTTATTTCACAAGCAATTGAACCATGTTCTAAAAATGATCAAGAAAAATTACAAATTGCTTTAGCAAAGCTTGCTGAAGAAGATCCTACTTTTAAAGCATATACCAATGCTGAAACAGGTCAAACAATTATTTCTGGTATGGGTGAACTTCACCTTGATATTATAGTTGATCGTGTACGTCGTGAATTCCACGTACAAGCAAATGTAGGTGAACCGCAAGTTGCATATCGTGAAACAATTCAAGCAACAGGTGAGGTTGAAGGTAAATTCGTTCGTCAAAGTGGTGGTAAGGGCCAATACGGTGATGTATGGATTAAGTTTGAACCAAACCCAGGAAAAGGCTTTGAATTCGTTGATGGAACTGTTGGTGGAAGTGTTCCTGGTGAATACATTAAGCCAGTAAGAGATGGCTTAGTTGATGCTATGGCTGGTGGAATTAAGTGGGGTTATCCAGCAATAGATATTAAGGCTACATTATTTGATGGTTCATACCATGAGGTTGACTCTTCAGAAGCAGCATTTAAAATTGCGGCATCAATGGCATTCCATCAAGCAGCAAATGTTTGTAAAGCAGTTTTACTAGAACCAATTATGAGTCTTGAGGTTACAGTACCTATGGAATACATGGGAGACGTAATGGGTAATATTTCTTCAAAGAGAGGAAAGATTGATGGTATGGAAGCAAAAGGAAATGCTCAAATCATTAAAGCCTTTATTCCATTAGCTGGAATGTTTGGCTATGCTACATCACTTCGTTCTTTAACAGCTGGAAGAGGAACATTTACTATGCAATTCTCTCATTATGAAGTAGTTCCTGAATCTATAATGAGTAAAATGGAAACAAAACATTAATAAAAAACAAAAAAAAAGATTTTTGAATCAATTTATATTGATTTAAAATATAAAAAATTATAAAATAATACTATAGTAAAAAAATATTGGAGGAAAATTAAAATGGCAAAAGCAAAATTTGATAGAAGTAAGCCACACGTTAATATTGGTACAATCGGACACGTTGACCATGGAAAAACTACACTTACTGCAGCTATCACTAAAGTATTAGCAGAAAAGGGTGGAGCTACATTCACAAAATATGATGAAATTGATAAGGCTCCAGAAGAAAAAGCAAGAGGTATCACTATTAATACTGCTCACGTAGAATACCAAACTGAAAAGAGACACTATGCACACGTTGACTGTCCAGGACACGCTGACTATGTAAAGAACATGATTACTGGTGCAGCTCAAATGGATGGAGCTATCCTAGTTGTTGCAGCTACTGATGGACCAATGCCTCAAACTCGTGAACACATCTTACTTGCTCGTCAAGTTGGTGTTCCTTATATCGTTGTTTACCTAAATAAATGTGATATGGTAGATGATGAAGAATTATTAGATTTAGTTGAAATGGAAGTTCGTGATCTATTAACTGAATACGGATTCCCAGGTGATGATACTCCAATCATTCGTGGTTCAGCTTTAAAGGCTCTTGAAGGAGATCCTAAGTATGTTGAATCTATCAACCAATTAATGGAAGCTGTTGACACATATATTCCTACTCCAGTTCATGATACAGATAAGCCATTCTTAATGCCTATCGAAGATGTTATGACAATTTCTGGTCGTGGTACAGTTGTTACAGGACGTGTTGAACGTGGTATCATTAACTTAAACGATCCAGTAGAAATCGTTGGTATTAAAGAAACTCAAAAATCAGTTGTTACTGGTCTTGAAATGTTCCGTAAGTTATTAGACTTTGCTGAAGCAGGAGATAACGTTGGTGCATTACTTCGTGGTATTAACAGAGATCAAGTTATCCGTGGTCAAGTATTAGCTAAACCAGGATCAGTTCATCCACATCACAAGTTCACTGCAGCTTGTTATATCTTAACTAAAGAAGAAGGTGGACGTCATAAACCATTCGTTAAGAATTACCGTCCTCAATTCTACTTCAGAACTACTGACGTTACAGGAGTTATCGAATTACCTGATGATGTAGCAATGGTTATGCCAGGTGATAACGTAACATTCACTGTTGAATTAATTCACCCAATCGCTGTTGAAAAGGGAACTAAGTTCTCAATCCGTGAAGGTGGACATACAATTGGTGCTGGAAACGTTGTAGATATTATTGAATAATTAATCTAACAGTTATAAAAACTTACTATAGAAATATGGTAAGTTTTTTGTTTTCTTGGTATAATAAGTAGTGATGTTTAGGAAGTGAAATAATATGAATGATAAAATAATAATTAAAGGTGCTAGGGAGAACAATTTAAAAAATATTAATCTAGAATTACCTAGAAATAAGCTTATTGTTATGACAGGTTTATCTGGAAGTGGAAAGACTTCATTGGCATTTGATACAATATATGCAGAAGGACAAAGACGATATGTAGAATCTTTATCTCCTTATGCTAGACAATTTTTAGGTGGAGTAAAAAAACCAGATGTTGATTCAATTGAAGGATTATCTCCGGCTATTTCAATAGATCAAAAAACAACTAGCCATAATCCACGTTCAACAGTAGGTACAGTAACAGAAATATATGATTATTTAAGATTACTCTATGCTCGTATAGGTACCCCTTTTTGTCCAACACATAACATTCCGATTGTCGGTTTAACAATTAGTGAAATAAAAAATAAAATATTTGAATATGAAGAAAATTCAAGATTAACAATTATGGCACTAATAGTTGATAATAAAAAGGGAAGCCAAAAGGATTTATTTGCTAAATTATTAAAAAGCGGTTTTATAAGAGTTAAAATTGATGGAGAACTTGCTTTAATTGAAGATTATATTGAAAATGGTTTATCAACTAATATTAAGCATACTGTTTATTTAGTTGTTGATAGAATAGCTTTAAAGGAAGAAAACAATGATAGACTTGTTGAAGCATTAGAGCTTGCTTCAAAATATGGCGAAGGTATAATTCATGTATTAGTAAATGATAAAGAATATGTTTACTCAACTAATTATGCTTGTAAAATTTGTGGCTTTAGTATCGGAAAATTAGAGCCTCGTTTGTTTTCATTTAATGCTCCTCAAGGAGCATGTAGTGAATGCAAAGGACTTGGAATAAAAATGGAAGTTAACCCTGATATACTAGTTGAGGATGATACTTTATCATTAAATGAAGGTGCAATTACATATTATAAAAATATCCTTGGTAGTGAAAATCTTGAATGGCAAGAATTTGTTTATTTGTGTAAATATTATAATATAGATATGGATAAGCCATTTAAGGATTTAACAAAATTTGAAAAGCAAATAGCCTTAGTAGGCTCGGATATCCCCTTAAAATACACCTTAACATCAAGAAGTGGTAATCAAATGCATCGAAATGGCTTTATTGAAGGTCCTAAATCGCACATTGAAAGATTATATATGGAAACACAATCATCAATGCTTAGAGATTGGTATTTTTCATTTATGATGGAGACAAAGTGTACTAAATGTAATGGTAAAAGATTAAATGAAAAGCCATTAGCTGTAAGAATTGATGGCTTAAATATTGCAGATTTAACAGCTAAATCAATTAGTGATATTTATGATTTTTTAATTAATATGAATATAACATACCAGCAAAAAGAAATCGCTAAGTTATTAATTGAAGAAATAAAGAATCGATTAGCATTTTTAATTAATGTTGGCCTTGATTATTTAACACTTGATAGAATGGCATCAACCTTATCAGGTGGAGAAGCACAACGTATTCGTCTTGCAACACAAATTGGTAGTAAATTAACTGGCGTTTTATATGTTTTAGATGAGCCTTCAATTGGCCTTCATCAAAAAGATAATGAGAAGTTAATTCAAACAATGAAGAATATGCGTGATTTAGGAAACACTTTAATTGTAGTTGAACATGATGAGGACACAATGTTAGCTGCTGATTATTTAGTTGATATTGGGCCACGTGCGGGGGTACATGGTGGAGAAGTTGTAGCATGCGGGACTCCACAGGAAGTAATGAATAATTTGAATTCAATAACTGGAGATTATCTTTCAAAAAGGAAGGTTATTAATGTTCCAAATGCTCGTCGCCATGGAAATGGAAAGTTTTTAACAATAGTTAATGCGAGTGAGAACAATTTAAAGCATATCACTGTTAATATTCCTCTTGGAGTGTTTACTGTAATTACAGGAGTTTCTGGAAGTGGCAAATCGACATTAATTAACGATACATTATATCAAAAGATTTATAAAGAACTTTATAAAAAGCAAAGAATGCAATATGGTAAATGTGATAGAATTGATGGAATAGAAAATATTGATAAAATTGTAAATGTTACTCAAGATCCAATCGGTAGATCACCACGTAGTAATCCAGCAACATATACTGGAGTATTTGATTTAATTAGAGATATTTTTGCACAAACAGTCGAAGCTAAAGAAAAAGGCTACACAAAAGGTAGATTTTCATTTAATGTTCGTGGCGGAAGATGCGAAAAATGTGAAGGTGATGGTGTAATTAGGGTACCAATGCATTTTTTACCAGATGTTTATGTTCCATGTGAATTATGTAATGGAAAAAGATATAATGAAGATACATTAAAGGTAAAATATAAAGGTAAAAATATTTATGATGTACTTGAAATGACAATTGAAGAAGCCTATGATTTCTTTAAAAATCATAGTAAAATTGCCAGCAAATTAAAAGTATTATTAGATGTAGGGCTTGGCTATGTTAAGGTTGGACAAAATGCATTAACGTTATCAGGTGGTGAAGCTCAACGTGTAAAGCTTGCTAATGAACTTCAAAAAAAAGCAACAGGAAAAACATTATTTATTCTTGATGAACCAACAACAGGTTTACATACTGATGATGTAAAAAGATTAATTGATGTTATTAATAGAATTGTTGATAATGGTGATAGTGTTGTTATGATTGAACATAATCTTGATATGATTAAAGTTGCTGATTACGTAATTGACTTAGGACCTGATGGCGGAGATAAAGGTGGAAAAGTTATTGCTAAAGGAACACCAGAAGAGGTAAGCAAGGTAAAAAACAGTTATACTGGAATGTTTTTAAAGAAAGTATTAAATAAATAAGATGCACAAAATAAGTGCATTTTATTTTTTTTCGTTTTAAACTATGTTAATATATGGTAAAATAATAAAAGAAATGGAAGTGAGTTTTTATGTTTATTATTAATATAATGTATATAGCAAAAACAGCAATTTGGCCATGGCTTTTTGACCATAACGATGATATAGGTGTATTTTTAAGATTTAATGGAAAAGATTTAATTAGATGGTATGCTATTTGTATACTTTTAGGAATGGTTTTATGCTTATTAAGATGCAGAAAAGAATTAAAATATAAGGGATTACCTGAAGATTATTATGATAATTTTTTCTTTTCAGTAATTCCCATTGCTTTAGTTGGTACAAGGCTTTGGTATGTAATCGCAAATTTTAGTGAATTTAATAAAGGGAACTTTATTGATTCTTTTTTAGCAATTATAGGCTTTAGTAATGGAAGATTTGAATTATCAGGGCTTGCCGTACAAGGTGGAGTATTATTTGGAGTATTATGGGGAATTATTTATTTTTCAAAAATAAAAAAGAAATATCCTTTAGGATTACATTTTGACATTTGCGTTTCATCAATTTTTATTGGTCAAATATTAGGAAGATGGGGTAATTTCTTTAATGGTGAGGTTTATGGAAAATTAGTTGATAGAAGTAAGCTATCTTGGTGGATTCCTAGTTTTGTAATTGATTATTGTACAGGAATAGGTAGTAATTCACAAATCGGTAAATCAAGTGTTCATATTCCTTTATTTTATATTGAAAGTATGATTAATATTATTGGTTTCATTTTAATTGGTGTATTAGCGTGGAGATTTTGGAAAAAATTTAGAAAGCCTTATCAAGTGGGATTTTTATATTTTATATGGTATGGTACTGTAAGATTATGCTTAGAGCCACTAAGAGATGATCAATTTATTATGCCAGGATTCCTTAAACTACCTGCATCAATGTTTATGTCAATTATTTATATAATAATTGGAGTAGTTGGCTTTATCGTAGCATTTATTTATTATAGAAATGTTAAAGATATTGATGATGCATATATGGTTAATTATTATAAAAAGCAAGAAGCAGAAAAGCAAGCTTTACATGATGAAGAATTAAATAAGAAAATAGAGGCTAAAAAAGCTGAAATTAGAGCAAGAAAAAATGGTGAAATGAATGGAAAAGCTATATGATATAATAATAATTGGTGCAGGCCCTAGTGGGCTTTCTTGCGCTTTATATGCTAAGCGCGCTAACTTAAATATCTTAATAATTGAAAAAGAAACTCCTGGTGGGCAATTAATTAATATTAATAAAATTCATAATTACCCAGGATATGATGAAGAAGATGGTGCTTCATTAGCGTATAAAATGTATAAGCAAGTTACTGACTTAAATGTTGAATTTGCTTTTGATGAAGTAATTAACATAATTGTAAATGATGATATCAAAATTGTTGAAACTCTATCCAATAGATACAATTGTAAAAATGTTGTAGTTGCAACTGGTACAACTTATGCTAGATTGAATGTATTAAATGAAAAAAAATATATAGGAAAAGGAATTTCTTATTGTGCAGTTTGTGATGGAAAATTTTTTCAAGGCAAAGAAATCGCATGCATAGTTAATAATGAGCATTCTTTAAATGAAGTAATGTATCTATTAAAATTTGCTAGCTATATAAATTTGTTAGCATTAACAGATATTAAAAAATTTAAACTATATGATGAAATAATTAATACTAATAAAGTAGCAGTAATAAATATAAAGAAAATAAGTAAATTATATGGTGATGATACTTTAACTAGCATTGATATTTTAAAAGAAAATGATGAAACAATAAATATTAAAACAAATGGGTTATTTGTTTTAACATCATCTTTACCATCAAACACTTTTTTAAGCAAATATGATATTTTTACAAGTAATGGCTATATGAGTGTTAATTCAAATTATGAAAGTAAAATAAATGGTATTTTTGGTATTGGTGACGTTATAAATAAGGAATTAAGGCAAGTAATTACCGCTTGTGCTGATGGAGCAATTGTAGCTCAATATATTGCAAATAAAAGGAAGTGAGATTATGTCTTTTGCATCAATGGTTAAAGATGAACTAGCATTGAATGAGGCTGAATATGAACGTGATGAGCTTACGGCTCTTTTTAAAACGGCCGGAAACATTTTAATTTCCAACAAAAGAATGACTATTAACTTTAAAACAGAAAATGCAAAAATAGCCCAAAAGGTTTTTAGAAAAATACACCAGCTATACGACATTAAGCCTTTAACTTCAATATATAAAAGTATGAAACTAAAAAAAAGCAATTTTTATTGCTTAAGTATTACTGAAAAAGTTGATTTTATATTAAAGGATTTAGACCTTTTATATTTAGAAAATTTAAAAAATATTAGTAGGAGCGATAGAAGAATTAAATCATTTTTAGGTGGTTGCTTTATGGGAAGTGGATCTGTAAATGATCCTAAAAAGCCTAATTACCATTTAGAAATGGCTTTTGTTGATGAAACGTTCGCAAAAGAAGTTTTACGTTTGCTTGAAAAAATAAATTTGTCGCCAAAGATGATTAATAGAAGAAATCAAATAGTTGTATATTTGAAAAAATCACAAGAAATTGCTGATTTTTTAGCTGGAATAAAAGCTACTAATTGCTATTTTGAATTTGAAGATTATCGAATGGAAAGAGATTATGTAAATAGTGGAAATAGAATAAACAATTGCGATATTGCTAATTCTGTAAGAGTAAATGTTGCTGCAAATGAGCAAATAAAAAATATTGAAATCATTAAAAAGTATTCTTCCTTATCTTTTTTAGAAAAAGATTTAGAAATCCTTGCTAATTTAAGACTTGATAATCCTGAAGATTCTTTAAAAGAATTAGCTAATAAATTTAATGAATTAACAAATAAGAATATTACAAAAAGTGGAATTAACCATTTATTTAATAAAATTAAAGTAATTGCTAATAGCTATGAACAATTAAAAAGTAGGTGATTCATATGAATAAAAAAGTTAAAATGATTATAATTGCTGCTTTACTTACTACAATCTCTTTAACACTCGGAATAGTTAGTGGAGTCAAGATTGCATCATCTTTAGATATAAATAAAAATAACACCGAGTTTGATCGTTTAATTAATATTTTAAAAAGTAACTGGTATAGCGATATTTATTATGGTAAGGATTGTAATGAAGATGTATTAATAGACCAATTTGTTGGAGCTCTATCGACTAATGATAAAACATTTTTAGATCCTTATACATATTTAACTAAAAAAGAAGAAGGACAAACTATAGTAACTGAAAAAGGAAAAATAGGAGTAACATTTTCAAACTTTTTTAATTATCCAGTCATTAGTAATATTGAAAAGGATGGAACAGCCTATAACAAATTACAAATTGGTGATATTGTCTTAAAGGTTGGTAAAAAAGAAAATGATAGTATAAAGTATTATTCAGTATTAGATGATAATATTAATTTTTCTAATCTTTTTGATAATGCAATTGGAAAAAAGAATGAAAGTTTATATGTTAGTGTGGCAAGATTAAATAATACGAATAAGTTTGAAACATATGATTATGAGCTTACTTTAAATGAAAGAAAAGGAAATACTTATGCTTCATTAGTTGATTGTAACATAAGCGATACAACAATGGTTTCTTTAACTAGCTTTGTTGATGCAAATTCTTATGATAATACATGTAATCAGCTTGATGCAATTTTAAATGAAAATCCTTCTAAAAATTTAATTATAGATTTAAGAAACAATGGTGGTGGAGATTTATCTTCATCAATTAATATTTGTAATTTGTTCTTACCAAAGGATACATTAATCACAACATTAGAATTTAAAGGAAATACAAGCAGTAAGTACTACACAGCTAATCCTTTAAAATACAATTATAATAATATTTTTATTTTACAAAATGAAAAAACTGCTTCAGCATCAGAAGTTATGATATCTGCCTTATCTTATTATGCTAAAAATAATAATGGAAATGCCTCTTATAATTTATATTTAGTTGGAAGTAAATCTTATGGAAAGGGTATTGCTCAAAGAAATATTAGTGTTTTAAATAATACTTATAATTTAAAGTATACTTGTGCAAAATGGCTAAGGCCTGATAATAGTTGGATTGGTATGACATCTTCTTATTATGAAAATGATTATCAATTAGGTTTTGTTCCAAGTTTAAATTGTACTGTTATAAAAGATGAAATACTTTCCTTAATGGAAACATATAGTGCTAAAAAATATATTTATATTAAAAATAACAACTTTAATGCTTATAAATATGATGAAGTTTCCGTTTTAAATGCATATTTAATGAACCTTTTTAACAAAATGTATGATAAAGAATATCGCAATGATATGTATTTTGATAATTCTTGTGTAGATGCTATAAAGAATTTTCAAAAATCATATGAAATAGAGCAAACAGGAATAATGAATGAAAATACATTTTTATATTTGGTTAATGATTTTTATAATAAGAAAGTTAGTTTTGATAATGATCATTTAAAAATCATTCAAAAAAAATTAGGAGAGTAAAATGGAAAAATTTGAGCTTGTAAGTAAATTTAAGCCAACTGGCGATCAACCAGAAGCAATTAAAAAATTAGTAGAAGGAATAAAAGAAAACAAAAAGGTTCAGGTTTTATTAGGTGCTACTGGAACAGGTAAAACATTTACAATTGGTAATGTTATTGCAAGTGTCAATAAACCAACAATTATTTTAGTACATAATAAAACTTTAGCAGGACAATTATATGCTGAATTTAAGGAACTATTTCCTCATAATAGAGTAGAATATTTTATATCAAATTTTGATTTTTATCAGCCTGAGGCATACATTGCCGCAACTGATACATATATTGATAAAACTGCCCAATCAAATATGGATATTGAAATGATGCGTGTCTCTGCAGTTTCTTCAATATTAAGTAGAAAAGATACGATAGTTGTGGCTTCAGTTGCAGCTATTTATTCTCTTGGTAATCCTAAAGAATTTAAAAATTTAATGCTTGATTTTAGAGTGCATGAGCAATACAATCGTAAAGATGTAATAAAGGCATTAATTGAAGCACAATATCTTAGAAATGATATAGATTTGCAGCCAGGAACATTTTCATTTAAAGGTGATGTATTAGAAATTGCTCCATTTATGGCCAATAGTGAAGTTGTTAGAATTGAATTTTTTGACGAGGAAATAGAAAGAATAGTATTTATAGATCCATTAACTAAAAAAGTAAAAAAAAGTGTTAACATGTTTTCTTTGTTTCCTGCATATGAGCATATATCTTCACGTAATAAAATTGCCAAAGCTTGTGAAACAATAAAAGAAGAATTGTTTGAAAGAGTAAAATATTTTAATTTTAATAATAAACCACTTGAGGCTGAAAGAATTACTCAAAGAACATTTCATGATATCGAGGCGCTACAAGAATTTGGAATATGCTCAGGAATAGAAAACTACTCAAGGCATATTGATAATAGAAAGGAAGGGCAAACACCTTATTGTATTTTTGATTACTTTGATGATGACTATCTATTAATTGTTGATGAATCACATGTATCTTTACCACAAATTAGAGGAATGTATAACGGTGATAGAAGTAGGAAAGAATCATTGGTTGAATATGGTTTTCGTCTTCCAAGTGCTTTAGATAATCGTCCTTTAAAATTTGATGAATTTGAAAGTAAAATACATCAAGCAATATTTGTAAGTGCTACACCTGGTGATTATGAACTTGCACAAGCTAATAATGAAGTTGTAGAGCAAGTGATTCGTCCGACAGGCTTATTAGATCCACTTGTTGAAATAAAACCAACAAAGAATCAAATTGATGATATAATTGAACAAATTAGAATTACTACATCTAATAATGAAAGAGTATTAATAACAACTCTTACTATAAGGATGGCAGAAGATTTAACATCATATTTAAAAAATATTGGTTTAAAAGTTGTCTATATGCATAGTGAAATAAAAACACTTGAAAGGACACAAATTCTTTATGAATTACGTAAAGGTAAATATGATGTTTTAATTGGTATTAATTTATTAAGGGAAGGCCTTGATTTGCCTGAAGTATCTTTAATTTGTATTTTAGATGCTGATAAGGAAGGATTTTTAAGAAGTGAAAGAAGCTTAATTCAAATAATTGGAAGAGCTGCAAGAAATGAGCATGGAAGAGTAATAATGTATGCAAATAATATTACTGAATCAATGCAAAGAGCAATTGATGAAACTAATAGACGTCGTAGTATTCAAGATAATTATAATAAAGAGCATAACATTACTCCTCATACTATTATTAAAGAAATAAAAGAGCCAGAAACATTAATTAATAAAGAAGATATGATAAAAAAGGTTTCATCTTCAGATAAAAAATTAAATAAAAAACAACTTGAGGAATTAATTAATTCTTTAACTAAAGATATGAAGGAGGCTGCTAAAAACCTTGATTTTGAGCAAGCCGCCTCGCTTCGTGATATGATTTTAGAATTAAAAAGCGAATTATAGCTATTTATTTACAAAAATTATTTGTAAAAAATTACAAATATGATATAATCTATTTGTTACAAAAAAAATTACTATGTTTAGGAGGATTTTTATGAGTATAGTTTTACATATCTTATTCTTTATATCTGCTGCTATCCTTGTTGTTGCAACTCTTTTACAAGGTGGAAAATCAGCAGGTGCTTCAGGTGCCATTATGGGCGGTGGAATGAACTTATTTACTAATGTAAAGGAAAGAGGCATTGAAAAAGTCGTATCAAAAATCACTTTAATTTCTGGTATCTGCTTTATGACTTTTGCTATTTTAATTAAAATATTAAACTAAAAGAGCGTAGTTGCTCTTTTTTTTATCAAAAAATTAAAACATTTATAAGACAATAAAACTAAGTATTCAATATTTATCAAATAATATAATTAATGATAAATTTGAAATTAAGTATATAATAAAATTAAAGTACCTACTTTAATATTGTATTAAAAGGAGAATAAATGCATTATGGAAATAAAAGAAAGAATAATTGAATATATAAATAATGATAATTATAAAAAAGAAAATATTGATGAATTGGCATTATCATTAAATGTTTCTTCAACTGATTTTAAGAATTTTGTTAAAGCAATTAATGAACTTGAAAATGAAGGAATAATTTATATAACTAATAAGGGCTATATCCATAATGCTAATAAGGTAAATATTTATATTGGAACAATTAAGTCATTAAAAAAATATTACGGATTATGTGAGTTAAAGGATGGAAGTGTAGTTACAATATACAATGAAGATTTAAAAAATGCCTATGTTAATGATATTGTAAGAATACACTTAAATAGAAATGATACAGCAGAGGTAATGGATGTTATTTCTCACTCATTATGGCAACTTGTTGCAACATATAAAAATCATGACTTTGTAGTTGATGAAAAAAACTTTCCATTTGAAATTAAAGTAAAAAAGGAAAAAGAAAAATTTCATTTAGTTGATGGAAATATTGTTCTCCTTAAAATAAAAAAATACGAAGGAATGTTATTGCTTTGTGAAATAAAAGAAATTTTAGGCCATGTTAGTGATCCGGGAATTGATATATTAAGCTTAATAATTAAAAGTAACGTAAAATATAAATTTGATAATGAGCTTTTAGCATTTACAAATAAAATAGTTGATTTAAAAACAAATGATATTAATAATGAATTAAAAAATAGAAAAGACTATAGTAATGATTTAATTGTTACAATAGATGGACTTGATGCTAAGGATTTAGACGATGCTATTTCTTTAAAAATAAATGAAAATGGTAATTATGTATTAGGAGTTCATATTGCAGACGTATCAAATTATGTAACTAAAAATTCATTGCTTGATAAAGAAGCATTTACAAGAGGAACATCTATATATTTAGCTGATAGGGTAATTCCTATGCTTCCACATATTTTATGCAATGGATTATGCTCTTTAAATCCAAATGAATTACGATTAACTATGTCTTGTGAAATGGAAATTGATGGAAACGGAAATGTTATAAATTATGAAATTAATCCATCTTATATAGTTTCAAAATATCGTCTTGATTATGATGATGTTAATGCTTTGTTTGAAAATAAACCAACAAGATTAACATATAATAAAGAATTAAAAGAAATGTTATTTTTAATGCTAAGGCTATCAAAGATATTATCAAAAAAAATGAATGACAATGGCTATATAGAATTGAATATTGAAGAAGCTAAAATAATTATTGATGAAAAAACTAATAAGGTTATTGATATAAAGAAAAGAGAAAGCAAGGATGCTGAAAAATTAATAGAAAACTTTATGATTTTAGCAAATGAAACTGTTGCATCGCATATATACTATATGCAACTTCCATTTATTTATAGGGTTCATCCACAAATCAGTAATGAAAAACTTGCTTTTATGGTAGAAAAATTAAAGGAATTAAATGTTAATATAAATAGTAAAACTAATGCTATTTCTGTAAAGAAAATACAGGAAACATTAAACAAATTAAAAGGCACAGATTATGAATTTGTTGCTAATAATATAATTTTACGTTCAATGAGTAAAGCTTATTATTCAATTAATAATATTGGGCACTTTGGTTTAGGTAGTAAATGCTATACGCATTTTACAAGTCCTATAAGACGTTATCCAGATTTAATTGTTCATCGTTTTTTAAAGAAATATTTAGTAGATAATGATTTTTCTGATGAAACTGAATATTTAATTCAATGTGCAGATAATTCAAGTATTACTGAAAGAAATGCGATTTCTTTAGAACGTGATGTAGAAGATATGAAAAAAGCTGAATATATGAATAACTTTATAGGCTGTATTTACGAAGGAATTGTAACATCTGTCATGGATTTTGGAATATTTGTGCAGCTTGCTAACACTTGTGAAGGCTTAATGCGTTATGATACAATGGATGGGGCATATTGCTATAATTTAAGCTATTTTTCAAAGCAATTTAGAATTGGACAAAAAATTCTTGTTAAGGTATTATCTACAAATGTAAAAAATGGCGAAATTAACTTTGCATATGTAAAGAAAAATAACTATAATAAAAATAGTAATAAAAAGAAAGGTAAAAATAATGAAAAAGCTTATAAACACAAATAAGAAAGCCTCTTTTGAATATTTTATTATTGAAACTTTTGAAGCAGGTATTGTTTTAGTTGGTAGTGAGGTTAAAGCAATTAGAGATAAGTCTTGTCAAATTGCTGAATCATATATCCAAATAAAAAATAATGAATTATATATATTCAATATGAATATTCCAGAATATACTCTTGGAAATTTGTTTAATCATGAGCCTACTAGAATTAGAAAATTATTAATGCATAAAAAAGAAATACTAAAAATGTCTATGAAAATAAAAAAAGAAGGAATGACTATTATTCCTTTAAAGATTTATTTTAATGATGATAATAAGGTAAAGCTTGAAATTGCTTTAGCTAAAGGTAAGCATGTGGCTGATAAACGTGCATCAATAAAAGAAAAAGATGTTAAAAGAGATATATTAAAAAATCATAAAGATAGATAAAAATAAAAAAGACTATGAAAAACTAATTTTTAAAATCAAGGATTTTCATAGTCTTTTTTAAGAATTAAATAAAAAACCCCCTTAGAATTTGATGTATAAAGGAATTATGCTATTATTTTTGCTGGTCGACAAAAATAAGTACATGAAATGTTATATCATAAGAAAATCATTTATGATTGAATTCTTCTCCTTACAGGTGGAAAAACTGGATAAATTTTTAGAAATTTTAGATAATTCTAGAGCATGTAAAATAAATATGGATGTTAGTTTTGTTGATGAAAGTAAATTTGAAGCAAATTCCAATAAATACAAATTTGTATGAAAACTACTAAAATTTCATAAAAGATACACAATTAGGTCTAGCAATATCAATAGTATTAAATAGTTAAAAATTAAAATGTAATAAAGCGATATTGAAATTCCTAAATTTATATGCTAGACTGAACGTGTAATTTTAAATAATGATTAAAGTTTATATGATGAATTTTGTGTTTATAAAGGAGAAATGACATAAAATGAAAACTATTTTAAGAATAGGAAGATTTCTTTGAATATTAAAAAATTGCTTTTAATATTTTTAAAAACTAATTATAATAGTAAAAATTATAGATATACAATTAAATTATAAAAACAAGGAGAAAATCGTTAATACTTAAAGACAAATTTAAAAGATTATTTTTAATATTAGGAGTAATTCTTTTTTGCACAATAAATACAAGTTGTGATAAAAAGGCTGAAGAAACTATAGTAGAAAATACTATTTCTGCTTCGTATATTCATGCAAAATATGGAGATTTTATTTCTATTGTTTCAGGAGAATATGCTTTAATTCATAATTACGATGAATTAGCTTCGATTATAACAAGTGATATCCCAGAAAAATATGATGAAAATTTTTTTGAATCAAATGGATTAGTGCTTTTTAAAAATGAAGAATCTAGTGGTGGGAACACTAGTGAAATTACATCATATAGTATCATTAATGATACAATTATAATAGAAGTAATAACAACTAACTATGGTCAAACTGGCGATTGGGGTGAATGGTTTTATACATTAGAATTAAGTAATGAAAGATTTAATAGAGTTAAAAATGTCATAATAGCTAAAAATGGTAAACAAGTTAACGGACAGCCAATAGTAGTAAAATCAGAAGATGAAATTATAGACTCAATAAAAGAAGCTTATGCATTAAATGCTAAATGGCGTTTTGAAACTGAAATAACAGCAGATGAAGTAAATGTACTATATTATTTTGGAAGATATAATGGTTACTATGTAGCTATAGTTGAAGGTGATATGCCATCAGAAGATAAAAAGACTTTAGTATTAGGTGATCTAACTTTTTCATTTGAAAAAGAAACAATTAGTTTATATATGTCCGGATTTTATTATCCGTTAAGTACGGCATATGAATATGAATATATAAACCATGGTGAACTAAAAAAAATTTATGAAAAATATCAAGCAATAATTACTAAGTAAGGAAAGGAAAAAAATGAAAAAATTTAATGTGTTGTTATTAATTGTTTTATTTTCTATTGCTATTTTTTAAATGGCTTTAAAAATAAGGTAATTGTTGTTAACACCTTAAATAATGATATAAAGAAAATATATTGTAATGCGACTTTAGATGATGATTTTGCAGAAGATAGAATTTTAGTTGTTTTAAATGACAAAGTAAGTTCAAATTCTAAAATATATAGTAATTCAGATGGGTGTGTAGCAATAACTCAACAAGGACATGTTATTACAAATTCTACATTAGCTAGTGGAAAAAAATCTGCTACTTGTTTTCTATGTAAAGGAAAAGCAGAAATGGGATTTACTCCTATTGATTCTTTAGATAATGAAATAGAATATGTAACTGATAATAAAAGTTATATATTAAGAAATGGAATAATTGTATTAGTTGATGAAGATATTGAATTATTCTTTAAAGGAAATTTAATATTTTATAAAAGAAATACTGATTTAGTTTGGTAGAAAACACTTTAAAAAGAAAATATTAAAAAATCAATATTTATGTTTTAATTTCAAAAATAATGAAGTAAAAAGAGGCAATGAAAAAAACTAATTTTTAAAATTGGGGAATTTCATGGCCTTTTTATTTATTTTTTGCATAGTCTTTTTTTACTTATATCTAGCATCTTTTTTATAACTTGGCTTATCAAATTTATTATATATTAATACTTGAATAAATGTGTATATAATAATATAGGATAATAAAACGATTAATATTCCCTTTATTGATAAATATCCATCATCAAAAGCATAATAGCAATTTATTATTTGATAAGTATTATCAAGATGTTGTTCAAATCCTGGAGCATTTAAAATAAAAACAATAACTAAAATAAATATGCTACTCAAAATAGAAAAGAACATTGAAATTGCTTGTAAGTCAAATTTCTCTAGGCTATAATTCTTTTTAAAGAAATCTTTGACAACATAAAATAACATAAAAATGGCTGTAGTTATAATAAGTGCACTAGCAACACTTATTACATATCGTCTTATTATTGAATATGTATCAATATTATCAGTGATAGTTGGTAAAATTAAATAATCTAAAGCTTGTAAAATTACAAATATTCCAATTGTAACATTAGTAATTAAATATGTTCTTCTAACTTCAATTTTTTTACATTTATTTGTAAAAAAAGGAATTATTATTAAAATAATTGCACCAATTAATAAACAAATAGCGTAAGTTATTGAATTACTATTTGCTTCAAGTCTAATTAATAATAAATATAAAGAAAAAAATACAAAAATTAAACAAGAGTATGATTTTTCTAAAAACTTTTTCATTTTTCATCACCACCTTAATTTTATAATAATTTCTGATAAATTGCTACAACAAAAAGACAAAGTATGTTATTATAATAAATAGTAATGTTTAAAAACATTCAAAAATCATAGGAAGGAGCAATTAATAATTATGAATGGCTTAATGATATTTGCTGATGGCTTTGAAGATAGTGAAGGATTAACAACGCTTGATGTTTTAAGAAGAGCTAAGATGGATATTTGCTGTGTAAGCTTATCAAGTAATAATTATGTTATTACCTCAGCAAATAATAAGGTTGAATTTGATATTTCATATAATGAAATTGATTATAGGAAATTTGATTTTTTAATTATTCCTGGTGGTAAAGCAGTGTTTAATGTTTTGATTCATAGTTTGTGGTTAAATGAAGTAATTACATATTTTGCAACTAATAATAAATTAATTTGTGCAATTTGTGCTGCTCCTATGTTAATTGGAAGGCTTGGCTTTTTAAATGGTTACAAATATACTTGCTTTCCGGGATGTGAAGCAAATGTAGTTGGTGGCGAACTAATTAATCAAAACGTTGTATTTGATAGAAACATTATTAGTGCTAAATCAATGTATTATTCTTGTGATTTTGCATTGAAAATTATTGAAGTTTTAAAAGGAAAGAATGAAAGTGAAATTATAGAAAGACAAATAAAAGGGTTAGAATAGTTATGAATATTTATATGTTAATTGATGCTTTACTTGAATATGGAAAAGAAAAAGGCTTATTAGAAGGAATAGATTATTATTATACATTAAATGCCTTGCTTGCAATATTTAAGCTTGATGAATATGTAAAGCCTACAACAAAGGCAAATTTAACGTTAGATGAAATTTTAAATTCCATGTTAGATTATGCTATAAATAGTAATTTAATAGAAAACAGTAATGAAAATAAAGACTTATTTGATACAAAAATTATGGGAGTATTTGCTAAAAAACCATCTGTATTTAAAGAAAAAATGGATGAATTAATAAATGTTTGTCCATCTACTGCAACTACTTATTTTTATAATTATTGTAAAAATATAAATTATATTAGAGCATCAAGAATTGCAAAGGACATTCATTTTGATTATTTATCAAAATATGGGACTATTAAAATATCAATAAATATGTCAAAGCCTGAAAAGGATCCAAATGATATTAAAAAGCTTTTAACATTAAAGAAATCTTCATACCCTAAATGTATGCTTTGCCTTGAAAATATTAACTATGCAGGTCATGTTGGCTTTCCTGCTCGTCAAACATTAATGGTTTATCCGCTTACATTAGCTAATGAACACTATTATATGCAATATTCACCATATAGTTATTTTAATGAGCACACAATATGCTTTCACGAAGATCATTTTAATATGAGAATGACAAATCAATCATTTAAGGAGCTAGTTTCTTTTATTAATATATTCCCACATTATTTTATTGGTAGTAATACTAATTTACCAATTGTTGGCGGAAGTATTTTAAACCATCAACACTTCCAAGGTGGAAAGGCAATTCTTCCAATGGAGAATGCTAAAGAAGTATTTATGTATGGAACAAATGGTGTGAATGTATACAAGCTAATATGGCCAATGAATGCTATTAGATTAAAATGTAAAGATGATAATAAATTATTAGATGTTGCTTTTAAAATTTTAGCTAAATGGCTAGATTATGAAAATAAAGATTTAATGATTATTAATAGCAAGGAAGAAATTCATAATACTATTACCCCAATTACTAGAAAAAAGAATGAAGTTTATGAATTTGATTTAGTATTAAGAAATAATATTACTACAAGTGATAGACCATTAGGTTTATTCCATCCGCAAGAAAAATATTGGCATATTAAAAAAGAAAATATTGGCTTGATAGAGGTTATGGGGCTTGCTATTTTACCTTCAAGATTGAATAATGAAATGAAGCTTGTTAAAAAATATTTATTAAATGAATCACTAAGTGAAGATGAACTAAATAATATTGAAAATCATATTGAATGGGCTAACGAAATAAAGCATAATAATAATGTAAGTAAAGAAAATGTTGACGCAATAGTTAATGATGCAATTGGTGAGGTATTCGTAAATGTTTTAAAGGATTGTGCAGTATTTAAAGATGAAAATATTGATGAATTTGATAAATTTATAAATAGTATAAAGGAGTAAATGTATGGAAAATAAAGAAAAAAAATATACTGATGATGAATTAATTGAAGATGTACCAGCAGATGATGATGCACCAGTCAAGGTAATCTATAGATGTAAAAACTGTGGCCAAATTTTAGATAAAGATGCAAAAGATTGCTGGAAGTGTTCAAGTAAAGACATCGAAGAGGTTGTTGAAGAAGATACTAAAGAATTAAGAAAGGTAATGCTTCAAGATAGAATTGAAAAGCTTGAAAATGATACTAAAAGCTTAAAGAAATCTAATGATTTTTTATATATCATTATTGTAGCTTTAGTTGTATTTTTATTCATTTTCTTAATTAGTAAAAAATAATATGAAGTATATTGTAGTAACAAGTGATAGCCATGGAAACACTAATGCTTTAAAAGATATAGCATTAAGATATCCTGATGCTTTTTGTTATTTAAATTTAGGTGATTTTTGCGATAGTGAGGAGGCAATTTCACCTTTTTTAGCTATTAAAGGTAATAATGATTATTTACCTATTCCACTTCAAAGAATAATAACCATTGATAATACAAGAATTTTAATGCTCCATGGTCATAATATATTTTTATCTTTAAGCAACTTGCTAGCTATAGCTAAAAGAAATAATTGTAATATAATTCTTTATGGACATACGCATATCTTAAATTATAAGATAATTGATAATGTACATATTATTAATCCTGGAGCTATTACTTATCCTAGAAGTGAGTATGGGCAAACATATGCATTAATTTACTTTAATGATAACACGATTGAAGTAAAATTTAAGTCATTAGACACAAGCCAAAATATTGAATTATAATATTTTTTACCATTTTTTGAATTTTTCTTTTCTTTATTTGCTTTGTTTGTAAAATGATTTGTGGTAGATAAGTGATTGTGATATAATTACATAGGTATATAGAATTTATTCTAATTCTATTAGATTTGTTATGAATCTTTAAAAAATATAGTAATTTGAAAGGTGTAAAAAAATGGCTAAAAAATTACGAATTTTATTTCCTTATGTTGAAGCTGGAATTGGTCATATTATGCCAATGAAAGCTTTTGTTAATGAATTTTCTAAAAAATATGGTGATGAATTTGAAATCGTTGAGGTCAATTTCTTTAAGGATGCAAACGATAAGGATCTATTAAAATATGAAAAATGGTATTGCGATAGTGTAAGAAATTTTGCTAAATTTCCAATATATGGTCATTTAACAACTACAGTTGCTAAAATGACACCAATTAAAATTGTTAACTGGTTTATGATGAAGGCAACTTGCCCTAAGGTATATAAAAAGGCAATAAAGCAAATGGAAGATTATGAAGCTGATATCGTTTTTTCTACACATTGGGCGACAAACTATTATGCAATGCATTCTAAAAATCATCCATATTCAATTATGTATTGCCCCGATTGTACCTTAAATCATGCTTTTGATTATGATTCTTCATTATCAATTATTTCAACAAAAATTGGCTATGAAAAAGGCTTAAAAAATAAAAGAAGATATAATAAAAGAAACTTAAAGCAATCATCTTTTTTAATTAGACCAGAGGCCTTTGAGGTACCATTTGATAAATATGAGAATCGTAAAAACTTAAATCTTCCATTAAATAAATTTACAATTATGATGATGGAAGGTGGCTATGGCGTTGGTAAAATGAAATATCTATGCGAACAACTAGTAAAAGAAAATTTAAATATTACGATTGTTGCAGCTTGCGGTAAGAATGATGAATTATATGAATATTTGAATTCTTTAGAGGTTAATAGTAATGTTACATTTGTTCCATTAAGAATGACTGAACATATTTTATCTTATATTGCCGCATGTGATTTATTTGTAGGAAAGGGCGGAAATAGTATTGCAGAGCCAACTTTCTTTGGCCATCCATCAATTATTACAACCTTATCTACTGGAATAGAACTTGATATTGCTAATTTTTATGCTAAAAATGTTGGTTGTGCTATTATTAGCTTATATAATTTAAAAACATTAAAGCTAATTCGTAATTTCATAAATAATCCAGCTTTATTAAAAGAATATGAAAATAATGCCTTACTTGATCATGATAGGTATGGTTGTAAGCCTTGTGTTGATTTAGTTTATCATGAAATAAAAAAATGGAAAGAAGGTCGCTAAAATGATATTATTTGCCTTAGATAGTTATTTAAACATTATTAATATTGTTTTTACAATATTATTCTTAATAATGACATTAATAGTTTTACATTTTGCAATTATTGCAATTGCCGGAATATTTACTAAAAAGAAATATCCAGAAAGCAATGTTTTTAATAGGTATGGTTGTATAATTCCAGCACGAAACGAGGAAAATACTGTTGCCGATTTAATTACTAGTATTCGTAAAACTAAATATCCTCAAGACAAACTTGATATATTTGTAATTGCCCATAACTGTACAGATAATACTGCTAAAATTGCACGTGAAGCAGGCGCTATAGTTTATGAATATAACAATCCTAATGAATGCACTATGGGCTATGCCTTTAAATATTTATTTTCTTGTATTGAAAAAGATTATAAAACTAGTAGCTATGATGGATTTTTCCTATTTAATGCTGATAATATTGTCGCTAATGATTATTTTAATAAAATGAACGATGCCTTTAATTATTATAATAAAAAATATATTATTACATCATTTAGAAATTCAAGAAACTTTAATTCAAACGTGATGGCTGGCCTTTATGGCATTTATTTTGCAATTGGAAGTAGACTTGAATCTCGTGGAAGAACGGCTTTAAATATTTCAACACGTGTTCAAGGAACAGGCTATGTAGTTAATAGTGATTTTGTTAAGAATGGCTGGAAATATGTAACCTTAACTGAAGACTGGGAATTATCAGCTGACCAGGTTTTAGCTGGTAATCAAATAAAGTATTGTGATGCTGCTGTGTTTTATGATGAACAACCAACAAACTTTAAAATTATGTGGCGTCAACGTGTAAGATGGAGCAGAGGACACTTATTAGTTTTCTTTACTAGAATGAAAGATTTATTAAGTTCTTTATTTATTCCAAAAAAACATAAAAGCTTTTCAATTTATGATACTACAATTAATTGCTCTCCATATTGCATAGTTTTAGTATTTTTATTTGTTGCGAAAATAATTTGCCTTTTACTTGCTCCTCTTGCTGATTTATCAATGCCAGTTGGTGAAGTTTATAAACAAGTATTTTTAGGAGTAAGTGGTATAAATAACCCTTTTGCTTTCGATTTTAATACAATGAGTTTTACAAGTGATGGATATTTATTTGAATTAATAAGAGATATAACTTTTGGTTATATATCTACTGCTTTAGTTGCTATATTAACATTTATTATTGAGCATAAGCGTATTGGTAAGATGAATTTCTTCTTAAAGGTAGCTATTTGTTTATTGTGGCCTTTATTTGTCTTTATTCAATTTCCAATAGATGTTCAAGCTATTATGTCAAAGAACTTGGGATGGAAACCAATCCCTCATGGTGACAAAAAAAGTAAAAAAGCTTAAGTTTATTAGTAGCTTTATAAAATATCTTTGTTAAAACGCTATTACTTCATCGAATGGTGATTTGATTTAATCAATAACTGGACAAGATTTAAACAAAAATGTCTATTACTTGTTCGGTTTTATTTTACTATTTAATATTTTTAAATGTATTATTATGAAACAAAAAATCACTTTTATAGCTTCAGTGTTTCAATGAATAATTATAACTACAAAGCAATTAAATAATAGAAAAAATAGCATTTGTGAAAAAAATGTATAAAAAATACTTGTTTTTATTTTTAAAGAATAATATAATTTTAATGCGATGATTAAAGACAACAATAATAGTGGCTACTTTAAAGAGAGTGAATCTATAGCTGTAAGATTCATAAGCAAAATTATTATTTACTACTTTATAGCTCTACTTAATCGTAGCGTATATCTGCGTCAAAGATAAAACGAGGTGCATAGTTAAATGCTATGAACTAAGGTGGTACCGCGTATATTTGCGTCCTTAGAAATTTATTTTCTAAGGATTTTTTATTTAAAAAGGAGAAGAATTAATATGATTAACATTAAAGAAGATTTACAATTAAATACTTTAAATCATAGCTGTGCTCATTTAATGGCACAAGCAATTAAACATCTTTATCCACATGCTAAGTTTTGGGTAGGACCTGTTATTGAAGAAGGTTTCTATTATGATATGGATTTAGGTGATGATGTAATAAAAGAAGAAGATTTCCCACGTATCGAAAAGGAAATGAAAAAGATTTCTAAAGATGGGAAGAGAATAGTCCGCCTTGAACTTACTAAAGAAGAAGCATTAGAAATGTTTAAGGGTGATGAATATAAATTAGACATTATTGAAAATTTGCCAGAAAATGAAACAATTAGTGCTTATCGTCAAGGTGATTATACTGACTTATGTCGAGGTCCTCATGTTGAAAGTGTTAAAGAAATTAAATATTTTAAATTATTAAAGGTAAGTGGTGCTTATTATAAAGGCGATGCTACTAAGAAAATGCTTCAAAGAGTATATGGTGTATGCTTTATGACTCAAGAAGAATTAGATGCTCATTTAAATATGCTTGAAGAAGCTAAAAAGAGAGACCATAGAAAACTTGGTAAAGAATTAAAACTATTCATGCTATCTGATTATGGTCCAGGCCTTCCATTTTGGCTACCAAACGGCTATACACTTCGTAGAACTTTAGAAGATTTCTGGTTAGATTTACATAGAAAAAGAGGTTACTTAGTAATTAATACTCCAATAATGCTAAATAGACAACTATGGGAAACATCAGGACATTGGGATCATTATAAGGAAGATATGTTTACAATTGATGTTGAAGATGGAACATATGCTATTAAGCCAATGAACTGTCCAGGAGCAATTTTAGTTTATAATAACGAGCTTCATTCATACAAAGACTTACCTTTAAGATATGCTGAACTTGGAAATGTTCATAGATATGAAGCAAGCGGTGCTTTAAATGGTTTATTTAGAGTTAGAGGATTCACTCAAGATGATGCTCATATTTTATTAAGTGAAGACCAAATTGGCGATGAAGTATCTCGTATTATTTCTTTATATGATGAAGTATATTCAATTTTTGGTTTAAATTATTCAATAGAATTATCAACTAGACCAAAGGATAATTATATAGGCGATATTAAAACTTGGGATAAAGCAGAAGAAGATTTAAAGAAAGCTTGCTTAGCAACTAATCATAGTTTCAAAATTAATGAAGGTGATGGTGCCTTTTATGGTCCAAAGCTTGACTTTAAACTAAGAGATTCATTAAATAGAATTTGGCAATGTGGCACAGTTCAACTTGATATGCAATTACCTGGTAGATTTAATTGTACTTATATTGATAAAAATGGCGAAAAAGTTACTCCAGTAATGATTCATAGAGCATGTTTTGGTTCACTTGAAAGATTTATTGGTATTTTAATTGAAAACTTTGCAGGACACTTCCCACTATGGTTATCTCCTCGCCAAGTTATTGTTTTACCTGTTAATAATGAATATCATCTTGAATACGCAAACAAGGTTGTTTCTGTATTAAAAGAACATAATATTAAGGTTGAACTTGATGCTCGTGATGAAAAGCTTGGCTATAGAATTAGAGAAGCTCAAATGGGCAAGGTTAATTACCAAGTTGTTATTGGTGATGCTGAAAGAGATACGCAATCTGTTAAGGTTCGTAAGTATGGAGAAACAGAACAAGTTACTTATACTTTGGATGAATTTGTTAAAATGCTAGAAAACGAAATAGCAACAAAGGCTTATTAATATGAGAGGTCGCAATAAGCCTTGGGCAAATGATTTTATTTTAGCACACCAGGAATTGGTTTTTAATAAAGATGAGAAAATCAATATGCCCAAAACTTTAGAGGTTGGAATTGGTAAAGGCGATTTTATAATTAAAAATGCTATAGCAAATAAGGATTACTTACATATTGGCGTAGAGCTTAATACTTCAATTTATGCAATTGCTATGAAAAAAATAGTAAATGAAGGCTTAAGTAATGTACGACTATTAAATGTTAAAGCGCTTGATTTACTAAATTTTATTGAAGAGCAATCAATTGAAAAACTATATTTGAATTTTTCTGACCCATGGCCACAAAATGGTTATAGAAAAAGAAGATTAGTTCATCCACTTCATTTAGAAATTTTTGAAAAATTATTAATTGATGGTGGAACAATTCTTTTCAAAACAGATAATTTACCTTTATTTGAAATGGCAGTTAAAAACTTCAATGTTAGGAATTATGATATTTTATTTGTTTCATATGATTATCAAACTGTAAGTGATGATTTTGTCTCAGAATATGAAGCAAAATTTAGGGCTAATGGCGATAAAATATATCGAATTGTTGCAAAAATAAATAAAAACGCCTTAAAATCTTGGGGCGAAACAATAAAATAATTAAGAAAACTAATAGAATAATATTAAAAATCTATTAGTTTTTTCGTTTTAAAAATATGTAAAAAGTATCGATGAAATTATTGCAAATTTAAAGAGTTGATGGTATTATTAATATAGTAATTAAAAATTTAGGGATAGGTGAGCGAAATGGCAGAAGACAAAAAAATAATTAATGATGAAACAGGAATAATTAGAACTGAAGAATTGCGCGATGTTTTAGAAAGCAATGCAAAAGAAAACCAAAAAAAGGAAAGTTGGTTTAAAAAGCTTTTTAAAAGAAAAGATAAGAAAAACAAGTAGTAAAACAAGAAAATGAGCAAACTAAACTGTATCAAAACTACAGTTTTTTTATTTTAAGGAGAGGTATGTTTTTAAATTAAAGTCTTATTAACATACCCTTGTTTTTAATTGTAATTTATTAAAAAAATTCTCCACTTTTTTGAAGAAATTATTTTAAAAATGAAATTTCCTTATCATGAATATAAGGTGATAAAATTTTATTTAATTCTTTTTTAAATTCATTAGATAAACCATAATTTAATAAATTATATCCTTTATTATTATTTGAATCTATAAATAGCACATTAAAAACACATTCATAGGTATTTGCAGCTTCTTTATTAAGATTATAAACTACAAACGCTTTAAGTTTTTCTAATAAATCGTTATTATTTAAGCCTTCAATCTTCCAAGTTATATTTTTCTTTTTTTCATCTTTTACTAAATATTTATTAATGGCCCAAGTTTTTTTATAAGAGATTGTATCATCAGTAATTGTTAATGTTTCATTATAAGCATCTTTAATTGCAAGTAAAGCTTTATTTTTAATTTTTACACTTTGCATTTTATTTCTCCATTTCTATATATGTTTGTTGCTTATATTATATCAAAGTGAGTATAAGAAAGCAATTTAATCTCTTTTCCTTTCAAAAATAATAATTTACAATTATTAAATTAGAAAAAATAAAAAAAATTAGCAATTAAGTGTTGACAGTGCTAAAAAATAGTGTATAATATTGTTAGCACTAGAAAAGGAAGAGTGCTAATGAGGTGAAAACAATGGAAGAGTTATCAAGGAGGTTTTTGATACTTAAGTTAATTGTTGAAGAATTTATTAAAACAGGTAAGCCTGTTGGCAGTCAGACTTTAATTGATAATTATAATCTTGACTACTCAAGTGCAACTATACGTAATGAAATGTTTTCTTTAGAGGAAGATGGCTATATTGAAAAACCACACACTTCATCAGGGCGTGTACCATCATCTAAAGGATATAGATATTACATAGAACACTTACGTAGTGCTAATGATAAAGCTAATCTAATTAAGGATAGACTAAACAAGTTCATTGATGAAAATGGTAAAGTTATGCATACTGATCAAATAATTGATGAATGCTGCCAAATAATTTCTAATATGACTAATTTGGTTTCAGTAGTAATGGGACCTGATAGCAAAGATGAAACAATTGCTAAAATTGAATTAATCCCATTGAATTCATTTACAGCTATTGTAGTATTTATTACTAATAGCGGATATGTTGAACATAAAACAATTACATTATCAAATGAATCACAAATTGAAGAATTACAAGATTGTATAAAGATTATTAATAAAAGAATATTTGGAGTACAATTAAGTCAAATCGATAGTGTTTTAGATGGTATACAATTAGTTTTATCAGAACATATTAAAAATTATGAATCTGTATATAATGCATTTGCAAATACATTCTTAAAATTTGCAAAAGAAAGAGTTTCTTATTATGGCAAAAATAATCTTTTATCTCAAAAAGATTTTGATGACATAACAAAAATTAAAAAGATTGCTTCGGTTTTAGAAAATACGAACATTTGGAAAAGCTTTGATAGCGATGAGGAAGGAATAAATATTAGTATTGGTAATGAAAACAAAATTGATGATTTATCTGACGTCTCAATTGTTTCAACAAAGCTTAAAGTAAATGATATAAAGTGTGGAAGTGTTTGCGTTATCGGCCCAACAAGAATGGATTATAACCAAGTAATTGAAGCCCTTGAGTTCTTAAGCGATAAGCTTGAGGAATTAGAAAAAGATAAAAAGGAGGAATCATAGATGAGCGAAGTTAATGAAAAAGAATCTTCTATGAAGCATAAAGATAAAAAAGAAGAAAAAAAAGAAAAAAAGGAAGAAATTTCAAAGACAAATGAAGTTGAAGAATTAAAAAAGCAACTTGAAATGTATAAAGATAAATATTATCGTGCAATTGCTGATCTTGATAATCAAAGAAAGCAATATGATAAGGAATATCATCAAGCATTAAAGTATGCCTCACAAAACCTTGCTGAAAAATTGATTCCAAGTTTTGAAATGTTTTCAACAGTGATTGAAGCAAGCGATCATTTACCACCAGAAGTACAAGCATATGTTCAAGGCTTTGATATGGTATATCGTCAAATGGTTCAAGCACTTGAAAGCGAAGGTGTAAGTGAAATAAAAGTTAATATTAAAGATAAATTCGATCATACAATACATAGTGCAATGGATACACAAGTTGTTGATGATCCATCTTTGGTAGATACAGTAACTAAAGTTGTTCGTAAAGGTTACAAAATTCATGATCGTCTAATTAGACCTACAACAGTAATTGTTGGAAAATTAAAGGAAGCTAATAAAGATGAAAATGAAGAAAATAAAGAAGTAAAAAATGAAAGTGAAGATAAAGCAGAAGCGTAGGCTTCATGCTAGGAGGAAAATATTATGGCTAACAATAATAATGTAATTATCGGTATCGATTTAGGTACTACAAACTCAGTTGTATCTTATATGCAAGCAGATGGTAAATGGAAAGTAATTCCAAATCCAGAAGGAAAGAATACTACTCCATCAGTTGTTGCATTTAAAGCTAATGGTGAAGAAATCGTTGGTGATGCTGCAAAGCGTCAAATGGTTACTAACCCAGATACAGTTTATTCAATTAAAAGAAAAATGGGAACAAGCCAAAAGGTTCACATTTCATGTATTAATAAGGATTTAACTCCACAAGAAGTTAGTGCTAAGATTTTAGCATATATGAAAAAGTATGCAGAAGATAATTTAGGATGCAAAATTGAAAAGGCTGTTATTACAGTTCCAGCATATTTCAATGATGCACAAAGACAAGCAACAAAAGATGCTGGTGTAATTGCTGGCCTTGATGTTGTAAGAATTATTTCAGAACCTACAGCTGCAGCACTTGCTTATGGTATGGAAAATAAATCAAATGAAAAAGTATTAGTATACGATTTAGGTGGTGGTACATTTGATGTATCTATCCTAGATATTGGTGATGGCACATTCGAAGTAATTTCTACTGCCGGTGATTCTAACCTTGGTGGTGATGACTGGGATAATGCTATTTCTAAATGGATTTTAGATGAAATCATGATTGAAAAAGGTCTTGATTTAAAGAATGATAAGATGGCTATGCAACGTCTAAAAGATGCTGCAGAAAAAGCTAAAATTGAATTATCAGGAATGGTTGAAACTACAATTATGCTACCATTCTTGGCAATGACTGCTGAAGGTCCATATAACTTTGAAAGAAAGTTAACAAGAGCTAAATTCCAAGCTATGACTCAAAACTTACTTGATAGAACAGAAGCTCCAGTTAAGAAGGCATTAGCTGATGCTGGACTAAATCCATCTCAAATTGATGAAATCTTGCTAGTTGGTGGTTCAACTCGTATGCCAGCTGTTGTAGATTCAGTTAAACGTTTATTAGGAAAAGAACCAAATAAATCAATTAACCCAGATGAATCTGTATCAATTGGTGCTGCAATTCAAGGCGGTATTTTAAGAGGAGATGTTAAGGATGTATTATTACTAGATGTTACTCCATTATCACTTGGTATTGAAACATTAGGTGGAGTTATGACTGTTTTAATTCCTAGAAATACAACAATTCCTACAACTAAATCACAAGTATTCTCTACTGCAGAAGATAATCAACCAGCTGTTGATATTCAAGTATATCAAGGTGAAAGACAAATGGCTAGAGATAACAAATTACTTGGTCACTTCCAATTAACAGGTATTAGACCAGCACGTCGTGGAACTCCACGTATTGAAGTTACATTTAATATCGATGCTAATGGTATCGTTGCAGTTAAGGCTAAGGATTTAGATACTAACCAAGAGCAATCAATTACAATTACTGGATCAAGTGGATTAAGCAAGGATGAAATTGATAAGATGGTTAAAGAAGCAGAAGCTCACAAGGCTGATGATGATAAGAGACGTGATGAAGCTGAAACAAAGAATAAAGCTGAATCTTACATCAACTCTATGGAGCAAAGAATGGCTGAAGTTGGCGATAAAGTAAGTGAAGATGTAACTAATCAATTAAAGGCTGATATTGCTGATTTAAGAAATGATATCAATAACCTTCCAGTTGAAGAATTAAAGAACAAACTTCCTGAATATGAACAAAAGTTTGCTAAATATGAACAAGCAGCTCAACAAGCAGGAGCAGGCTATCAAGCACCAAATTCTGATTCGAATGGACAAAATAACAATAATCCACAAGATGATGGACCAATCAATGCTTAATTAATTTAAAGAAGATAACTAGGAGTGTAGGAATTTTCTACACTCCTGAATTTGTATAAAGGAGATATGTATATGGCCGAAAAAAGAGATGTTTATGAAACATTAGAGATAAATAAAAACGCTAGTGCTGACGAAATAAAGCAAGCTTATCGTCGCCTTGCTAAAAAATACCATCCAGATTTAAATCATGAGCCAGGAGCTGCTGATAAATTTAAAGAAGTACAAGAAGCATATGATATTTTGTCAGATGCAGATAAAAAAGCTAAATATGACCAATTTGGTTGGGCTGGTGTGGATCCACAAGCAGGTGGATTTAATCAAGGCGCTGGTGGCGGCTTTAATGGTGCCGCTGATTTTTCTGATTTAGGTGATATATTTGCTCAATTCTTTGGCGGAGGAGCTCGTCAAAGCAGTAGACAATCTGCAAAAACTGGTCCAATGAGAGGTGAAGATACTTATTCATCATTAAATATTTCTTTTATGGAATCAGTTAATGGCGTTACAAAAACTATTCCTTTAACATATTATAAGGTTTGTCATCAATGCCATGGTACTGGCGCTATGTCAAGTAGTGACATAACAACATGTAGTAAATGTCGTGGTACTGGTAGAGTCCGTGTAACTCAACAATCATTATTTGGGCAAATGGTTACTGAAAGAGTATGTCCTGATTGTAATGGTACAGGCAAGGTAATTAAAAATCGTTGCTCATGCTGCAATGGTACAGGATATGAAAAGGTAAAAGAAAACTATGAATTAAAGATTCCTCAAGGAATTAGTAGTGGTCGTCAATTACGTCTTCAAGGCAAAGGCCAACCAGGCTTAAATGGTGGAGAATGTGGTGACTTATATATTGAAGTAAGAGTTGAAATTTCAACAACATTTAAACGTGATGGTAATAATGTTCATATTGAACTTCCAATTTCTCCTCTTGATGCAGTTTTAGGGGCAACTTTAACAGTTCCAACAATTTATGGCGTTGAAACAATTATTGTTAAAGCAGGTGCACAAAATGGTGATTTAGTAAAAATTAAAAATAAAGGCTTTAAAGTTGTTAATTCTGATTCATATGGTGATGAAATTGTACATTTATCAATTGTTACCCCAACATCATTATCACGTGAAGAAAAAGCAATGTATGAAGCTTTAAGACAAACAGAACTTACTGGTAAAAACAGGCCAACGGAAGCCTATACAGCAAGTGTAAGAAGAAAATATAAAATCTAGAATAATCTAATATAAAATTGAGTTTTTTTAAACCATTGTGGTTTAAAGAACTCTTTTTATTTTTATTAAAAATATTTATTTTTATAGTAAAAATGTTATAATAAATAAGAAGAAGTAATAAGGTGAGCGATATGAAAGAAAAAAGAAGCAACATGAACCAAAATGTTGAGATTAATGATGAGCAACATGAATCTCTTTTAAGATTAATTGGTTTGTTTTTAATAGTTTATAGTATTCTATGTTTTACATCAGGGCATATGGGAAGTATTTTAGGTCTGCCACTGACATTTTTATTTGGATCTTTTTCTTATATTGCATTGTTAATTCTATTAATAGTAGGACTCTTTTTATTGCTTTTTAAAAAGTATAGGATAGCATTTAGTGTTATTCAATATGTTTTATTAGTAATTATGCTATTGTTTTTGCTATCCTTAGCTACCTCAACAAAAGTAAATGCAGAAATGACATTTTCTAATTGCTTTGATAAGTATATTGGTAAAGAGAATGGCGTTTTTAAAACAAATTATAGTTTTATTTTAGCAAATGATAGAGAAAGCATAATGCAACTTGGCGGTGGCATGATAGGCTATATGGTTTATGGGTTATTAAATTCAATTACTAATAAGAATTCAACAATAACTATTGCAATAAGTACAATAATGTTATTTGGAGCATTATTTATATTTTTATGTCCATTTATCAAAAGATTTATTAAATGGTGCAAAAAAGTTAATGCTAAAAACAAAGAAAAAAGAGCAATTAAAAGACAAAAAGTCATTGAAAAACAAAAGCTACAGGAAGAAAAAAATAATATGAAAAATAAAAAGGATGATGAAATAAAATCTTACAATTTGTATGATGAAGAAGAATCTATAAAATCTAATAAAAATTCAAAAAATAATAGTGATAATTTAATTGAAGATACTACTATTGATATTCAAGGGAAAAACTATAATTATAATAATAAAAGTCAAGTTGGAAGAACTAGACTTGAGAGTATGCTTAATACTTTTGATGATGAAATTTATAATAAAAATAATAAATTGAATGATGAAAATATTATTGTTGAAAAAAATAACAAATTAAATGATTTATATATGGATGATTTTAATGAAATTGAAAATTCAATGCATAAAAATAACATATATGATATGAATGATAGAAAAGATTATGTAAAATCACAAATAAACTTTGATAAACAAGATAATGTGAATATTGAAGTAAATAAAAATCCATATGATATGAATGATAGAAAAGATTATGTGAAATCACAAATAAGTTTTGATAAACAAGATAATGTGAATATCGAAGTAAATAAAAATCCATATGATATGAATGATAGAAAGGATTATGTAAAATCACAAATAAGCTTTGATAAACAAGATAATAACACTTTTGTTTTAAATAACAATTTAAATACAACTATAGATGAAACAAGTACAACTTTATTAAATAACGAAACAAAGAATAAAACAATGGATGTATCTAATTATGAACTTCCTCCTCTATATTTATTAAAGGATTATTCATCTGATGGTACAAATGATTTAAACGAAGAAATTGCAAGAGAAAAAGCTGGAATTTTACTTGAAAAAATGCATGAATTAAATGTTAATGCTACAATAAATGCTTATGTTATAGGACCATCAGTAACTCGTTTTGAAATAGCATTAGCCCCAGGTGTAAGAGTGAATTCCTTTACTAATTTGCAAGAAGATTTTAAATTAGCATTAGGAGTTAGTTCAGTTCGTATTGAATCTCCAATTCCAGGTAAAGCAGCAATAGGTATTGAAATTCCTAACGTTCATAGAGCAATGGTTGGCTTAAAAGAAGTTATCATGACAATGCCAAAGAAAAAAGAAAAACTTTATGTACCAATCGGTAAAGATATTACAGGTACGCCATTATCATTTGCAATTTGTAATATGCCACATTGTTTAATATGTGGAGCCACTAACTCAGGAAAATCAGTTTGTGCTAATTCAATAATATTAAGTTTGTTAATGAATTATAAGCCAAATGAAGTCCGCTTTATTATGGTTGACCCAAAAAAGGTTGAAATGTTATTTTATAAAGACATTCCACATCTTTTATGTCCAATTATCACTGATAGTGAAAAAGCACGTGTTGCTCTTGAAAAACTATGCTTGGAAATGGATAGAAGATTTACCTATTTTTCAGCTGTTGGTGTAAAGAATATTGCTTCGTATAATGAAAAAATGGAACTTGAAAAAAAGGAAAAAATGCCATTTATTATTTTAGTTGTTGATGAATTTGCTGAGCTTATGCTTTGCAAGAGCAAAAATATAGTTGAAGAAAAAATTCAAAAGCTTGCACAACTTGGACGAGCAGCTGGTATTCACTTAGTTCTTTCAACACAAAGACCAGATGTAAATATAATATCGGGCAGTATTAAAGCAAATTTACCATGCCGTATGACATTTAGGTTATCATCACTTGTTGACTCAAGAACAGTTATTGATTGTGGTGGTGCTGAAAAACTATTAAATAATGGGGATATGCTTTTAATAACTCCAGATTTTACTGGTTTAAGAAGAGTTCAAGGTGTTTATGTGTCTGATAAGGAAATTGATGATGTTGTTGAATTTTGTAAAAATCAACTTCCTCCACAATATGATCCAAAATTTATGGATTTAAGAAGCGAACAAGAAATTCAAGATGAAGAAAAACTTAAATACATGGTAAGCCAACAGCAAGACAATGATTCAACAAATGATGATTTATATAATCAAGTAAAGGATTTAGTAATAACAGAGCAAAAAGCTTCAACATCATATTTACAAAGAAAATTTGGAATTGGCTATCAAAAGGCCGCAAGATTTATAGATATGCTTGAAGAAGAAGGAATTATAGGGCCAGAAAATGGATCTAAACCTAGAGATGTATTAGTTTCAAACGATGATGACGAATATGAAGAAAATTAAGCATGTAAAACTTGGAAAAATTAATAATTTATATATTAACAAATGTAACAAATTTAAATCAATAACAATTAGTGTAGTTTACAAGCAAAAATATAGTTATGAAAAGATTTCTGCAAATAATATTTTGGCTAAGTATTTAGGAAATTGTTCTTCTAATTACCCAAGTATTGAACTTTTAAACAAAAAGGTAGAAAGCTTATATGGTGGAGTAATAGGAATAAAGATAAATTATGTTAACGAATTATTAGCCTTTGATGTTTATGCCAATATTATTAATCCTAAGTTTTTTAATGATCATTTTTTATTTGAAGAAGCAATAAAACTTTTACATGAAATCGTTTATGATCCTTATATAATTGATAAAACCTTTAATGAAGAAATTTTTGACATTTGTAAAGAAAATTGCCTAATTGATGCTAAAAGCAACGAAGAATATGATTTTCCGTATATTATTAATGAAATAAAAAAGAAATTATCAAATGATAAAAAAAGTGCACTTTGTGCATTTAAAACAGGAGATTATAATGTAATTGAAAGCTTTGATAATAAAAATATTTATAAATATTACAAAGATATAATTAAATCTCCTTTTGATATTTATGTTTCTGGAGATGTTAAATATAAAAATGTAATTTCCATAATAAAAAATTATTATTTACATAAAAAGGTCAAAAATAATAAATTAGATGTTTTTTCATTAATTTTAAATAAAGAATGTGAGCCAATTATTATAAATAAAGATGTAAAGCAAGCTAAACTTGTAATACTTTATCGAATTCCTATTTTATTTAATGATGAAAGAAACTATGCTTTCCGTCTTTTAAAAATAATTTTATCAGGAAATTTAAGTTCAAAATTTAATAAAGTTATTAGAGAAGAAAAAGGCCTTTGCTATTCTATCTCATCATCATATTCAGCATATTATGGTTATTTTTTAATAACTACGGCTGTTTCAAATGATAATGTCTTAAAGGTAATTGATGAAGTAAAAAATCAAATTAACTTAGCAAAAGCTGGTAATATAACACTTGATGAAATAAATATGGCAAAAAAAATGATTATAAATGATTTGAAGGGAATGGATGATACATTATTTGAAACACTAAATATGATAAAAATATATCATAACATTCATAAAGAATTTGTTTTGGATGAAATTTGTAACAAATATTTATCAATTAGTAAAGATGATATTATTAATGTATGTAAGGAATTAACTTACTTAACTTATGGTGTAATTGCAAAGGAAATGCTATGAAGAAAACATTTTATAAAGAAATATTAGAAACAACATATACGATAACTTTAAAAAACAAAATGAAGGTGGTTCTTTTATATAAAAAAGAATTTGCTTTTAAGTCTTGTTATATTGTTTGTAATTTTGGCCATTTTGATTGCATAAATAAAATAAAAATAAATGGTAAATATAAAAAGATTCCATGGGGAACAGCCCATTTTTTAGAACATAGAATGTTTAGTATAGAAAATCAAGATGCTAGTGATTTATTATCTAATCTTGGTGCTAATAGTAATGCTTATACAACATATGAAAAAACAGTATATTATTTTCAAACTCAAGAAAATTTTTATGAGTGTTTAAAGATTTTCCTTAAAATGATTTCAGCATTTACATCAACCCCAAAGCAAATAGAAAATGAAAAGCAAATCATTTTGCAAGAAAAGAAAATGTATGAGGAGGATCCACAATCCATACTAAATAGTAAAATTTTAAAGCAGGCTTATTTTAAGCATCCAATAAATAAAGATATTATTGGAAGCAATAAAAATATAAGGGATATTGATGAAATAACACTTAAAGCAGTTTTTGATAAATATTATGACCCTAGTAATTTAACTTTAGTTGTTAGTGGAAATATAAATCCTAATACTCTTGAAAAATTTTTAAATGATAATTTAATTATAAATAGAAATATTTTCAACAAAAAAGGAATAAGTGTAAAAGAACCAAATGGTGTAAAGATGGATTTTAAAGAGTTTTATTTACCAACAATATCTATTCCACGCTTTGCATGCTTGTTTAAATTAATCCCTGAAAAGAATAAGCATATTAAAGATAAGGATTATTTTTGCTATTATTTTATATTAGACTATTTATTTGCAAGTAGTGGAAAATTATCAGAAAAGTGGCTAAAAGATAAGATTTTAACAAATTTATTTGACTACACGGTCATTAGTAATATTGACCTTGATTGCATAATATTTTATAATATAACTGATAATTGTAAAAACATCCTTACAAAGCTTAAAGAGGTGTTTAATTTATCATATAAATTAAGTATGACAGAAACTGACTTAAATGAATTAAAAAAGATTCATTATGGAAATACTTTAAGGGTTTATGAAACTGAAAGCAGTATTTCAAGTAGTTATGTTTATGATATGTTTACATCTTGTAATGATTTCTTTTTAGAAATTGATGAGGTAAAGCAAATTAATTTAAATGATATTAATTATGCTTTTAAAAAAATGTGTAACGCAATTATGACAGTCGTTGTCTTAAAAGGAGAGTGAATTATATGAAGGGAATCGGAATTGATATTGTAAGTGTTGCTAGCTTATCAAATAAGGTTGCAAATAACATTCTTTCAAAAAAAGAAATGGTTGAGTTTAATTCTTATATGAAAACGGATAAGAAAAGAGCTATGGAATTTATGGCAGGAAGACTTGCTAGTAAAGAAGCGTATTTAAAAGCTATTGGTGTAAATAAGTATGATGGAATATCTTTACCTGATTTTTCTATATATAAAGACGAAAATGGAGTGCCAAAGTTTAAAGGAATTCCCAATGCTAGGTTAACATTATCGCATGATGCTGGTTTAGCAGTTGCTGTAGTAGTTATAGAATAATTTAATACATGCATCTATTGGTGCATGTTTTATCATATTAAAATAGGAGAATTTTATGGAACAATATAAAAAGTTATGCCAAGACATTTTAAATAAGGGAAAATTTAAGCATGATAGAACAAATACTGGAACAATTTCTTTATTTGGCTATCAATGTCGCTATGATTTAAATGAAGGCTTTCCTTTACTTACAACAAAAAAAGTTTTTTTTAGGGGTGTATTAGTTGAACTATTATGGTTTATTTCTGGTTCTACTAATATTCAACCACTTGTAAAGCAAAACGTTCATATTTGGGATGAATGGCCTTTTGAAAAATATAAAAAGAGTAATGAATATCAAAATGAAACGATAAAAGAATTTGCCATGAAAGTAGCAAATGATGATGAATTCGCTAAAAAATGGGGCGATTTAGGGCCTGTTTATGGACATCAATGGCGTGACTTCTTTGGTGTTGACCAAATTAAAGAATTAGAACATGATTTAAAGACAAACAAGTTTTCAAGACGTCATATTATTTGTGCTTGGAATCCTGCGCAAATTGATAAAATGGCTCTTCCGCCATGCCATGCCTTTGTCCAATTTTATGTTGATGAGGATGATAGATTATCATGTCAACTTTATCAAAGAAGTGCAGATGTATTCTTAGGAGTTCCGTTTAATATTGCATCTTATGCAGCTCTTACGATGATGCTTGCAAAGGTATGTAATTTGAAACTTGGTGATTTTGTGCATACATTTGGTGATGCTCATATTTATGTTAACCATGTTGAACAAGTAAAAATGCAGCTTGAAAGAGAATGCAGAAAACTACCTCAATTACTAATTAAAAATGATAATGCTAAATCAATTACTGAATTAAAATTCGAAGATTTTGAATTAATTAATTATGATCCATGGCCAGTAATTAAAGGAGAAATAGCTGTATGATTTCCTTAATTGTAGCCTTTTGCCAAAAAAATAGAGTAATTGGAGTAAATAACAAAATTCCTTGGCATATTAAAGAGGATTTCATTCATTTTAAAAATTATACTTTAAACAAAACTCTAATTATGGGAGAACAAACCTTTATTTCAATAGGAAAGGTTTTAGAAAATAGAAAAACAATTATTGCCACATTAAATAATTTTAATTTTGAGCATAAGGATGTAACTATTACTCATGACTTAATTAAAACATTAAAGGAATATCAAAATAAGGATGAAGAATTAGTGGTTTGTGGTGGGGCAACAATTTATAAATTATCTCTACCTTATGTAGATAAAATGGTAATATCAGAAGTTAAAAAAGAATATCAAGGTGATACTTATTTTCCTATCTTTGAAGATGATTTTACTTTAATAAGCATAGAAGATAAAGAAGAATTTGTAATCAAAACATATATTAGGAGGAAATAAAATTGATAAAGTATTTGTTACTTATTATATTTGCAGTTCCTCGAATAATATATAGTCAAATAGTATTATTTCATATGCGTTTACATAAAAATAAGTATTCTTTACAACAAAGATACAATGTTTTACGTAAAACGGCAATGTGGGTTAATAAATTTACTAGATGTAAACTAGATGTAATCAACAAAGAGATTATTACTGCGCCTCATGAAAAAGGAAGAGTGTATGTTTCAAATCATTTAAGCTTATTTGATTGCTTAGCTTACATTGAACTATCTACAAAACCATTGATTTTTATTTCCAAAAAGGAAAATAGTAAAATTCCAATTCTAAGAAATCATATCTTAGCTGTTGATTCATTGTTTATTGATAGAAAGGACCCACGACAATCATTAAGGGTTTGTAAGCAAGCAGGCCTATTAGCAAAAGAAAAGAATTTAGATGTTGTAATTTTTGCTGAAGGTACTAGAAGTAAAAATGGCTGTGTTAATCAGTTTAAAGCTGCCTTTCCAACAATTATTCATTATGGTGAAGTTGAAACAGTATTACTATGCATTTATAATTCTACAGCACCATTAAAATTTAACTTATTTACTTATCCTAAAGCTATTGTAAAAATAAAAGTATTTGAGCCATTAAGTTTTGAATATTATAAAGTAAACAGAAAAGAATTTAGTAATGCCTCACATGATATGATTTCAAAGCAATTAGAAGAATTTAAAAAGGAGAAAGCACTATGAATATAATAGATATTATTGAAAAAAAAGCTAAAAAAAAGCCTTTAAGCAAGGAAGAAATTGAATTTTTTGTTAATGGTTATACTAAAAATGAAATTCCAGATTATCAAATATCAGCTTTATTAATGGCTATTAAGCTTAGTAATATGAGTAATCGTGAAACAGTTGATTTAACAAGGGCAATGCTTAATTCGGGTGTGGTTAATGATTTATCATCAATTCCTGGAGTTTGCGTTGATAAGCATTCAACAGGAGGTGTTGGTGATAAAACAACTATTGTTTTAGCTCCACTTGTTGCAGCTTGTGGCTTAAATATTGCTAAAATGTCAGGACGTGGACTTGGACATACTGGAGGAACTATAGATAAGCTTGAATCAATTCCTAATTTTAAAACACAATTATCACAACAAAAATTTTTAAATCAAGTAAAAAAAATAGGTATTGCAGTTATTGGTCAAAGCAAAAACATGGTTCCAGCTGATAAAAAATTATATGCTTTAAGAGATGTTACTGGAACTGTTGATTCAATGCCTTTAATTGCTTCATCAATTATTTCAAAAAAACTTGCAAGTGGTGCTAGTATTATTGAACTTGATGTTAAATATGGTGATGGTGCCTTTATGAAAAATAAAAAGGATGCTACTAAGCTTGCTAATCTTATGATATATGTTGGGAAAAAACTTGGAAGAAAGGTAAGAGCTGTTATTTCAGATATGAATGAGCCTTTAGGATATGCCATTGGTAATTCTTTAGAAGTAATTGAATGCATTGAAACATTAAAAGGACATGGTCCAAAGGATTTAACAGATTTATGCTTACATATTTGTGCTGAATTTTTACTTGAAGCTAAAAAATTTAGAAAATATGAACAAGCCCATGAATATGCAAAAGGTATTTTATATTCTGGAAAAGCTTTAGATAAATTTAAAGAATTTGTTAAGGCTCAAGGAGGAAATGTCGGAATTGTTGATGATTATTCATTATTTAAACAACCTAAATACTCATTTGATATAATTTCTAACAAAAAAGGAACTATAAAGAATGTTAAAGCCTTAAATATTGGACATTGTAGTATGCTATTAGGTGGTGGAAGAATGACTAAGGATGATGTTATTGATATGTCAGCTGGTATTGTCTTAAAGAAAAAGAATAATGATGTTGTTAATGTTGGTGACGTATTAGCAACTTGTTATACTGATAAATATTTTTCACAAGAAATTAATGATGCTATTTTAAATGCATTTACTATTAACTAATATGGATGAACAAATTAATATTTATGATTATTTAATTAAAAAGCCTACATCACTATTATTAAAGGATTGCTTAAATTCCTTAAATAAAGACTTTTTAAAGCAATATTTAGAGGATAACTGCTTAGATGATGTTAACGAATTAGTTGAAGAAGTTTTAGGCTCAATTGATAACTTATTATCTTTAAGCTCTGATGATCCATTTACTGTTATTTATTTTAAAACTATTTTAGCTGATGAAAATACCACAAATGTTTCAATTTATCCTAGTGATATTCAATCATTTATGGGCTTTTTATATAATAAAGATGGAGAGTTATCATTTTTTATTCCTAAAGATGTTAAAAAAGTCATTAAAAAATATATAAAATAAATTATGCTAGCATTTGTTAGCATTTTTTATTACTAAAATTTTTATAATTCACATATATTTTAAAGAGGGATAGATATGAAAAAAAGAATAATATATGGAATTATAGCAATATTTTTATTGGCTGTTGGATTATTTTCACATTTTGGAATTAATAATAAAAAAGAAAGTGAAATTGCTAATGCCTCTAAAATTGATTTAGACATTGATTGTACTTCAGCTTATTTAATCGAAGAAAGTAGTAAAAAAGTAATTTATGCTAAAGATGAAATAAGAAAGCTTCATCCAGCAAGTATGACAAAAATGATGGGATTATTATTAGTTTGTGAAGCAATTGATAAAAATGACATTAAACTTGATGATATGGTTTCAATTTCATTTGACGCTGCCAAAATGGGTGGAAGTCAAGTGTTTTTAGAGCCACTTGAAAGAATATCAGTTGATGAATTATTAAAATGTGTATGCATTGCTAGTGCAAACGATGCCATGTATGCTTTAAGTGAATTAGTTGGAACTACTAATGCTAATTTTGTAAATATGATGAATGAAAAAGCAAAAACTTTAGAATTGATGAATACTAATTTTGTAAATGTAACAGGATTTGATGATGATAATCATTATACCTGTGCCGTAGATATGGCTAAAATCGCTTTAGAATTATTAAAATATAAAGATTTAGTTTTAAAATATACATCATTGTATGACGGCTATATTAGGGAAAATACTAAAAAACCATTTTGGCTTGTTAATACTAATAAAATGGTTAAGTTCTACGAAGGAATGGATGGCTTAAAAACCGGATTTACAAGTAAAGCTGGCTTTTGTTTAACATCAACTGCTGTTCGTAACAATATAAGACTTGTAAGTGTTATTATGAATTGCAAAACATCAAAAACTAGAAATGAAGGAACTAAAAAATTACTTGACTATGGATTTAGTAAGGTTAAATCATATAAATTATATAATAAAGATGATGTAATTTGTAAAATTAAAATTGATAAAGCTAAAAATGATTCATATGATATTATTACAAATAAGGATATTAATTTAATAACTTTAGAAGAATTCTCAAGAGATTTATTAATAAAAGAAGTGAAACTAAATGATATTAAAGCCCCACTTAAAGCTAATGAAATTGTTGGTAAACTTATTATAAAAATGCCAAATCAAGAAAGTGCTATGTTTGATTTAGTAGTAAAAGATAATGTTGATTTAATTGAATTTAAAGATTTATTTATTGATTACTTTAATGAATTATTAATGTAAAAAAAATATAAATATGCTACAATAAAAATGTATTTGCAGTCATAATATAATGTGATGCCTATGAGGTAGTATATGAATCTAAATTTTAACTTTAATAAATTAAATAGATTGCTAAAAAGCTTTTATCAATTAACAAACATTAAAATAGCTATTTTTGATATTAATTATAATGAGGTAATTTCCTATCCTTTAAATAATTGTAAGTTTTGCTCTTTAATTCAAAATGATAAAAATGGCTATAAAAAATGTATGATGTCAAATAAAAAAGCTTTTGAGCATTGTTTAAAAACAAACGAGCTATATACGTATACGTGCCATGCTAATTTAATTGAATCAATGATTAATTTAAAAATTGATGATACAATAATAGGCTTTATTATGTTTGGTCAAGTGACTAATATAAAAAATAAAGAAGAAAGATATATTAAAATTAAAAATCATAATTTTATAATTAATAACATAACTAAGGAAATGGTTGATGAAATAGCTTATGTTGATGACGAAAAGCTTATTAGTGTTTCAACAATATTAATTGCTTTAGCTAAATATACAATAAGTGAAAAATTTATATCTATAAAGCAAGAAAAATTTATTAATGAACTAAATGATTTTATTAGTAAAAATATTGATAATGCTTCCTTAAATGTCTATGATTTTACAAGATATTTTAATATGAGTAAAACAACATTTTATACTACAATGGATAAATATATAGGTAAGGGAATTGCTAGATACTTAAAGGAAAAAAGAATTGAAAAGGCCAAGGAATTACTGGTAAATACTAATAAATCATTAAATGAAATTTCTTCTCTTGTTGGTTTTAATGACTATAATTATTTTTGTAAGGTCTTTAAAGAGGAGGTCAAGCAAAGCGCTGTACAATATAGAAAAAGAGTTCGGACAAATTTAAAGTAAATCCGAACTTTTTTTTCTATTTTATTAACATATTTCTTAATACAATATTAATAAAAGGAAGGAATATTTAATATGAGAAATACATTTGCTTTATTTTTTGGTAATAGAGGCTTTATGCCTTCTGAATTAATACTTGATGCTAGACGTGATATGATAAAGGCCGTAACTGATGCTGGTTATAATTACATTGTAATGGATGAAAATAAAACTAGATATGGGGCAGTTGAAACACGTGATGAAGGAAGACTTTATCATGATTGGCTAAAAGAACATGAAGGAGAATTTGATGGTGTAATTTTATGTATGCCAATTTTTATTGATGAAAATGGTGCAATAACTGCATTACGTGATGCTAACGTTCCAATTTTAATGCAAGCTTATCCAGATGAAATTAATAAAATGGATTTTGCTCATAGACGTGATGCTTTTTGTGGTAAATTTTCAATTACTGATGTTTTTAGTCAATATCATGTGCCATTTACTGTATTAAAGCCACATGTTGTACATCCATTAAGCAATGAATTTAAAGAAAATTTAGATGAATTTGCTGCCATTTGCCGTGTGGTAAATGGAATGAAAAGATTTACTATTGGCTGTCTTGGCGCTCGGACAACAGCTTTTAAAACTGTAAGATTTGATGAAGTAGCATTAGAAAAATATGGAATAACTGTTGAAAGCTTTGATATGTCTGAATTTTTCCATTTTGTTGATGAATTAAATGATAATGATATAAAAGTGATTGCTAAAATAGAAAGATTAAAGAACTATACTGATTTTAGTAAGGTTCCTAGCGAAAGAATTTTAACCCTTGCTAAGGTTTCTTGTGTAATTGATAAATATATTGAACAGTATCATTTAGATGCAATTACTTTAAGATGCTGGAATGAAATGGAAACTTATTATCGCGTTTGCCCATGTGTATTATTATCGGAATTAAATGATAGAGGAATTGTGGCAAGTTGCGAAATAGATTTATGTAGTGCAATAACTATGCGAGCTATGAGCCTTGCAAGCTTAAAGCCAACAGCTTGCTTAGACTGGAATAATAATTATGGAACTGATTTAAATAAAGTTGTCTTATTCCATTGTGGGCCAGTAGCACAATCATTAATGAAGGAAAAAGGAATTGTCACAGAGCATAAAATGTTTAATAAAACAGATCCAGGATCTGGTTGGGGCTGTAATGAAGGCAGAATTGCCTCGTTTAAAATGACATTTGCTAATTGTAAGACAGAAGATGGAAAGCTAGTTGCTTATACTGCAACTGGTGAATTTACAAATGATGAAATCGAAAAAAGCTTCTTTGGCTGTGGAGGAGTTGCAAAAATTGATAATTTACAAGATAAACTAATTAAATTGGCTCGTAATGGCTTTAAGCACCATACAACTGTTGGGGTAGGAAATTTAAAGAGTGTATTAGATGAAGCCTTCAATACATATTTACATTACGATTTAGTAGATATTGATAAATAATTATGATATACGCAGGACTTGATGTTGGAACAACGAATTGTAAAATAACTATTTTTGAAGACTATTTACAAAAGGATAGCTTCTCTTTGGCATATGATAGTAAAAGAGATGAAACAGGTCATGAAATTGATGCTAATTTAGTCTATGAAACTGTATTAAAGCTAATAGGTAAAGCAATAAACAAATATCCTTTATTAAAAGCTATTGGTATAACATCTTTTGGTGAAACATTTGTTTTACTTGATGAAGATGATAATATTTTATTTAAGTCAATGCTTTATAGTGATCCCCGTGGTGATAAAGAAGCTAAATTATTAGAAGAAATAATTGGAAAAGAAAGACTTGGAAAAATAACAGGTCAAATCGGACAAGGAATGTTTTCTCTTCCTAAGATTATGTATATAAAAAATAATTATCCTAATATTTTTAAAAAAGTTAACAAAATATTATTAATGGAAGATTTTGTCGTTTATAAGTTAACAAATGTTAGACAAATTGATTATTCCTTAGCAAGTAGAACATTATGCTTTGATGTTAATAAAAGATGCTGGTCAAAGGAAATATTAGATAAGGTAAATATTGATGCTAATTTGTTTTCAAAGCCTGTTAAAACTGGAACTATAGCATCTAATATAAAAGATTCTTTAAAAGAAAAGCTAAAGTTTAAAAATGATGTTTCAATTATTAATATTGCTCATGATCAAATCGCTAATGCCATTGGTGCTAATGTTTATGATTATAAAAGCGCTGTTGATGGCTGTGGAACTTGTGAATGTATAACAATAAATTTTAAAGACATTTTAAAAAGCAATATTTTATATGAAGATGGTTATGGAATAGTTCCATATGTTAAAGAAAATAGCAATGTTTGTTATTGTTTAATTACAACAGGCGGAGCTTTAATTAAATGGGTAATTGATACTTACTTTAATGATTTAAAAGATAATCCTAACATTTATGATATTTTAAATAAAAATGTTAGTGAAGAAGTGAGTAATGTTTTAATACTACCACATTTTGCCGGAGCATCAACCCCATATATGGACGTTTTTGCTAAAGGTAGTATTATTAATTTAACACTTGCAACTACAAGATATGAAATTTATCAAGCCTCTTTAGAATCATTATGCTATGAAATGAAAATATCACTAGATATATTAAAATCTATAGGTATTGAAATAGATAAATTATATGTTACTGGAGGAGGAGCAATTAATGATACTTGGCTTCAAATGAAAGCAGATATTTTTAATATAAATGTTTATCAGCTTGAAAACTTAAATAGTGGAACAATAGGTAGTGCAATAGTTGTTGGAACAACCTTAAAGCTATTTAAAGATTTTAAGGAAGGCCAAGAAAAACTAATAAAAGTAAAAAAGGTGTTTACCCCAAATCAAAGTAAGCATCAAAAATACTTAATTAAATATGAAAAATATAAAAAATTATATGAAATATTAAAGGAAGTAAGATAATGAAAGAGATTAATTATATCGGAAATGAATTTCAACTTTTTGGAAAAGAAGAATATATATTAACAAATGGTAAGGCAAGTGGTGTAAAAATCTGGCATGTTAAAAATGGTAAAGGTCTTGAAATGTGCATTAATTTAGATAGAGGCTTTGATATTGTTTCATTAACTATAAAAGGTGTTAATGTTAGCTATTTAACTCCTAATGGTATTGTTTCAAGTAAGTACTATGATGATAAGAAAAACGGCTTTTTAAAATCTTTTGCTGCTGGCTTTTTAACAACATGTGGATTAACACAAGTAGGAAGCTATAATATAGACGATAATGAAGAATTACCACTTCATGGAACTTATAGCAATATACCAGTTATTAATGCTAATTATATTGATACTGACGATGAAATGATATTAATTGGTGAAGTACTTGATGAAACAATATTTTCTTATAAACTAAAGCTTACTAGAACTATAAAAATATCTAAAAAAGAAAATAGATTTTCTATCAATGATATTATTAGCAATAGAGGAGATACAAAAACTCCACTTCAGCTTTTATATCATATTAATATAGGTTATCCATTTTTAAATGAAAATAGCGTTTTAAAGATTAATTCCTCTAAGGTTGAAGCTAGAAACGAGCATGCTTTAGACGATATTGATAATTATTTAAATATTCATGAACCAAAAGCAAACGAAGAAGAAAAATGCTATTATCATTATTTTAAAGATAAAGCTAAGGTAATGCTATATCAACCTTTACTAAATCAAGGAATTGTATTGACTTTTGATAGTAATTCTTTACATTATTTAACACAATGGAAAATGCTTGGAATAAGAGATTATGTTTTAGGCTTAGAACCAGGTAATACAACTCCTGATGGAAGAAGTATTATTAAAGAGAAAGGACTTCTTGAATATATTGATGTTAATGAAACTAAATCATTTTCATTTGAGGTTAATTTAGTAGATAATACTTATAAATTTTAAGAAAAGAGGAATTTAATTATGTTGGTAAATTTAAATTATGTTTTAGATTATGCTATTAAAAATGATGTAGCGATTGGATCATTTAACACTCCAAATCTTGAAAATATGATTGCTGTTTTAAGTGCTGCTGAAGCCTTAAATGTTCCAGTAATTATAATGCATGCTCAATGCCATGAAGAATATGCACCACTTGATATAGTAGGACCTATTATGCTATTAATGGCAAAAAATGCTAAAGTTCCAGTATGTGTTCATCTTGATCATTGCGAGGATTTAACATATTTAAAAAGAGCAATTGATTTAGGCTTTACTTCAGTAATGATTGATGCTTCAAGTAAACCATATGATGAAAACGTATTTTTAACTAAAGAAACGGTAAAACTAGCTCACGCTAAAAATGTCTCAGTTGAAGCAGAAATTGGTATACTTGGTGGAAGAGAAGCAGGAGATAGTAAGCCTTTAAGTAAAGAAGAAATGTATACTGACCCTTTACTTGCTAAGCGTTTTGTTGAAGATACAAAAATTGATGCCCTTGCATGTTCATTTGGCACAGCTCATGGTATTTATAAGGTTAAACCTGAACTTGATTTTGAAAGAATTAGTAAAATTAATGAATTATGTAATATTCCTTTAGTAATGCATGGTGGTTCTGGTGTATCACATGAAGATTATAAAAAAGCTATTAAACGTGGTGTTAGAAAAATTAACTATTATTCTTATATGGCTAAAGAAGGAGTAATGGCTGCAAGAGAAATAGTTAATACAGATATTACCTTCTATCATGAAATTGCATCCTATGCAACCTTAAAAATGAAAGAGGATGTTTTAAAAGCAATGAAGGTTTTTTATAACAAATAATTTAAAAAGTAAAAAAACATTACTAGAATTTTATAGACATTTCTAATAATGTTTTTTTTCTTTAAAAGTGGTCGATTGGTCGATACACCATCAAAAAATAATAATTTAATTTATATTTATGGTTGATTTATTTCAACTGTAGAATCGCAAGCATCTTTAGAAGGAGGAATATTTACATCCTTTCTAGTGATGCTTTTTTTGTATGATAATAATGAAATATTTTCTTTCTTTTTAAATTCATATAATAAGGCCTGTCTACTTTTAAAGCCAACCAGCTTATATAAATCAATCAATAAGACATCAGATGATTGCATAAATTGCTTAGCCATATCAATACGATATTCATTTATATAATCAAGTAAAGAAATATTTAAATATTTTCTAAATAATCTTTGTAAATAATACTTACTAATTCCAACATTTGTAGCAATATCTTCAACATATATTTTCTTATTATAATTAGCTTTAATATATTTTGTAGCTAAATTTATATATTTGCTTCCAATTTTCTTTTTATTATCATTATTAAAGCATCTACTAAACTCAATAATTAGCTGATACATTGATAAATATTGCTGAAGCTTAATTTCATTAATGTTTTCAACACTACTAGCTATTTTTAAATAATTTCTTAAGGATTTAGCAAATGAACCATCATCATTTATAATATAATAATCCTCTTTATCAAAAAAGAAATCCTTTAAATTATTACAATATTGTAATAAATTATTAATATTTACATGAAAAACATTGTCACCAATTTGTTTTTCATTTTTTTTATCAGTTAAGCAAAATTCAATATTTATAATTCTTGATGTTTCGTTTTTATTAAGAACTAATCTATGAATGACATTAGATTTAATAATTACAAATGATTGAGGTAACACTTCACTAATAATAGGTAAAGAATCATTATACTTATAATATTCAAAATCAAAAACACCATCAACATTATACATGATTTCAATTCTAGGATGATAGTGTGCTCCCATATAAAACGACTCATCAAATAGCTTTTCAAAGCAACCATTTACTTCAACACATAAATTATCATAGTTGTTGCTCATTTATATCACCGCCTATATTTAATATACCATTTTTTGCCAAAAATAGCAATGTTTTTATTCATAATGACAAAAAATGTGCCATTAATAGTTATTAAGTAATTGCAATTAAAACTTTATAATGATAAAAATATTAATGAAAGAAACATAATTAAGTAAAGGAAAAATATTATGGAGAGTGTAAAGAAGAAGCGGTTAAAAAGACTTATAAAAAAATATATGCCAGTTTATATTATGATGATACCAATATTAATATTTTTAATAATATTTAAGTATTATCCGATGTATGGAATTATTTTAGCCTTTAAGGATTATTTACCAAGTAAGGGAATATTAGGTAGTGAATTTGTCGGCTTTAAGCATTTTAAAGAAATATTTATAGAGCCTCAATTTTTAAGAGCCTTAAGAAATACAATTATATTAAGTGTCTTAAAAATAGTATTTTGTTTTCCAGTTCCAATAATAATGTCATTATTTTTAAACGAAATAAAAATAAAAAGAATTAGAAATTCAATACAATATATGATTTATTTACCAAATTTTATATCCTGGGTTATTATAGGGGAGATTGTTAGAATTGTTTTTGCAACAGGAGATGGTTTAATTAATAATGCAATAGTGCAATTTGGTGGAACTAGAAAGGAATTTTTAACGAACCCTAAATGGTTTTATTTTATATATATCTTTAGTACGATTTTTAAAGAAGCAGGTTGGGGGACTGTTATTTATATGGCTAGTATTTCACAAATTAATCAAGAGCTATATGAAGCTGCTAAAATTGATGGAGCTTCAAAATTTAAAATAGCCATGAAAATTACTCTTCCTTGTATTTCCCCAATTATTGTAATGATGTTTATATTAGCAGTAGGAAACATAATGAATGCTGGTTTTGATCCAATCTTTAACTTATATAACAAATCTGTTTATAATGTTGCTGATATTTTAGATACTTATTTATATAGAACTGGTATTAGTGAAGGAAAAATTGAAATCGGTGTTGCTTTAGGTTTATTTAAATCAGTTATTAATTTTGCTTTATTAATGATGGCTAATGCAATTATTAAAAAGCTTAACGGGAGGGGATTATATGACTAGTAAAGATAACAAAAGGATTAAAGATTATGGAATAGGCACTGTTTTAATTTATATTGTTATGATTTTATTTGCCTTAATATGTGTCTTTCCATTTATTTATGAATTATTATTATCCTTTTCATCACAACAAGATTATTTAGCTGCTAAATATATTGTATTTCCAAAGCATCCTACTCTTGAATCATATAAATATATCTTGTTTCAAGATCAAACAATTATTTCGTTTTTAATATCATTATTAGTCACAGTATGTGGAAGTGCCTTTACAATGATATTTTCAATACTTGGAGCTTATGTTTTATCAAAGGATGAAATGCCTGGAAGGAAAATATTCTTTGTACTTATTTTAATTACTATGTTTTTTGATGGCGGATTAATACCATTTTATTTAACTGTGAAAGGTTTAAAGCTTAATAATACTTTACTTGCTTTAATTATTCCCTTTGCTATTTCTTCATATGATATGATTTTGCTTCGAAACTTCTTCCGTCAAATTCCTCATGAGGTAATTGAATCAGCTGAAATGGATGGGGCTAATGAATTACAAGTTCTGTTTAAATTTGTTGTGCCTTTATCAATGGCAGGAATTGTAACAATTAGTATGTTTACAATTGTTGCTAAATGGAATGATTGGTATTGGCCACTAATTTTCTTAACATTAAGAGAAGATTTATTCCCACTTGCTTTGCAATTAAGAAACGTTTTAATGAATCAACAAGGTAGCGTTGATTTAAATGGTTATGTAGATATGAGCAAGATGTTTACACAATCGCAAAATGCTGCCATGGTTATGATATCAATTTTACCTATTATATGTGCATATCCGTTTTTACAAAAATTTTTTGTAAAGGGTGCAATGATGGGCGCTATTAAAGAATAAAAAGAGGAGAAAAAAATATGAAAAAAAGTAAAAAGCTTATTACATTATTAACAGCATTATTATTAACATCTTGTAAAAATGTTAATGATGATAGCACTTTAACAATTTATTGCTGGAGTATTTCATCAATTAATACAGCTAAAAAGACAAACAGTCCAATTTATCAAAAAATTAAAGAAAATACCAATGCTGATATTATTGCTAAAACTATTAATTCATCAGCCTATGAGGAAGCAATTAATAAATTATTTAATACAGAAGAACTTCCTGATGTTTTTGTAACCTATGGTCCTGAACGTCCAAATCAATATAAAAAGATGATTGAAAATGGAACATTACTAGCAATTTCTGATTATGTAAGTGAAACTAAATATAAAAATTTATATAATCATTTACAAAATTATAAGTTTTTAGAGGATTTATATTACGTTAACCATAAGCAATATAGTATTCCTACTAATTTTTCTTTAGAGCATTCAATATATGTAAGAGAGGATTGGATAGAAAACTTAAATAAAAAGGAAAAGCTAACACAAATATTAACTGATGAATTAGGCCATACTCCAAGTGAGGATGAACTTTCAACCTATAAATTTAAAGATCCAACAACAATCTTAGAATTTTATCGATTAGCTAGAGCATTTACATTTTATGATCCTGATGAAAATGGTATAAATGACACATATGGCTATACATCAACTAGTGATATGTGGAGTGATAATTTTATTTATAATGCCTTTGCCGGTGGATATCAAATGATGGTTAAGGATAATGATAAATATAATGCTAGTATTATTACAAACAATACTAAAAAAGCAGTTTCATTTATTAATAAGATGCATAATGAAGGAATAATGCATCCTGACTGGCAAACTGATACCTTTGATGATAAGCAAACAAAGTTCTGTCAAGGGAAGGTGGGAATTATTGAATGCCATAACTGGTTTAATAACATTATTGTTGGTTTTAGATCAGCAAATCCCAATATTTCAATTGAAAAGGCTAGCAAAATTATTAAAATGATTAATCCACCAACAAATGAAAATGGAATGGGTGGAATTTCAAGTCATCCTAATTTTTGGACAGTAACCTGTATAAATGCTAAAATGTCAAAAGCCAAAATTGAAAAAGCTTTAACATTAATGGATTATTTATATAGTAAAGAAGGGCAAGACTTATTTGTTTATGGAATTGAAGGCGTTCATTATGAAATGAAAGATAAGGAAAGAGTTTCCTTAATGGGTAAAAATAATTCTGGATTTAATTATACTGTAGCTAGTTATGATGCAGCCTATCCATTTTCTAATTTTTGTAATTGGACAGCTGATTATTTTTCACCATATGCAACTAATGCTTCATTAATAAATAAGCAAATGGAGGAAGCTAAAAAGTATTCAGTATATGAGGATCATCCATTTGTTCAAACGCCAAAATATGTCTCATATTTTGAAGGAATGAATGATTATAGTGAAGAAAAATTTAATGAATTTATTACTGGTGATAAGTATTATAGTGACCCTTTAAATAAATTAACTAAGGTAAATTATGAGGATTTATATTCATTTAATGATGAATTTAATAGTAATTGGAATGCATATGTAAACAAAGTATTGACTGATTATAAAGGGCAAGAGGTTATTGATGAATATAATCAATATCTAAATGGGAATAAATAATTATGAAAAAAGCAAGAAAAATTTTAATATCAATTTTTATAGTATTACTAGGAGTTTTATTTATAAATATTAAAAGTAATAAAGTATTTGCATTATCTCAGGGTGAGGATAGCTACTATTACTTTTATGGTGATGCAAATGGTAAATATTACCAAATGAATTACAATGAGGATACAACACGCTTTGAATTTAATGGAGAGCCATATGCTATGATTAATGCTGATTCATCACATCCAGGAATTAATGGAGATGTAATTAAAGCCTATAGAGCTGCAGCTGATATAAAACTTTCAATGAATATCTCATTAATTCATGAAGCAGTTGAAGGCGATGGTGTAGTTATTAAATTTGGTAGAAGAAATATTAAAGAAGATGGAAATTATACAAATTATACAAGCATTTTAGATGATTATTTATTAAAGCAAGAAAATATTCAAATCAATTTAAAGGATGTAAGCTTAAAAAGAGGGGATTTATTATTTATTTCTATAAATAAAAATAAAACAGATGCTAATGATTCAACTACATTAATAACAAATGTAACATATGAAAAAATAGCTGATGGTATTGATTATGGAAATTCTCTTGGTGATTCAAGAGTAATTGATGGTAGTAAATATTATTCAAATATTCAAGGAACAAATGATTATTTTTATGCCTATGGCTTTAATAATAAATATGTTTTAATGGAATTTGGAAATTGTAATGATGGTTCTATGGCTTATCATGGACCATATCCTTATTTACAAATTGGTGTTGATTATATGCATCCAGCAAATAGATATAATACCTTAAAAATATTTGTTTGTAGGTATGATGGAATTATTAATATTGAAGGCTATATAAGGCATCAAAATGTTTATGGTGATGGAGTTAATTTTAAAATATTAAAAAATGAAGAGATAATTTATAATAATGATATTTTAGGAACTGATGATAATAGGCATGAATTAGATAATCTATTAAATATTAATGTTAAGGCTGGAGATTTAATAATTATGTCTTTAAATAGCGGTAAGCATTATGATAATTCAAGTGATGCTTTATCAACAAATATTGATATTTATTATAAGACAAAGAAAAGTAATGAAATTGCCAAAGAAGCTATTAATTACTTAAATTTAGTAAATAAGGAAGCTGATTTATTTGACATTATTAAGGTAGATAAGGATTATGATAAAGAGGCTAAGACTAAAGGCTGCAAAGGTAATATTTCATATGGTATGATCATTTCATTTGTAGTTTTAGCAGTTTTATTATTACTTAAAAACAAAAAGAAAAAAAATTTATTAAGCTTAATATTAATTTTTACAATTTGTAGTTGTAATAATCAGTCAATAAAAAATGAAGTTTATGATAATATTTTAGATTATGCAAATAGGCAAAACTATCATAATTGGTCTTATTTATGTGGTGATGTTGAAAATGAATTAAAAATGATGGTTTATAACGATTTAAATGGTAAATATTTAGATTATTCAGGCGAAGGAAAAATTCAAAAGGATCAATGGATGCCTTCAACTAATAATGAAATAATGGCTTGCTTTACAGCAAGTAGTACTTCAACTATTAAAGTAAAGGTTAACCTTGAATTATTAGAACTGCAAAATGTTGGTAGTGATGGTGTGGCTTTTTATGTAAAAGCCAGTGATAATTCTAGTTATTTACTTTCAACAACACTAAGAAATGAAATAAAATCCTATGAAAATGAATTTGAATATCATCTTAAAGAAAATGAAAAAATGTACTTTATTATGTCAGCTATAATGTCTACAGCTAATGATAGAACATATGTACATATAAATATAAGCTATAAGTAGGTAAGTTATATGAAATATAAAAAGATAGTTCATACATTTAATAATATTAGTGTTATTTATTTAACATTTAAAGATATTACAACAATATGTATTGTTCCATCATCAATGCTAGATAAAGTAATTGATGATAAAATTGCTTCTAATTTATATGAACAATTTGGCCACAATGCTCCTATTCCACTTGTTGACGTATCCTTAAATAATGATAATAAATCAAGAAATTTTTCAGCTGGTGATTATTTACATATGACCTCAACTGCTACATCATTAAAGGTGAAATCGCAAGAAATTAATGAAAATCGTTTTAAAAAGGAAGTAATTACTATTCTTGAAAATGAAAAAATAAGAGCTAAACACATAATTTTATTTAATAAGGATGAAGAGGTTTTAAGAATTCATTGTGAGGTAGAAAATATTTATAATGAGCCGATAATTTTAACATCATTACCTTCAATTGTAATAGGTGGAATTTCACCTTTTATAAAGGATAATGATACTGATAAACTAAAGATTTATGAAATTATTAATAATTGGGCTGGCGAAGGAAGATTAATTTACGAAACAGCTTCCCATTATGGCTTATATGATAGCTGGAGCCATTATGGAATGAGAGGACATAGAATATCACAAGTTGGCTCAATGCCTGCTCGTAATAACCTGCCATTTATGGCAATAAGCGATGAAATTAATAATGTTACCTGGGCAATATCTTTATATGAAGCAGCATCTTGGCAAATTGAGGTGATTCATAATACAAATAGCATTTATCTTTGTGGTGGAATAGCTGATGAATTAGTTGGTCATTTTAAAAAGGTATTAAATGTTAATGAAAGTTTTAAAACTAATGAAGCCTTAATAGCTTGTGTTAATTCATCACTTAATGAGGCTTGCTATAACTTAATAAATGCTAATAAAATGATTGTAAATGAATCAATATATGAAGAATCAATGCCAACAATATTTAATGAATATTTATTAAATATGGGTAATCCAACAATGGAAAAATTACGTCCTATAATAAAAAGTAGTAAACATTTAGATGTAAAATACTTTGTAATGGATGCTGGTTGGTATATTGAAAAGATAAATGGCGCTGAATGTTTAGGAGATTGGGATGTATCGATAGAACGTTTCCCTTCATCATTAAAGGAATTTTCAAATCTAGTTAGAGAAAATAATATGATTCCAGGTATTTGGTTTGAATTTGAAAGTGTTTCAACTAATAGTAAAATTTTTAAAGAACATAAGGATTATTTATTAACTAAAGATAATGAAATAATTATTCATGGCGATAGATGCTTTTTAGATTTTCGTAAAAAAGAGGTTATTGATTATTTAACTATAAAAGTAATTAAGCTATTAAAGGATAACAATATTGGCTATTTAAAAACGGATTATAATGAAAATATTGGCTTAGGAATTGGAAATGATAATTATGCTATTAATTTAAAAAATCATATTGATTGTGTAATTGAATTTTATAAAAAAATAAAAAGAGAAATTCCAAATATTGTTATCGAAATGTGTTCATCTGGAGGAATGAGGCATACCCCACTTTTATTATCATTTGCTGATATGTGCTCATTTTCTGATGCTCATTTTACTGATGATGGTTTAGTAATTGCCATGGGTCTATTAAGATTTATTAGTGCGAAAAAATTGCAAATTTGGGTTGAACTTAAAAATATTTTTTCAATCAATAAAACCTATTTTGCTTTAAGTAAGGGAATGTTAGGCAGAATTTGCTATTCATGTGATTATGATACTTTATCATTAAGGCAAAAAGAGCTATTAAAAGAAGCCAATAATTTTTATAAAAATGTAGCTCCCATTATTAAAAATGGAAAGGTAATATTTAATTATGATCCATCAACTAATATAAATAACCTTACTAATAAAAGTTTTATTGTAATCAAAAAATATAAAGATGAGATTCTTGTTTATTATTATGCAATTAAATATCAAGAAAGAATAAGCAATATTGATATTAAAAATTACAAGGTTATTAATAGTTTTACAAATACATCATTTAAAGTAAAAGATAATAATTTAGTAATTGAAAATTTTAATGATGATTACACAATCTTAGTTTGTCATTTAAAAAAGGAGGAAATAATTAATGAATAAAAAAATAAGTATTGTTTTAGTTTTGCCATTACTTGCATCCTTAAGTAATTGTAAAAGCACTACAAATACTAGTAAAATAGATGCTTACTTTAATATTAAAATAGGTAACGAAGTGCAAAATATTAAGAAAATTAATATGTTTAGTCCAACATGGGAATTTTGTGGAACAGGTCCTGGAATGGTTAATGATAATGCTTTAGAAACACTATCTTATTTAGATGATTTACAAAGTGAGCAATTTAGAATTGATTTAATGATGGGAAATGGTGGAATTGGTTCTTTAATTGGAAAAAATAGTAATGGTACTACTGCTCATGAATTTGATTCAATAATGAAAATTGCTAACAAATTACAAAATAACAAAACAACTCCAATGTTTGTAATGTGTGATATCCCTGAGTATGCTCAAACAAATAATAATAGTAAGATAAAGCCAAATATGGAAAATTACTATGAAATTTGCTATAATATAGCTTCATATTTAAAGAATAATGGTATTAAAAATCTAACTTATGAAACATGGAATGAGCCTGATTTAGGTACGACATTTTGGGGTGGAAGCATGAGTGATATTATTGATACTTCAATTACACAAACAAAAGCTATAAAGGATGCGGATCCATATGCTACTATTTCCTCCCTTGGTTTATGTTGGCCACTTGAATTTATTAATAAAAAGAAAACTGAAGAAGATGGCACAATGACAAGCTGGAAAAGATTTTGGAGCAAAAGCTTAAGTGAAAATGCTATGCCAGATGCTTTATCTTGGCACTATTATGGCCAAGTTGGTGGAACAATGGAAAATAATGATGATATCACTACTGATTTTTCATATTGGCTATATAGCATTAGAGAAGCCTTTAATTCTACACAAAATGGAACAAATAAAGAAATTGATTATCCTATTGATTTAAGTAAGGTTCAACAATTAGTAACTGAATATCATGCAGCTAGCTCATTAGATTCACTTTATGATACTACAAGTAATATTTCAAAAATGTATGATTCAATACACTATGCTTTAGATGCAACAGATATTACTAAAGTTTATTGGGCGTGTTATTTATCTGAATATTTTGGTGTTATAGATAAATATAGCTATTTAAAAAATCCTGGCTTTAATGTTTTATATTCCTATGCTCGTTTACCTTTAAATGTTGTAAAGGTTAATAATAATGATGACGATATTGGAATCTTTAGTGGAGTTGATAAATCACGCGCTGGTTTAATTATTTATAATAAAACTAACGAAAATAAGGATGTTTTAGTTAATTTGAATGATATTTTATTTAAAGCAAATGATATTACAGTTTATCAAATTGATAGTACTAATTTAGCCTATGCTACTGATATTGATTATCCATATATTAAATATAAAAAGGAAAATATTACTAATAAGGATTTAAAAAATATAAAATTAAATCTTAATGGTAATATGGCTTATTATATTGAGGTTAATGATAATACTAATCAAAATGAAATAGAAAAAGAAAGAAGTATAGGTACTATTTTAAAAAAGGAATATTACTATAAGGATAGAGGCAACAAATATCCATATTCAGATTTACATAATAATAGTTTAACTGCAACATTAAGCATGGCTAATAATTTAACTGGAGAAAGTGCAATTTCAGCAATTATTGATGTTGATGAAAATGCTAATAATCTATCTTTAAACTATGAAGGGTTTGGTAATTTTATTAAAACAAATACAAGCTCACTTGGAGTAAAAATTGATTATTTAACAAACGATGGCTATAAAAATTCAACTTATTATACAATTGCTAATAATAATTATAATTATGCTTTACCATTTGGAAATAGAAGTGTTGCTGAAAAAATAGTAAATATGGGTAATAGTGAAACTGGAAATTATACTATAAAGCTAAAAGAAAATGCCCCAAGCGATTGGAACGGAATTATTACTATGACTTATATAATTAAAGATGTTGGAATTGGCTCTACTTTAAATATAACAATAGATAAGGAGTAAATTTATGAAAAACAAAATTAAAGCAATAATTCTTGTATTAATAAGTGTTTTAAATGCTTTTATAATGATTTTTAATACTAATACTTTAAAAGCAGAAGGTGAAAATATGACTAGCCCAATAATTTGGTATGATTTTAAAGATGAAAATAATTATGCTAAGGATAAAGTTGGTAATGAAGATTTAATTATTTATGGTGATGCTAGCAATGTTGTTAAAGGAGACAAAGGTATTTCTTTTAAAAACAATACAATGTATGCCAAATCAATTTCCGATAAAAATGATTTTTCTGATTATTTAAGTAGCTTTACTATTTCATTATTCTTTAAGCCAACAAGTGAAGCCTCAACTAGTAGAATTTTATGTACAGGCAATTATCAAAAACTAGATGGTTTTGTATTATTTTTAATCAAAAATGAAAATGGCTTATATTTAGTTCCAGATATTAATACAACATCAGGAATTAATGGTGCTAGTGATGGACATTTTAAATATTGGTTTTTAATAGAAAATGTTAACGAATGGCAGCACTTTGCAGTTTCAGTAAATGCTAAAACGAATAATATTATTTATTATTTAAATGGAAAAGAAGTGGCAAATTTTAATAATGAGGTACTAATGAAAAACAATGATCAGGCATTCTCTTTATTTGGAATTACGCATACTAATGGTGGTGGGCATACTGATTTTTATAATGGCTTTTTAGATGATGTTAGAATATATGATTTTGCTTTAACTTCATCACAATTAAATAAAATTAAGCAAGGAGCCTTAACTGATTTAAATATAAATGCTGAAACATTAAGTAAAGTTGAAATTGAAAATAGTGATAATTTGGTTGTAAATTCGATTTTAAAGGGTGAATTTATTTATAAGAATCTTCCAAAAAAAGCTACAGTTTATAGCAGTAATAATAATACAGAAATAGTAGATATTTTATGGTCAAGCTACAATAATAGTGGAAATAAGGGTAAAGCCTATGGCTATATTTTAAATTCCTCGTTTATTAATGATAAGGGATTATTAGTAAGCGTTGTTTATCAAATATCAAGTGATGCTGAACTTCCATTAATTATGTCTCCAGTTTTTACTAATAATATGGTATTGCAAAGAGGCACATGTCGTGTGTTTGGAATGGCTGGAAATACTTTTGTAACCGCTGAGCTCGTCGGACAAGATAAAAAGATGGTAGAAGTTAATAACGAAAGCTTTGAAATAGAACTAAATCTAAAGGAATCTATTGTTCCAACACAATTAATAATTACAACTACAAATGATGAAAAGATTGTTTATGATAATGTTTTAGTTGGTGAGGTATGGTATTGCTCTGGACAATCAAATATGGATTTTAATGTTTTTCAAACATCTGGAGATACTTTAAATAAATTAAAGCAAGCAAATTATGAAAATATTCGCTTTATGAAAAGAAGTATGTATTCTTCATTTGAACCAATAGATATTTATACAGATAAATGGCTTGAAGCTAAAGAATATAACGATGTACTTTATATGTCAGCCTTTGCAACATCATTTGCTCTTAATTTAAAGGAAAACTTAAAGAATCAAGAAGGCAAAGATGTTCCAATTGGAATTATAAGTGCTGCAATTGGTGGAAGTGGTATTGAACAATGGCTATCAAAAGAAACTATTAAAGATGTTGGAAGTAGAATAAATAATAATGATGGAAAATATGATACTGAATATTATTATGGTATGAATTATTCAGTTAGAAATACTTCAATAAGAGGTGTTTTATGGTATCAAGGCGAGGATAATGCTTTTTATCCAGCAATGTATAAAAATCAATTAAAGGGTTATGTAAAGGATATGAAAGTATTGTTTAATAATGATGATTTAGCCTTTATTATTGCTCAACTTCCGCAATATGATATAAATGAATGGGTTGAGTTTAGGAAAACTCAATGGGAGGTTTCTGAAGAAGTAGAAAACTTATATGTTTGCTGTGGTATTGATCTTGGTGAATATCATGATATCCATCCACAAAAGGATAAATATGTATTTGCTACTCGTGCTGCTGGAATAGCCTCAAAATATGTTTATAACGATAAAGAAGCATCTGGCGTATCGCCATATCCTACAAGCATAACATATAAAAATAATAAAATAACACTAAAGGTATCTAATAATGATAGTTTAAAAACTAAATATAAAGGTGAAATAGATGGCTTTGAGGTATTAGTTGATGGAAAATGGGAAAAAGCTAATGCTACTATTTTAAACAATTCAATTATTTTAGATGGCTTTACTGGAAAAGTTAGTAGAGTTCGTTATTTTAATTTAGCAAACACTTCAAAATATGATAGTAAGGGTGGCTTTAATTATATTTATAATAAATTTGATTTACCTTTAGCACCATTTAATTTAGCGGTTGCAGCAACAAAATATAAAGTTAATGTTTCATCACTTCATGGTAGTTTGTCTACAGCAAATGAATTTTATGTAGAAGAAGGAAAGGATGTAACAATTAAGGTAAATGTTGAAAATGGTTATAAAATTAAATCAGTAATTCAAGATGGTAAAGAAATTTTTATTAATGGAAATATGTTTACAACTTTTAAAATTAATAGCGATAGTAAAATTATCATCAATTATGAAAAACTAAAAAACGATAGTAAGTTTAATATTGAAGTTATTAATGATAATAATTGTGGAGAAGTTAAGCTTTCACAAAATGAATTTTCAAGCAATGAAAGCATTATTGGTATTATTAATGTAAAAGAAAATTTTGAAATTGATTATGTAATGGTAAATGGAAATATAATAGAAATAAATGATAATACATTTGTTTTAAATAATGTTAATACTAATTTAACTATTAAGATTGTTTATAAAGATGTAAATAATAGCAAACAAGGTTGTAAAGGATTTATTAATCCTCAATTATATTTATTAGCTGTTGCTTTCTTAATTTGTTTAAAAAGAAAAGAGATAAAAACATTATAGAAAAGGAGAAAAAAATTTATGAAAGCAAAAAAAATTGCATTAACTAGTTTGTTAGCCTTTTTACTAATTCCTTTAAATGGAATATCATCTTTTAAAAATGTAAATGCCTTAGATGAGACATTAATAGCTCATTATACATTTGAAGATGAATCATATTTTGGCAAGGATGTATCAGGAAATAATAATAATTTATTAACTCATGGAAGTGGAATAAGTAAAGGTGTTCATGGTATTAACTTTGATGGAAATAGTGTGCTTTATGCAAGTTATTTAAATAACACTACCTCTGATTTTGTTGATAGCTTAACAAATGACTTTACAATTTCATTTTGGGGAAGAAGTGAGGGCTATCAAACAAGCTATTTTATAAACACAGGCTTTAGTGGTGATGGGCTTGGAATTACATATTGGGACAATCAAAACATTTCCTTTAGAGGTGGTACTGGTGAAGATGATATTTTAACAAAATATACAGCCAATGCATGGAATTTTTATACATTAGTAGCTTCAAATAGTGAAGGTAAAGCATATTTATATGTTGATGGAAGTTTGACTTCAACAGTAAATAGAAAAAGTGAAAGTTTTACGATGAAAAATAATAATGAATTTGCTTCAGTATTTTCACTTGGTGGAAGAAGTATTCCAAATTATGGTGGTGATGGCTGGTTTGAAGTGGATACACATTTTAAAGGTTCAATTGCTGATGTAAGAATTTATAATAAAGCTTTAACAAGTAGCGAAATAAAAGATGTTAAAAATGAAAGTAATATAGTAAGTAATGAGCCATGTGATAATACCTTAAAGGATGAAGAGGTAAGTGAAAATGGAAAGCTTGTTGCTCATTATGAATTTAATAGTAATAATCCTTTAAAGGATAGTACTAATAATGGCTATGATTTAGATTATTGTAAGATTGATAACGGAACTGTTTCTTTTAAAAATAATGAAGCAATTTTTAATGGCACAAATGCGTTATATGTAAAAGAGGATTTTTCTGATTATTTATCATCATATACTATTTCATTATGGGTAAAATGTGATGGAGGCAATAATCCATTTTATATAATGTCAACAGGCTCTTATGAAAATACCTTCCATTTATCTATTGCTTATAATACACTATATTATAACTTTGGACCAAATAATAAAACAGCATCTATTCCATGTGAGGTAACTAATGATAAATTTACTAATATTATTGTTAGTGCAAGTAAAGAATTAAAGACCGTTCGTATTTATATAAATGGTGAAAAAAAGGTTTCTTTAAAAAATGTTAATCCTAATAATATAGGCTTAAATAATGATGCTATGGCTTTAACAATTGGTGGTCAAGCTGATGAAAATGGTACTTCAGCAACAGCTTTCTTTACAGGAAGTATTAAGGATGTAAGAGTTTATAACGATATGATTAATAGTGAAATGATTAATAGTATTTATACAAATAGTAAAGTTAATTATGAAAATAAGCTTATTATTTTAAATGAAAATATCGACAATATCGTAAGTAATACAAATACAATTGCTAATATTATTAGCAATTTAACAACAAATATTAAAATAAAAGATAATGATACTACATATGATGTAGATGTTAATTATTTAAAGGAAACAAATAGTGAAATAAGAGCAATTATTACAAAGTGTGATGCTAATAAATTCTTAGAAGGTATGGTTGCTACTTTAAAATATTTACACAAGGTTGAATTTGTTGTTTCAAATAATGGAAACATTAAAGTAAATGGTAGCGATAAATATGATAATATTAACGCTTCATATAATGATTTAATTACTATTGAAGTAAATGCAAATGATTATTATAAATGCGATGTAATTAGTGTTGGAAATAACGAATATGAAGTTATTGATAATAAAGTAGTTATTCCATTTACTTATGAAATGATTAATGTTTATTTTGAGCCAATTACATATCATGTTACTTTAAATACTAATGGTGGTAGTTTAGAAGAAACTACTTATGAATTTAATATTTTAAATGATATAGATTTGCCTACTCCAATAAAAGAAGGAAATTATATTTTTAAAGGCTGGTATTTAAATAATGATTATAGCAGTGATGAAATAAAAAAAGTAAGCGCTAAAGAATTTTCTGATATCACTTTATATGCTAAATGGATTCAAATTTTTGAAATTGAATATGATTTAGATGGTGGAATAAATAGTAATTTAAACCCTACAACATTTACAAGTGATGATAAAGAATTTGAACTTCAAGATGCAACTAAGGAGGGCTATATCTTTAAAGGCTGGTATTTAGATGAAAGTTTCACTAATAAAACTTTAAAGCTAAACAATTTAAATGATAATGTAACATTATATGCCTTATTTGAAGCTAAAGAAATTAAGGTTACATTTGTTTATAATAATGGAAAAGAAAATGAAACAAAATCATTAAAGTATGGTGATACATTAAGCTTACCAAATGATTTAACTAATAATGGTTATATCTTTAAGGGTTGGTATTTAGATGAAAGCTTTACTACATTATATGAAGCTTATACGACGTTAAATAAAGATATTACTTTATATGCTAAATGGGAAAAGGAAGAAAAACAAAATAATGGCTGTAGAGGATTAACTTCTTCATACTTCATATTAGCATTATTAGGATTTGTAATACTTAGAAAAAAGCATTAATTAATGTTGATGCAGTAAGAAAGTTACTGCATCAATGTTTTCTAAAGAAAGGAAATAATATGTTTAGACCTAAATATCATTTTACAGTAAAAGAAGGATACATGAATGATCCTAATGGTTTGATTTATAATCAAAAAACAAAGCAATATCACTTATTTTATCAATATTCTAAAAAAATAAATACTGATGAATACTTCGGCTCTTGGATTGAAAAGAATTGGGGACATGCAACAAGTACAGACTTAATACATTTTAAAGAAGAAAAAGTAGTTTTAAAGCATGATAATATTGGCTTGATTTGGTCAGGAAGTAGTTTGATTGATAGAAATAACGCTCTTGGATTATTTGATGAAAGTGTTGATAAGGAAGATAGATTTGTCTGTGCTTATGCTTGTGCAAATAATACGCCAATAAATAATTATGGAAAAATTTGTTGTTGTATTGCTTATTCTAAAGATGGCGGTAACAATTACATAAAATATGAAAATAATCCAGTTATTGATAATCTAAATAATAAATATGACGAAGCCTTTGGAGATCCTAAAATTTTCTATTTAGAGGATGATTATTACGAAAATGGGGGAATTTTTGTAATGATTACAGTATTAAAGGTTAGAATATTTACTTCAACTGATTTAAAAAATTGGCATTTTGAAAGTGAAGGTGTATGTGACAATGAGCCTTTTTATTCAGAATGCCCAGATATCTTTAAAATAAAAATTAATGGTAAGGATAAGTATGTTTATTCAGGAGCAGGTAAATATTATATAGTTGGTGAATTTATCCATGATGAAAACAATAGATTAATCTTTAAGACAGAAAGTAAAAAAATAGAGGTTGATAGAGGCAATTTATATGCAACGCAGCATTTTTATAATACAAAAGATAATCGTATTATTCAAATGAGCTGGATGTGTGACCATTCATCATTATCCTTACGCTTTTTAAAGAAAAAATGGGATGGCGTTCAATCTTTACCTTTAGAATTCAATATGTATAAAAATAATGATGAGTATGAAATTACTTATTATCCAGTAAAAGAAATTAATGCTTTTAGAAAAGAAAAATCTTTATCACTTAAGGAAAATAAAATAGTTAGAAACAACTTAAAGGAATTAAAATCATTAGCACTTGAAAGCTTTGATTTAGATGCAATTTTTGATGTTAGAGAAACCAATTATTTTATCTTTGAATTTAGAAAAAGCAAAGATGAAACAACAAGGCTTTATTATAATAAAGAGAAAAATGAGGTTGAATTAAATACATATTTATCAGGACTTGTAAGCCATGAACATCATCATGTCAAATTAAAGTTAAAAGATAATATTTTACCTTTAAGATTAATTGTTGATGTATCTGTTATTGATTTATTTGTTGATAATGGAAAGCAATCAAAAAGTATTTTATTCTACCCAAATAAAAACTCTCAAGGATTTAAATTAAAGGTTGATGGAAAATTAATTATTAAAAAATTTGATATTTACAAAATATAAACAAAAAATACTAGTGCAAAAACTAGTATTTTTTAGCAAATATAATAACTTTATTATATATTACTTATGAGCTATAGCTCTAATAATCGTATGAGCTCATAAGCTTTCTTAAGATAAACACATCCTCATTTTGCTAATTTAACATCAATTGCTTTAATAGCATTTAAAAAGTGTTAGCTCCTTAAATTAATTTAAAAGTAATATTAAAATCATTATTTATATTTGCAATTTTTAAAAATTCGTTTTCATCAAGACGAGCAAGAAAAATTAAATCAAATGAAAAAGTTGTCATATTTTTATAAAAAATGGCAATGTTATTCCAAGGCTTATAGATAAAAATATCTCCTCTTTTTGGGTCACATCCTTCTTCATTATTAATTTTTGATTTAGAAAAGTAATCTTTTCACTATTAGCAAAATCTTTAAAGCTAAAAGTTATTGGTACATTAATAAGCCTTTCTATTAAATCATTAGCTGGAGTATTATTAGCAAGTGTTGCATAAACTTTTGTATCATTAAATGCTAATTCTAATCTTTTATTTTCCATTGTTATCACCCAAAATATTTTATAATATTTCATGTTTTTTAAGACGTTTTATTGCTTTTAATTAATTTTTATATAATTCATTCACTTTATGACATTTGCCATATTGCAAATTAATATGTGGCAATCCTGTTTTATACATTTTATATTGATAAATTATAAAAATTTAGTAGTATAAGAAATATATATTGTGTTATAATTTACGTGAATTAATTCTTGTAGAATTTATTCGTGTAAATAGGATGGTGAAATTTTAATGTTTATTGGACGTGAAAAAGAACTTAACATATTAAAAAAAATGTATCAAGAAAAAGAATTAACTGGTGCCATTATTTATGGTAGAAGAAGATTTGGAAAATCTACATTAATAAAGGAATCTAGTAAAGATTTTGATGGTATATTCATATATTACCAATGCTTAAAGGCTGTTGATTCCATAAATGCTAATGGCCTAAAAAATGTTGTAAGTGAAAAAGTTAATAACACTTTTTTATCAATAAAATCGTCGTTTGTTGAAATTCTTGATTACTTATTTGTTACTTCATTGAATACACCAATACTTTTAGTTCTAGATGAATACTCTTATTTGCTAGATATTGATTATATTAGTTCATTTATTCAATCAAGAATTGATATGTATAAAAGTACCTCTAAGATGAAAATAATTCTTTCAGGTAGTTATATTGACATTATGGATCATTTGCTTGATAGCTCTAATCCTCTTCATGGAAGATTTAAATATAAAATAAAGCTAGAAGCATTTAATTACTATGAGTCTAGTAGATTTTATAAAAATGTATCTAATGTTGATAAGATTAATTACTATTCAGTATTTGGAGGAGTTCCTTATTATTTAAGTATGATTGATACTAATAAATCTTTTGAAGATAACATAAAGGATTTATTATTAACTGAATTTGCACCACTTGACAATGAAATCAATACAACTATGAAGGATGAATATACAAAAGTTGAAAATGCATCATTATTAATGGATTCAATTTGTAATAATAAACATTCATATACTGATATTAAAGCAGTGTTTAATAATAATGCTTTAAAATGCGATGTTACATATCTTTTAAATCAATTAGTTAATATGAAATTTATTAGTAAGACATATTCTTTAAATGATAAAAATGAAAAAAAGGCATATTATGATATAGATGATAATTTATTCTCATTTTATTTTAAAATCATTTATCCAACCTTAGCATATAAATCAATTCTTTCAGTTGATAAGTATTTTGATTTTATAAAAGATAAGATATATTCAGAATATATCCCTTTGAAATTTGAAAAAATATGCAAAGAATTTTTATTAAAGGAAAATAAAGATAATAAATTTGTGCCACCACTTTTATTAATTAGCTCTTACTCATATAATAACGCTAAATTACATACAAATGGTCAATTTGATATTGTTACATTTGATGGAAAATATTATACATTCTATGAATGCAAATTTACAAATTCAAAAATTGATAAAAAGGTATATGATGAAGAAATGAAACAACTTAAAATTGCTAATATAAGTGGTTATAAACTAGGCTTCTTTTCAAAAAGTGGCTATAGCGATGATAAGTCATTAAAGGATTGTAAGCTATTTACAATTGATGATCTATATAAATAAAATAAAAGGTATTAGAAGATAATTTAAAATTCTAATACCTTTTGTTCTTTGTTTAGTTTTTATTAATCCAAATATCAGCTGAATAGTTTTTCCAAATTGTAAAATATATTGTATAAGTGCCATCCTCTAACACTTTAATATCCTTTGAAGTGTCACTTAATGCTTGGAAATACTTACTTTTAGCTTCACAATCATTGTTAATAAAATCAAAATTATACCAACGATCTTCATCACCTTTTAAACAAAATACAAATACATCATCCTTCTTTAAAGAAATAGTAACAACATATTTTTCAAGAGCATCTGGATTATCATTATTTAAAGTTAGTTTAACGCCACTATCAATACTATAGCTACCTTCTTTTGTTAAATATGAGCCATAGCCAACCATATAAGCATCATCAAACTTTTCATCATCATATGTTTCTACAACATCAATCCAAATTTCAGCCGAATAATCCTTCCATACTGTAAAATAAATTGTATATTTACCTGATATGTTAACTTTAATATTATCATCACTATCAGATACCTTTATAAAGTTATTGCCTTTAGCACTACAACTATCAAGAATTTGATTATAGTTATACCATTTTTCTTCACTACTCATTAAGTGGAATGCAATAACATCATCTTTTTTAAATGTTGCTGTTGTAACATATTTTTCAAGAGCTGTTGGTGCATCATCATTTTTATATGTTAATTTAATACCTGTATCATTACTCCATGCACTTTCTCCTGTTAAATAAGAACCAGTTCCAACTATATAAGCGTCATCAATTTTAACATCTGGCAAAGTATATGAATTAACATCAATCCAAATTTCAGCCGAATAATTTTTCCAAACTGTAAAGTAAATCGTATAATTTCCTTCAATTAATGTACGAATATTATTATCGCCCTCATTTTCAAAGAATTTTCCATCATAGTCTTTAGCAACAACATTTTTGATGTCGTTTGTTCCATACCATCTATCTGGTGATGAAAGTAAATGCATCATAAACACATCGCCAACCTTTAAATCAATAGTTGTAACATATTTTTCTAAAGCATCTGGTGTATCATTTACTAAATCAAGCTTAACTCCACCTTCATCATTCCAGTCGTTATTATCCTTTACGTATGAGCCGTACCCTACCATAAAGGCATTATCATAATGAATTTCCTCGCTTGATGAATCTTCAATGCTTGAGCTATCTATAACGCTAGAACTACTTTCTTCAGTACTTGATGATGATTCTTCAACACTAGAACTACTTTCTTCAATACTTGATGTTTCATCACTATTAGTACTGCTTTCATTTATTGTTGAGCTTGCTTCATTTTGTGATGAATTATCTACAATCGTTGAACTACTTTCTTCATTTGAAGAAACATTACTTGTTTGATTATTACAAGCAATTAAAGAAAACGACATAAAAGCAACTAAAATTTTTGTAAACTTTTTCATATTTTTCTTTTCTCCTTTATTTTTTGTTTACCCAAACTAACATATCTGTTTCATCCCTATTAGCAAAAGTATAATAAGGAATAAAAACTAATTCTTGCTTAATAAGCTTATATGATTTAGCATATGGCTTATTACTATTTAGCTTTCTATAGCCCTCTACTTTAAATATGTTCATTCCATATTCTTTTTTATATTCTTTACTAATATTCTTTAAATCCTTAATGAATAATGAATTTAAATTACTACCATTATCAATTTCCTCTAAGCAATAAACAATTGGTCCATTAATTAAGCAGACTTTGTTAGCATCACTTACATTTAATGGATTAGCACTTATTAATAATGGGGTTGTTATAAATTCTATATCTATATTACTTTCACCCTTATTTAAGCTAAATACTAAATATCCTTTTTCTTTACTAAATGTTAAGCCATTTACAATAATCTCTTTTGCATATTTCGGAATTCTAACCTTTATTATTTGCTTTTCTATACAATTAATTTTCAAGTTGATTTTAAAATCATAAGGATACATAGAATCCATAATAATATTAGTATTATTTATTGTTGTTTTACTTGAAATAAATTGATTAATATAAATATCCTTATCCTTAGTAAAATAAATATATTTAGCAATTGAAGCAACAAAACGTGCAATATTTGGAGGGCAACAAGAGCATTCAAATAATTCAACTCTTTTAGTTATTGGTAGCTTTTGTCTCCATATATCTATAAGAGATGTTTCTTTGTTTATTTCTTTACGTCTTATTTCTAAAGGGTTTTCATAAAAGAATGCTTTACCATCTAAGGATGTTGATGATAAAAACCCATTATATAAAATTCTTTCTATTTGATCATGTATTTTATGGTTTAATGTTATTGCATATAAATCAAGCATAAACATCATTTCACCAATTGAAGCACATGATTCGCTATAGGCTGTTAAATTATTTAAATCATATGGTATAGTAAATATTTCACCAATTCTATATGAAACAATTGAACCTGTTATGTATTGCTTTGTTAATAAGTCATTATATAATGCTTTTAAAGCTTTTATAACTTTATAATCGTTATTTATTAAGGCGTACTTACTCATAGCATCATATAAATACATTGCTCTTACAGCATGCCCTTCAACACTTTTTAAATTTCTTATTGTTTCATTATCTTGAGCATATCTATTATTAGCAAATTCTTCATAGGTATCTAATTTATTATTTGCCCTTGCTTCTAAGAAAAAGGTGGCTAAATCATAATATTTTTTATTGCTTGTATATTCATAAAGCTTAAGTAAGGCCAGCTCTATTTCTTCATGGCCAGGTGTTACAAATTTAGTGTCTTTATTTTTAACAAATCTTAAAATAACATAATCAATATATTTAAAGGCTACCTCAAGTAAGTCCTTTTTATTAGTTGCTTTATCATAAGCAATACTAGCTTCAATTAAATGACCTAGATTATAAAGCTCATGGTCTCCTCTTTTACTGAATGCTAATTCTTTAAAATTTAATTGATAATAAGAATTAAAGTAGCCATTTTCTAATTGATGATTTTTAATATTTAGAATTAAGTCATCACATAAGCTTTCTAAATCCTTATAATCATTTCTATTTTTTAATAAAACATAGGCAATAGCTTCAATTAATTTAAAACTATCACTATCATAATAGCGATGGCTTAGATTATTCTTTTCATTAAAGGTAAATCTTAAAGCAGCAAGACGGGTGCTTTCAAATCTTTTTATTATATTTGGAATTGAATTAGTTATATTTAATTTATATCTATCATTCCAAAATCCATCTAATAAATCAACATTATTAAAATCAACTATTGGCATATGCTTCTCCTTTTATTTCAAGTGTAAATCTAATATTTTTATCTGTAAGCTTATAAATATTATTAAGCTCTGGGCCACAAGAATATGAGCCTATTCCACTCATTTTATAATCTAAGCATAAAGTGTTTTTACTATTTTCCTTTAATTCGTAATTATGCTTTTTATTTATTAATTCTTCTATCGTATAAGGAAGATATGAAAATGAATTCATACCATTAAAGGTTAATTTATTTTCTTTTCCTTTTATTATTAGATAATTAGCTAAATGAGATTTTGTTTCCTGTGGCTTTATATATTCAATATTTTTTGATATTTTATCATTATAAATATTAAACATATCTAAGTGATGCTTATCAACATATGATTCATCCTTGCCATAGCCTATATAAGTAAAATCTTTATATTTTTTGTTTACGTTAAATAAGTAGCCAAGGCGTGGTAGATAATCGATTCTTTCATCAATAATAAATGATGAATCAATAATTAGCTTTCCTTCTTTATTAAAGAAATAAGTAATACTTCCCTTTAAGATGTTTATTATTTCAATATTAGCTATTAGCATATTATTAGCGATTTTATAATCATTTAATTTTACATTATAGTTAAAGAAACCATAATTTTTCCATTTATCTATTTCATATTGATCATTATCAATGGGAGCTCTTTTTATGTTTAAGAAACAATTACTTAATAATGTTTTGTTATTTTCCTTATAATAATTAATTAAGCCAGTTTCTTTATTAATAGATATTAAGGTTTGTTTATTTTTTAATAATATATGCTTATTGTATTCTTTAATTATAGTACCATTTAAAGCATTTTTATTTATCTTTTTATAGTTAAAATCTTTAGTAATAAATGAATTATAAGAATATAATTTATTGTTATTATAAACCTTAAAATTATAAACGCAATTTGTTTTGCATGTTTTACATAAAAGCATTTTTTCTTTTGCTTTTAAGCAAATATTATTAAAGCTATATTCTTCGTTAATATCTTTAAAATTAGTTATTTGAAGTGAAACATTAAAGTCATTATCAATATTTTTAAAATCAAAACGATTATATAAATAAAATTTATTTTTTACCTTTTTAACAACTACTTTAGCAAAGGCTTGCTTAACTTCCTTTATATTTGTTTTAATATTCCTTTTATAGCCTATTAGGCCATCAACACAAAAATTACCACTATGAATCTTTTCATTAAAGTCACCACCATAACCAGGCTTTTTATAATTTAAGCTAATTGGAAATAAATGATCATTAAATTCCCAAACAAAGCCACCCATTACTCTATTATGCTTATAAAAATATTCACTATAATCATAAATATCACCACAAGAATTTCCCATAGCATGAGAAAATTCACATAGTAAGATAGGTTCTTTATTATTTTTTAATAATTCATCCATTTTTTCAAATGAATAATACATTTTAGAAATAAAATCTAATTTATAATTGTTTTTTTGAGGATTTTTTGTATATGTTGATTCATAGTGTATTAAACGAGATGGGTCAGCCTTTTTCATTTTCTTTAAGGCTTGTATCATAATGCTACCAAATCCTGCCTCATTTCCTCCTGAAAAGCTAATTACACTACATCTATTAAAATCTCTCGTCATCATTCTATTTATTCTATCTTCAATAATATCTTTAAAAATAATATTATCAGTAATAGTGTCAAAATCATTAGCGTTATAGGTGCCACTTATTCTTACTATTCCATGGCATTCAATATCAGCTTCATCCATTACATAAAAGCCTTGCTCATCACACAAATATAATAATTCACAAGAAGGAGGATAATGCGATGTTCTAATTGCATTGATATTATGCTCCTTCATTATTCTTAAATCTTTTTTATAATCAGAAAGTGATAAATAATAGCCTGTTTTATAATTACTATCATGATGATTAACGCCAAGTAATTTTATTTTAGTATTATTAAGATTTAAGATATTATTTTTTAAATTGACAAAACGAATTCCTAAATAATCATAAATTACTTCATTGTTGATTATGAATTTAAGTAGATATAAAAATGGATATTCATTACACCACATTTTAGGATTATTTATAGTAAACCTTATAGCATTTTCGTTTGTTTTAATGTTAACAATTTTTTTGTTTTTATCAAAAACAGTTATTTCTTTATAAAGATTATAATCGTCCTTAAATGTTATAGTAACATTAACATCGTCCTTATTTTTTAAATAAGTAATTTTATAGCTTTTTATATGCTTTTTTTCTCTTTTTAGAATATAAATATCTCTAAATAAGCCTGATAATCTTATTTTATCTTGGCATTCAAAATAAGTGCCAACGCAAACTTCATAAACAAATACTAATACTTCATTATCACCATTCTTTAAAAATTTAGTAATATCAAATTCGCTTGTTGCGTGGCTTACACTATCAAAGCCTACAAATTGCTTGTTAATATATAAATATAAACAGCTATCTTTACCTTCAAAATTAATATAATATGATGAATTATTATCAAGCATAATATTTATATTTTTACGATAAACTCCATAATTAGAATCACAAACAAAAGGTGGCTTTACATCTATTAAATAATAATCATTAACATAAACGACTTTGCCACAATTATAATATTGATAGTTTTTAGGAACATCAACTATTTTAAAACTATCTTCTTCATTATATTTTTCATTTTTTAAATAATATTTAAATTCCCATTTACCATTTAAATTAATAAATCTACTGCCATTTTTATAAACACTTCTTCTATCATTAAAAGATTTTGGAATATAAAAGTTTCTTTCATCACATTTATTTACACTAATATACTTTATGTCTTTATGAAATATATGCTCCATATTATTTTATATTTGCCTTTCTATTAAGTACAATAATTAATAAAGCAAATAAAGAAATTAATTGAATATTTATATTTCCTTTACAGCCTTTTTTTCCTTCCTCTACCTTATCATTTTTAACAATAATTACTTCCCTAACTACTTTTTTTGCTTCATGTAAAACATTATTTTCATCAATGTATGAAGATTTAAATGTTATATAATAAACGCCTTGTGTAGTAGGAATAAATTTATTACCATTAACCTTTACTTCATTGCCTATTGGATCTTCAACTATTACCTTTACTTCACGAGTGATATTATTTTCATCACTTGCAACGCAAGATGGAATAATAAATTCTTCATTAGTTTTTCCAGTTTCTTTTACATCTTCAAGTAAAGTAATATCATAGCCTTTTATAACATTAACACTTAATGGTTTGGAATTTGCTATGTTATTAGCAAAATCTGTAACCTCTAAAACCATTTCATATTTCCCAACATCAGGGAAGGATATTTTTTTTATTAAGCTTGATTGAACATCAACTTCACCTACGTATGTATATTCATTTTCATTTTCATTTTTGATTTTTACTTTAGCATTAGCTACTAAATAATCAACCACACTACCAAAATCACAAGTTGGATTAACATAGAAATCAGCTTTAGTATTTGGAGTGTTTAAATACTTTTCAATACGCATTGTATATTCAGTATTTTTACTAATTTTTAAGCCTTTATCAGTAATATTAATATCACTTACTATTGGAGCTTGATTATCAATTAATTTATTTTCACTATCTTTAGCAAATGATTGATTATTTATTTCTTTAAAGACTACTTCATTTACTGTGTTTACTTCTAATTGTTGATGAGCAAACCAAATTTCAATATATGAGGCATTTTTATAATGCTTTTCCATAAAGTCTAAATATTGCTGCTTTTTATTTCCAATTTCTTCAAGCTCTGAAAATGGCACCATTTTTTCATCCTTCCACTCACAGTTAAATGACATATAATTTGTTGTGTCAAATGATATAGTAAAGCTTGAATTATTCGTACAGACACCACTTATAAAGCCACCTGAATATGTTTCCCACGATGAAGTTTCACTTTCACAATATTGAATATAGCTACTTTGCTCGCCCTCTTTTGTTGAATTGCCTGACCAAATTCTAAAAATGGAATGATAGCCTGTATCAATATTTACAAGATATATGTCATATGGTTTATCAGCAGAAACATGATTATCAAGTAATGTGCGAGTTTTATCATCATAATCAGGAATTTGAAATGTTACTTCAGCTTTATTGTTATTTTTAACATTGAATTGTTGCTTAATTCCAATACCATTAGCATATGGATCTACTTCATTATAGCTTCTTATTCCATGTAAGCCTTTTTCATCATAAAATGATTTATTATCATCAATCCAGTTCAAAACATTAACTGGCTCAATTAAATCAATTTTGTTTTCACTAGCTTTTAATGTGTTAGTATTTGTATTTATTAATAGTGGTAATAATAAAGCACTAAATATAATTGTTTTTTTCATATTTTTCTCCTTTAGTTTAAGAAATTGAATGTATTTGATTTATTAGTATTTGTTTTAATTACCTTTAATTTATAAAGAGTATCTTTTTTTAAATTAATAGTATTATTAGTTAAAATGTAGGTATTATTAATGTTAAATGAATTATCATCTAATACATAGCCATCATAATATGTTTCATCTAGTGTATTGTCATTAATAGTAATACTAGCTTCATTTGTAGCATATAAATAGATTTCATCATTATGGTTAATGGCATAGCCTATAGCTTTATTTTTAGTAGTAAATGTATAGGATGTTTTACTAGTATTTATTGTTTGACTAATTTCCTTTAATGGTTCATTATCCTTTATATTAAAGCCAGCAATATCATCACTTTTAGTAGTAATAAGCAAAGAATTAGCAAGATTTATACCATTAAGCATAGTTTTTGTTAAATTAAAGGCTTCTTTTCCTTCTAACGTTTTATTATCTAAAATTCCCCAATCATAATAATTCCATTCATCAGTAATAGTTTTTGGAGTTATCAAGTCATACATCAAATAGCTGGCTCCTAAAATATTACTTGTTAAAATTAAAGAAGGGTTATTTATATAATGGCCAGTATTTTCAGCAATTTGCGCAATTGTATTATATTTTGAATATAGTTTTTCTTGCATATCTAAAATAATATTCTTATTAAAGCTAATTGCAGGATTATAAGTATCCTCTCCTACTACGTCAATACTTTTAAGTGATAATATTTCATCCCATAGTCTATAATTTAGCTCATTATGCTCTATAAAGCAGCATAAATTTATTCTAGTAATAATCTTATATTTACTTCTTTTTATAATTTTAGCAATATAGTCAATGGCAGCTAATGTTTCTTTAATTGCGTATTCATCACTAAGTATTTCACCATTTAAGGAAACATTATTTTCTTTAATTCTTTTTAAATATAAATCTGGCTCATTTTTAACTTGAATTGCAATAACTGGAGTAGTGTTAGTGCTTTTAGAAAAGCTATAAATTGAATTCATTAAGGCTTCAACCATTTCTCCTTCTTTTTTTAAAATGTTTTCATTATCTTGCATGAAAAATAAAGCATCCTTATGATTTAATGAATTTTCATATTGAGGATATAATTCTTTGTTTTCTTTTATATATTTAGGAGCACAACCACTCATTCCACCAATATTAGTAGTAAATAATAATAATTCCACCTTTAAATTATATTTATTAGCATATGTTAGCATTTTGGAAAGATTTCTAAAGTTATAAGCTCCTTCACTTATTTCTATATCCTTCCATTGAAGTGGTATTTCTACAACCTTAACATTTAATTCACTGGCTTTTTTAAAATAGTATTCTATGTCCTCAATGCTTTCTTTATTAACATCCATTAGCCAATCAACTCTAATTTGTATACCATTATAAATAAAAGGCTTATTATCAACTTCTAAATATCTTTTATTCTCATTTACAATTATTTTTGAAGCTACAATATTCTTTTCTTCATTATTTGATTGATTATTACAAGAGCTTATTAATAAAGACATGATTAATAATAATATTTTTTTTGCTTTCATATTAACCACCAATAAATTTTATAGAATTTGATTTTAAGGTATTATCAATACTATTAACATTAATTCTATAAAAAGTATTTCCTTTTAAATTTAATGTATCACTTGATATAGGATTTTCACTTTCTTTAATAAAGGTGCCTTCATAATTAACATATCCTATGTATAATGTCTTTTCATAATTAGCATTATAAATTTTTATATTACAATCATTTGTAAAAAATAAATCAATATATTTTTCATTAGTAATAGCATAGCCTATAGCTTTGCTATTTGTTTCAAATGTTATCATAGCTTTAGTTGTTTGAATTGTTTGCTTTTTATAATTTTGAGGAGTGTTTTCTTTAACATTAAAAGCCATTATGTCATAATTATTAGTTAAAATCATATCACTTCCAGCTTTATTTATTCCTAAAATAATATCCTTAGTTAAATAAGTATGCTCCTTATAAGCTAATGTTTTATTATCAATTAATGACCAATCATCCCAGCCATAGGTAGTCGTTGCAATTTCTGGAGTTGCTAAATCATAAACCATATAGCCTCCGCCCATAGCAATGCTTGCAAGTATTAATGATGGAGTTGATATATATGAACCATCATTTTCACTTATATGAGGGAAATTATTTTTATTAAATAAATCTTTGCTATTAAAATCCTCTATAACCATTTTATTAAAGGTAACAGTTTGCTCATATGTATCATCACCAACAATATCTATTCCTTCAAGATCAAAGATATCCTTTACAAATCCTTGCCATGAATCTTTGTAGGCTTGAGCTACATTTACACGAGTTATGCATTTATAAGAAGAATTTTTAACAATTTTTCCTAAATAATCATAAGCGGCTAATGTTTCCTTCCAGGCTTCAATATCAGATAGCTTTCTTTTGCCATCTAATGTCATAATGTTTTGCTGAGCTAAAATAAAACGAGGAAAAGTATCAGATTCATTATGGATTTGAATAGCACTTACAACATGAGCATTATTGTTATTTGTACTCCATAGACTAATACTATCCATTAAAGCATTGACCCATTTACCTTCTCTATTTAATAAATTCTCATCATCTTGCTTTAAAAATAAACCAGATGGAGTATTTATTGATTTATAGCGAGGATATTTTACTTCATCATTTTTTATATATTGTGGAACATTATCACTCCAGCCTGTTGTATTAGTACCAAATAGTAAAATTTCAACCTTCAATGATAAATTATTAGCAATAGTTAATATTTTTCCTAAATCCTTAAAGCTATATATATCTTCACTTTTTTCGCTGTCTTTCCAACGAAGAGGAATTTCAACTAATGTAAAGCCGATATCTTTAGCAATTTGAAAATATTTTTCAATTTCACTAAAATCCTTATTTTCTTCATAAATCAATAAATCAGTTCTAATTTGAACACCAATTGGAGTAATTGGCTTATCATCAACGCTATAATATGTTTTACCCTCATCATTCTTTTTGATTTCACTAATTACTAGCTGATTATTATCAAATGATGAATTGTTTAAAGTATTACATGAACTAACTAATAAACTAAATAAAATAATAGAAATATATTTATGCTTCATAATATCCTCCTTTATTTAATTGCTGAATTCATTGAATTCCCAACGAATTCCTTTTGTAAGGCAAATAAGGTTATAATCATAGGTATTGTAAACATCGTAGCACCAGCTAATGTTAAGTTCCATTTAATTGAATAGCTATTTTGGAAGTTAAGTAAAGCAAGTGATAACGTTTGTTGGCTATCCTTCATAATATATAAGCTTGGTCCAATATAATCTGACCACATTGAAGTAAATAAGAAAATAAATAATGTTACAATACAAGGCTTCATATTAGGAAGTAAAATTTTAAATAATATTTTAAATGATGTGCATCCATCAATTTTAGCAGCTTCATCTAATTCCTTTGGCATTGTGATTAAAAACTGCCTCATCATAAAGATGTTATAAGCACTTCCTCCAAATGATGGCACTATTAAAGGTAGTAATGTTCCAATCCAATTAATCTTTTTAAAGACTACAAAGGCTGGAACCATTGTCACAACCCAAGGTAGCATCATAGTTGAAATTAAAATACTAAACAAAACATTTTTAAATTTTCCATTAAAGCGAGCAAAGCCATAGGCGGCTAAAAGTGACCCGAGCATATTTAAAATAATTACAGGTATCATAATTAATAAGGTATTCCCTAAAGCTCTTAAAAAATGCATTTCCTTAAAGGCATCTATATAGTTATAGGCTCTAAAGGAAATAGGAAATAAACGTGGATTCATTGAAAGAATTTCACTATCATCATTAGCAAAGGAAAACATTACCATATAAATAAATGGAAAGACGAAGAAGAAAGTAATTAATATAACAAATATATTCCATAAAATACCATTAACTAGTTTTTTCCTTTCACTTTTATTATTAGCTACCATAATACACCTTCTTTCCAATTGTTTTAAAGAATATAAATGTAAAGATAGAAATAATTACAAAGCATATCCAAGCCATAGCACAAGCATATCCCATTCCAGCCCCATTAAAGGCGTTTTGCATAATACACATTGTCATTGTATAAGTATTATAGTTATCACCAAACAATAAGGTTATTTCTGTATAGGCTTGAAGGGTATTAATAAAGCCTGTTGATAGTAAAAAGAATAAGGATGGTGAAATTGATGGTATTATAACATTTAACAAAACCTGAAACTTTTTAGCTCCATCAACATTAGCAGCATCAAGTAAATCATTAGAAACATTTTGAAGAGCTGATAAAATGACTATCATCCAAGGCCCAATTGCCCCTAAGGAATTAATTAAAACAACACTAATCATGGCAGTGGCACTATTTCTAAAATCAATTTTTCCTAGTCCTAATTTGGAAAGTAGGTTAACTATTAAGCTTTTATCTTGACAAATTAGTAATTGCCAAAGCAATGCACTAGCCACAGCTGGTATTACAGCCGGTAAATAGATTAACACACGATAAAAGTTTTTAAGCTTATAATATTTTCCATTTTTATTTAACAATAAAGCTATTATAAAGGAAAACACTATTGTTACTAAAACCTTTAAAATGGCATAAACAAAAGAATTTAATACTGAACGCCAAAATAAATGATCAGTTGTAAATATATCGGTATAGTTTAATAATTTAATAAATTTTAAAGGCTTTGTAGTAATTGTTGAAGCTTTAGCTGAGGTAAATGATAAGATAAATGAAACAATCATTGGTATTAAAGTAAAGCATATTAAAGCAATTAGCCAAGGTAATATGTATAAGTAAAATTGCTTTTTAGTTATTACTTTTTTTGCTTTACTAAAGAAATTAGTTTTATTACTTATAGCTTCCATATGCTAAGACCTTGCAATTACCTTTTTAATTTCTGTTTCAATATCTCTTTTACAATTTAATAAAGCATTTTCAACGCTTTCATTATCAGTCCATGTAGCCCCATAATTTAAACCAAGTTTTGCTTCCATAGTTGTTGTATCTATATATTGTGAAAATAATAATGGCTTGGCAATATTAGTCATATTATAAAAATAATTATTTAGCTTTGCTTCTTTTTCATTATCGGCATTTAAGTATAAGCTACTACTAGCAATACTTTTATTAGCTGGGACATTAAATGATTCATTATTTTTGATTTCTTGTCTAACGCCAGAAGTTAAAATATATTCTAAGAATTTATAAGCAACATCTTTATGCTTACTTGTAGCTGAAATTGATATTCCAACAAAGCTTGTACTTGTAAATACTTCATCATTTAAATTTCTTACAGGCCCTGGAGCTATTCCATAATCAAATGACATATCATCCCAATTATAAGCTTTAAAGCTCCATCTTCCAGCCCAAACTACTGAAACAGATTGGCTTTTAAAGCCAATACCTGTATCAACTGATTTTGTATCAAGTGGTGTAGAGCTTTTATTTTCGCCGACAAAGTAATTAGTTAAATGCTCAAAGGCGGCAATAACTCTTTCATCCTCTGCATTAAATGTTTTTCCATCATCAATAAATAAGCTACTTCCTTGTTGTTGTACAAATTCCATTACGTGACGCCATGGAATATAATCAAAAACAGTTCCATATCTTAAGAAATTACCATTATCATCAAATTTACTTAAATAATGGCAAAACATTTCATTTTGCTCCCATGACATTGGAATGGTTTCACTAGGATAGATCTTATCATCGCTAGGATATTTTATTAAATCATATAAGGATACTTTGTGTGTACTATTATATTCATCAATATGATTTTTATTATAAACCATCATAAAGTCAGCACTTAAATCTTTAGCTAATGCATATAAATCACCATCTTTATCGCCAAGCTTATTATTAGTAGTATTATAGCGATATCCATCATTTGCTTCCCATAAATCACTTTCCTTTAAATCAATACCATCATTAATGTATGGTTGAAGATTTAATAATAAGTCATCTCTAATAAATGATGATATTTCTCCAGGCTCCATAAAAAACATATCAGGTGCCATATTAGCTCCAAAGTATGTTTTAAGATTATCAAAATAATTTGCTTTATTTTCTCTTACGCTAACATTCCAATTTGGATAAATCAAATTAAATTGACTGGCTAGCTTTTTATAAGCATTGGCATTATCATAAACATAAAACTCAATTGTGCATTTTTCATTTTCATCAGTTTTTGAATTAGCATTGTTTGCATTGTTACAGCTTGCAAGTAATAAAGCTACGATACTAAATATTATATTTTTCTTTTTCATAGTCTTCCTCCTATTAAAAATTGCCTTTTAAATATATTTTTATTATGACATATAAAAATAGCAATACAATTCATAAAATAATTCTTTGTTCACTTTTTCACTATTTTTCATCAAATTTAATGATAAAATTGTAATGAATATAAAAAAAATGACAAATATTATTTCAATTGTTGATTAATTTTTATTATATAAAACTGCTAGAAATTGTTTTTTTAATAAAAATTTAATGAAAAAGTGAACAAAAACTAATTAAAATCACTTTTTGTTGATTTTTCATCTTTAAAGAATGATAATTAATATAAAGAGGATCTTACTATGGATAATAATATACTAGAAAAAAATGAAAAATATAATATAAAATCTTATTATAAAAAAACAATTGATAATACATTTTCAATGTGGCCTCATTCTCACCAATATCTTGAAATAATGGAGGTATTATCAGGAAGTATATTTTTAGATATTTTTGAAAATAAAAAAATTGTTAGCACGCTTCAAGTAAAAGCTAATACAATAATTATTATTTCATCATCCTATTATCATCGAGTTAGAGCAAATAATGAAGCTTTAATTACTAACCTTGAATTTGAAATGTCTTACATTAAGGAAAATTATATTCAAACTATAGCCTATTTAAATAATAATGCTGAATGGAATAGTATTTTAAAAAGTAAATATGGCATTGTTACAGTCTTTGATGCTTGTGGTGTTTTAAAATCAATTGATTCAATTATTAATCGTGTTAATAAGGTTGGTTTAAGTAATAACGATATTTATGTTGATTCTTTGATTTTTCATTTATTTATAAAACTAATTGATTCATATAAGATTTCAAAGCAAATGTCTAATAGTGGTACATTTTTTTATAATAAGGCTATGGATATTATTAAAAGAGAAATTGGTAATGATATTAGTGTTTCTTCAATCGCTAAAGAGTTAAATATAACAGTTTCATATCTTGAAAGAATATTTAAGGATGCTTGTAAAATGAGTGTTTTAAAATATATTAATTTATTAAAAATGGATTTAATAAAAGAACAATTAATTAACACTGATGAATCAATAAATAGCTTATATAAAAAATATGGCTTTAAATCTTTATATCAATTTGTTTATCAATTTAAACAACTCTATAATATGACTCCAAAAAAGTATAAAGAAAAATATTATAACAAGGTATTTATAGAAGATAATATTGAATATAATGAAAAATCCTTTGAAGTATAAGAATTTATCGATAAATAAGCTTGCTTTTTTGCTTTATAATTATTAAAAAGCAACTAGTAGTTGACACATTTACAAGTATAGTTGGTAGAAGTAAACTATAAAAATTGATAAATTAATAGCGTAAAAAGTGGAGGGAATAATAATTATGATTTTAGCAGATAAAATAATGAATTTAAGAAAAAAGGCATGTATGAGCCAAGAGGAGCTAGCCGATAAATTAAATGTTTCACGTCAATCAGTATCAAAATGGGAAAGTGCTCAATCAATTCCTGATTTAGATAAAATAATTGCTTTAAGTAAAATATTTGGTGTATCAACTGATTTTTTGCTTAAGGATGAAATTGAAATACAAGATCCTATTGAAGATAATATTAATTATGAAACTAATACTAAAAAGGTATCACTTAATGAAGCAAATGATTATATAAAAATAGTACATAATAGTTCTATAAAAATTGCTTTAGGTGTGTTTTTATGTATTATTTCACCAATTTCTTTAGTTTTACTAGGAGGTCTTTCAAAAACATATAAAGTTATTAATGAAAATGAGGCTTCAACAATTGGACTAGTTACTTTGTTTATATTAGTTGCTATAGCAGTTTTATTATTTATGCTTTCATTTTCAGAAGCTAAGGAATATGAATATATTCAAACGAAATCATTCGAAACTGAATATGGAGTTATAGGAATGGTAAAGGAAAAGAAAAAGAATTACCAAGGTGCATATAATAGAGGCTTGATTATTGGTATTTTATTATGTGTTTTATCTGTTATTCCTTTATTTGTAGCAATTGCCTTTAAAGAAGATATTTATGCTATTTATGGTGTTTGTTTATTATTCTTAATTGTAGCAATTGGAGTTTTTATGATTATTAATGTAAGCGTTAAAATGAATGCCTATATTGCTTTACTTCAAGAAGGGGAATATGATAAAAATGCTAAAGAAAAAAATCCATTAATAGCTGCAATTTCTAGTGCTTATTGGGCGGTCGCTACAATTATTTATTTAGTTTGGAGTTTTACAACAAATGCTTGGGGTGATACTTGGATTGTATGGGTTGTAGCTGGTATTTTATTTGGGGCAATTAGTCCTATATTAAATATGTCTTTTAAAAATAAAAAACAAGATTAACATAAAAAGTGAAATACAAATAACTAATTGATTTATAAGTATTTCACTTTTTTCTCATTTATTTAATAGCCATCTAGCAATATCTACTATTTCTATTCCTTCGTAATCTGAAGTTTCACCTTTAGTTCTAGCAATCAATATTTTGGGATAAAAATCTTTTATTTCCATTAATGGATTAATTTCTCTTTTAAATGTATTTTCATTTGAAATATCATCACTTACTTGAATGTAAATTTTTTTGCCATTTTTTATAGCAACAAAGTCGATTTCTTTATTGTATAGTTTTCCAACATATACTTCATATCCTCGTCTTAATAATTCAATTGCCACAATATTTTCATATAAATGGCCTCTATCAATATAACGATTTCCTATTATTGCTCTTCTAAATCCTAAGTCTGACAAATAATATTTTTTATCCGATTCTAAATATTTATTTCTTTTAATATCATATCGTTGTATTGGATAAAATAAGAAACTTTTACATAGATAATCAACATATGCGCCACATGTTTTATCATTTGTTTTATAGGTTGATGAAGTTAATTTGTTTGCAATATTTCTAATAGAAGTTTGATTTCCAATATTGTCCATTAAGAATTCATAAATCATTTTTAATAAATCAACGTTTTCAATATTGTATTTATCAACTATATCTTTAATAATTGTTGTTTTAACAATGTTTTGGATGTAACTTAAAGCATCTTTTTCGTTCCTATATAAATATGAACCAGCCATGCCACTTGTGTTAAAATAATTGTTAAATGATGAATCAATATCATTTGATGGATAATACAACAAATATTCTTTAAATGACAAAGGATATATACTAATTTCAAATACTCTTCCACCAAATAAAGTTGCAAGGTCACTACTAAGTAAAAATGCATTAAATCCTGTTAAATAAATATCGTATTTTTCCTCTTCATACAGGCTATTAATTATTTTTTCAAAGCCAGTACATAATTGAACTTCATCAATCAATAAATAATTATTTTTATTACTTGTATATGAATTGCTAATATAATTATATAATTCATCTGCATCTAATAATTTTTCGTATTTTTTTAAGTTTAATTTGATGTGAATTATATTACAGTCAATTGACTTTAGATATTTGTGAAATGCTTCCATGAGTTTTGACTTTCCTGATCTTCTAACGCCAGTTATTACTTTAATATCAGGTATATCAATAACAGCGATAAGTCTATTTAAATAGTCTGCTCTTTCAATTAATTTCATATTTGTCACTTCCTAAGTATATTTTACTACGTTTCGCAATAATTAAAAATATTTATTTTTGCGAAATAAAAACACTATAAAATAAATAAAAAAGGAACCTTATATAATTTTTTTGATATATAAAATTCCTCGTTTTTAATTATGGATTATTTATGCTAATTAAAATGGCAATTTTCCTTTAATTTTTGAAGGTAGGAATACAAATACTAATTTAACAAAAGTTAATCCTCCTAAAGTACCAGTAATAATTATAACTGTACATCATTAAAAAAAGGATTTTGATCCTATTTATGATTTTTAAATCACTTTTGTTCTATAACAAATAAAATAATTATTAAACTAATAATGAAATTGTAAATTGTTGATATAGTTTGTCAAAAAAACTATCTAATTTATGTTGCTAGATAGTTTCTTTATATATTTAATTTTGGCTCTTTAAAATAAACTATGTAGAAAAAATTGTGGGTCCACAAAGAATTGAAAAGGAAAGTCAGTTTCTTATAATATTTTTGTATGAAAATAAAGAAGAAACTGACAATATGAATTATAACACATTTTTGACTTTGTATGTCTTGAATTAAAATAAATTATCTAAATTATTCCCATTCAATTGTTGAAGGTGGTTTTGAGGTTACATCTAACACAACTCTATTAACATTTTTAACTTCATTTACAATACGAGTTGAAATAGCATCTAAAACATCATAAGGAATTTTTGCCCAATCGGCAGTCATTCCATCAATTGAAGTAACTGCTCTTATAGCGATTGTATACATATAGCTTCTTTGATCGCCCATAACACCAACTGATTTATTATCTAGTAATACAGTAAAGTATTGCCAGATTTTTTTATCAAGATTAGCTTTTTTTATTTCATCCCTTAAAATAAAATCACTATCTTGAACAATTTTTATTTTTTCATTAGTAATATTTCCAATTATTCTAATTGCAAGTCCAGGCCCTGGGAATGGTTGACGATTAACAAGTTCATCATCCATATCTAATTCTTTTCCTAAGGCTCTTACTTCATCCTTAAATAGTTTATTTAATGGCTCTAGAAGCTTAAAAGGCATATCTTTTGGAAGTCCACCAACATTATGATGTGATTTAATTGTTTGGGCTGTTTTAGTACCAGATTCTATTACATCAGTATATAAAGTGCCTTGAGCTAAAAAATCAAAATGACCAATTTTACTTGCTTCTTCATTAAATACTTCAATAAATGTTTTACCAATAATTTTCCTTTTAGTTTCCGGATCACTTACATTTTCAAGTAGGCCTAAAAACTTTTTACTAGCATCGATTTTAATAACATCAATGTTGAATTTTTTAAAGCGTTCCATTACTATTTTTGCTTCATCTTTTCTAAGTAAGCCATGATCAATAAACATACATGTTAATTGCTTATTAATAGCTTTATTAATTAATACTGCAGTAACTGATGAATCAACACCACCTGAAATACCAAGTAATACTTTTTTATTTCCAACTTTTTCTTTTATTTCTGCAACTTGCTTATTAACATAGTCTTTCATAGACCAGCTTTTACTACATTTACAAATGTTAAATACAAAGTTACTTAATATTTTATTTCCATAAACAGAATTGTTTACTTCTGGATGGAATTGTAAACCATAAATATTTCTATTTACATTTTCAAAAGCAGCAATTTTACAATTATCACTAAAGGCTAAAAGAGTAAAATCAGTAGGCATTACTTCAACTTGATCGCCATGGCTCATCCAAACAGTTTGCTTTATTGGCGTATCTTTAAATAATGTTGTAGTATCAACAACTTCAATTTCATTACCACCATATTCTTTCTTTTGTCCAGTAACAACCTTACCATTTAAATTATTAGCAATATATTGCATGCCATAGCAAATTCCAAGAACTGGTATATTTAGATTAAATATTTCATTATTACATTTAAATGAATCAATATCATTAACTGAATTTGGACCACCTGATAAAATAATGCCTTTAATATTTCTATTTTTTATTTCTTCAATTGAAATATCATAGCTTACAAGTTCTGAAAATACTCCAAGTTCTCTTATTCTTCTTGTAATTAATTGATTATATTGACTTCCAAAGTCAAGGACAATAATTTCTTCTAATTTTCCCATTATTTTATCCTACTTTGTATAATTTGGAGCTTCAGTTGTAATATCAATATCGTGTGGATGAGATTCTTTAAGTCCAGCAGCAGTTATTCTTACAAATTTAGCTCTTTCTTGTAATTCTTTAATAGTTTTAGCACCAACATAGCCCATTCCTGATTGAATACCACCACATAATTGATAAACAGTATCGCAAAGCTCACCCTTATAAGCAACTCTTCCTTCAATTCCTTCTGGAACTAGCTTTTTAGCTTCTACTTTAGAATCTTGGAAATATCTATCAGCTGAACCTCTTTTCATTGCAGCAAGTGAGCCCATTCCTACATATACCTTAAATCTTCTCCCTTGATAAATGATTTCATCACCTGGAGCCTCCTTACATCCTGCAAATAAAGAACCAAGCATTACACAATTAGCGCCAGCTGCTAAAGCTTTTACAATATCTCCTGAATATTTAATACCACCATCAGCAATTAATGGAATATTAACAGTTTTTGTGTATTCATAAACATCACTAATAGCACTAAGCTGAGGCATACCAACTCCTGCTACTACACGTGTAGTACAAATACTACCAGGTCCAATACCAACCTTTACACAATCAGCTCCGGCTTCAACTAATTCTTGAGCAGCTTCTTTAGTTACTATATTTCCAGCAATAATAGGTAACTTTTTATATTTCTTTCTAATTTGCTTAATTAATTCAATAACATTTTTTGAGTGTCCATGTGCGGAATCAATTGTAATAACATCAACTCCAGCTTTAACTAAGGCTTTTACTCTTTCTAATGAGTTTTCACTAACACCAACTGCTGCTCCAACACGTAAACGACCAAATTCATCCTTACAAGCATGTGGGTATTCCTTAGCATTATCTATATCCTTTGAAGTTAGTAAACCAATTAAATGGAATTCATCATCAACAATTGGAAGCTTTTCTATTCTATGCTCCCATAAAAGCTTTTTAGCTTCCTCATGAGTGATTCCTTTTTTAGCAGTAATTAAATTTTTACTTGTCATTACCTTAGATACACATGTATCATCAATTTTAGAATACTTAATATCTCTATTTGTAACAATACCAATAAGCTTATTATTATCATCAACAACTGGTAGTCCTGAAATTTTATATTTTTCTAGTAAGCCTTCAGCTTCTCTAATTGTTGAATTTTCTTTTAAGGTGATAGGATTTAAAATGAATCCTGATTCATTTCTTTTAACTGAAGCAACTTCATCGGCTTGCTCTTTAATACTCATATTTTTATGGATAAAACCAATTCCACCTTCACGAGCTAGAGCTATTGCAAGCTTTGCTTCAGTAACAGTATCCATAGCAGCAGATAAAATAGGAACATTTAAGTAAATATCCTTAGCAAGTCTTGTTTTTAAATTTACTTCACGTGGCACAATTTCAGATTTTTGTGGTATTAGTAATACATCATCAAAAGTAAGTCCAGTTTTCATTTCAATCATTGTTCTTTTTTCCTTTCTTTATTAATTAACAAAAATGTGACCCAATAAAGAGTCACATTATATTGTTATTTCGCACAAGAAAAAACAGTTTTGTTGGATATAGTTTTTTAATACTTGAAATTTCATTACCATAGGCTGCTCCTCCTTGCTTTTTTAATAGTATATTATACCTTTTTTTTATAAATTTGCAAGATAAATCAAAAAATAATTCATTTAATTAGTAAAAGCTTTTTATTTTATTCATAGTTTAAAAAGATAATTAATCAGGTGTTATCGTTGTAAATTTTTTTTAATTAATTTAGGGGAAAAATAAAATAAAAATTGTAAATTATAATTAGAAGGTAAATGGAGGTGATAAAGGTGACTAACGATTACATGGTAATTAATAATTAACATGTATGGACTAAGCTGATAATTATAAAATATGGAATATTTATTATCAATAATCATCATTCTGTTGTTGATGTATTTGTTAAATAATAACCATAATAATAAAGATTAGCAGTTAAGTCATCATCGTTAATTATTATTTCCATACCTTCAAGCAGTAAAAAACAGGAGTTGCTTAACCAGGCTCTCCTGTTTTTCTTTTGACTAATCATCATCGTCACTTATATTATAGTAAATTTTTACTTAAATGTGAATTATTATTTTGATTTAATTAATGAATTAAAAATAAAAAGACTATATATAGTTATATATGTAATTGTGTTTTAATAATCAACGTTAAAAATCAAAATGCTTTTTACTGTAATTATTATGGAAATTTAATATAATCTTATTAAGAATAATTCCTAATAATAAACATTTTTAAATAAATTGTCCAATTGCTTATATATGTAAGCGGTTTTTTAAAAATATATCTTTTACGTAAGCTTAGTTTCATGTTAATATAGTATTGTAAAAAAAGGAGGCACAATGGAAAAAGGTTATATTCATTCGTTTGAAACATTTGGTACAGTGGATGGACCTGGAATAAGATTTGTTGTCTTTTTATACGGCTGTCCATTAAGATGTAAATATTGTCATAATCCAGATACATGGTTTATTGATAAAACAAAGGCTTATACTGCTAAAGAAGTTGTAAATATGTGCCTTAAATATAAGAATTATTACAAAAATGGCGGCATTACAGTTAGTGGTGGTGAACCATTAGTTCAAATTGATTTCTTAATTGAGTTATTTAAGCTATGTAAGGAAAATGCTATTCATACTGCCTTAGATACTTCAGGAATATTATTTGATAGTAATAATAAAAAATTTGAAGAGCTTATCAAATATGTTGATTTAGTATTATTAGATATTAAGCATATTGATAATGAAAAGCATATTGAACTAACTACTAAAAGTAATAAAAATGCTTTAGAATTTGCAAAATTTTTATCTAATAATAATGTTCCTGTATGGATAAGACATGTTTTAGTTCCAACAATTAATACTCAAAAAGAATATTTGATAGAAACACGTAAATTTATAGATACTTTAACTAATGTTAAAAAGGTTGAAATATTACCTTATCATACACTTGGAATTAGTAAGTACGAAATGCTAAATATTCCATATTTACTAAAAGGAATAAATCCTCCAAGTAAAGAAGAAATTGAATTAGCAAAAAGCATTTTAATAAAGGAGTGAGATTATGGACTTTAAAGGTATATGTGTTGTTGAAGTAAGTGGTAATTCCTGTGCTAATTGCATTTCTTTAATGCCAATATTAAATAAGATTATAAGTAGTAGAGATGATTGTAGCTTATACCATATTGAAGTTGATGAAAATAATATGGATATAGTTAACAAATATGAAATTGATAGAGTCCCAACAATCTTGGTTTTAAAGGATAATAAAGAAATAGCTCGCGCACGTGGCTTTTATCCAGAAGAGATACTAACAATTTGGCTCGATGATAAAATCAATCAAGCTAAAAGGTAATAAAGAGGAGGTATAGATAATGATTTATAAAGGATGGGAAGGATTTAATTTAGGAAAATGGAGTAATGATGAGGTTGACGTTCGAGATTTTATTCAACGTAATTATACTCCTTATTTAGGAGATGGATCATTTTTAAAACCAGCAACAACGGCAACGCTAAAGTTATGGGATGAAATAATGAAATTAACAAAAATAGAGCATGATAGAGGTGGGGTTTATGATGCTGATACAAAAATTATTTCAACAATAACTAGCCATAAGCCTGGATATATTGATAAGAATTTAGAAAAAATAGTTGGCTTACAAACTGATGAGTTGTTTAAAAGAGCACTTCAACCATTTGGTGGTATTAGAATGGCTGAGCAAGCATTAAATTTATATGGCTATGAATTGGATAAAAATGTAAAAGAAATCTTTACTAAATATCGCAAGACGCATAATGATGGTGTTTATTCTGCTTATACTCCAGAAATGAGAAGAGCTCGTAAGGCACATATATTAACAGGTCTTCCTGATTCTTATGGAAGAGGAAGAATTGTTGGTGATTATAGACGTGTTGCTTTATATGGAGTTGATTATTTAATCAAGCATAAGGAAATGGATAAATCATTAATTGATGGTGAAATGACTCCAGAAAAAATAAGAGATCGTGAAGAAATTAGCGAACAAATTAAAGCACTAAACGCTTTAAAGGAAATGGCTTTATCATATGGAATTGATATTTCTCTTCCTGCAGCCAATGCTAAAGAAGCAATTCAAGCAGTATATTTTGGCTATTTAGCAGCTGTTAAGGATCAAAATGGTGCAGCTATGTCATTTGGAAGAACTTCAACATTCTTAGATATATATATTGAAAGAGATTTAAATAATAATATTATTACTGAAACAGAAGCTCAAGAATTAATTGATCATTTAGTAATGAAGCTTAGAATTGTTAAATTTATGAGAATTAAAGAATATAATGATTTATTCTCAGGAGATCCAACTTGGGTAACTGAATCAATTGGTGGAATGGGAGTTGATGGAAGAACTTTAGTTACTAAAAGCTCATTTAGAATTTTACATACTTTAACTAATTTAGGCCCCGCACCAGAGCCAAACCTAACAGTTTTATGGTCTAAAAATTTACCATTAGAATTCAAAAGATTTTGTGCTGATTTATCAATTAAAACATCATCAATTCAATATGAATCAGATGATTTAATGAGACCTGAAATGGGAGATGATTATTGCATTGCTTGTTGCGTATCATCAATGCGTGTTGGTAAGGATATGCAATTCTTCGGAGCTAGGGCTAATTTAGCTAAATGTTTATTATATGCATTAAATGGTGGAGCTGATGAATTATTAAAGGATAAGGACAATAAGCCTTTACAAGTTTCCCCATGCTTTGAAAAGGTTACCTCAAATGATGCTTTAGACTTTAATGATGTAATTAAAAAATATGACACAATGATGGAATGGTTAGCCGCACTTTATGTTAACACATTAAATGTCATTCACTATATGCATGATAAGTATTCATATGAAGCATTAGAAATGGGGCTTCATGATAGCACAGTTCGTCGTTTCTTTGCAACAGGTGTGGCTGGACTTTCTTGTGCTGCTGATTCATTATCAGCAATTAAATATGCAAAGGTATATCCAATTCGTGATGAGTCTAATTTAATTGTTGATTTTAAAATAGAAGGTGATTTCCCTAAGTATGGAAATAATGATGATAGAGTTGATGAACTTGCTGTATGGCTAGTTAAAACATTTATGAATAAGATTAAAAAGCATTATACATATAGAAATTCAATTCCTACGATGTCAATATTAACCATTACATCAAATGTTGTATATGGCAAAAATACAGGAAATACACCAGATGGAAGACGTAAAGGTGAACCTTTAGCTCCTGGAGCTAATCCTATGCATGGACGAGATAAAAATGGTGCTTTAGCTTCACTTGAATCAGTTGCTAAGCTTCCATATGAATATTCAAGAGATGGTATTTCAAATACGTTCTCTATAACACCTAATTCTTTAGGAAAAGATGATTAAAAAAGGAGAGAGAGTAATATGTCAAATAAGGTTGATAATTTAGTTAATATGCTTGATGCATATGTTGCTGATGGTGGATATCATTTAAATGTTAATGTTTTTAATAGAGAGACTTTACTTGATGCTCAAAAGCATCCTGAAAAATATCCTCAATTAACAATTAGGGTATCAGGCTATGCTGTTAATTTTAATAAGCTAACAAAGGAACAACAAGACGAAGTAATAAAAAGAACAATTCATGAATCAATGTAAAAGCACGATTAATTCGTGCTTTTATTGTATATTATTAATGATTCAAAATTCATTCTGTTATCATTTATCATTTTATTATCAACCATTGATTTACAAATGAGTTCATAGCATAATGAAAGATTTGCTTCAATGATATTATTGATTAGTGTACTCTTAAAAAAAGAAGGTGAAAATTCTAATAGTTTATCTTTTAAGTAGTTATTTACTCGTTCAATTAATTTATAAAATGACTTTATTTCATTACTAAATAAGTTAATTAATTTTTCTTTTTCAACAATTAAGAATTCTTTTTTATTTTTGATTATTTCATTATATAATTTGTCGTAATTTATTTCATTAAAAGTAATATCATCATAAAATTTGAAATATAAACAAGATGCGATATAGTCATTAGAAATTGGCGTTTTACCAATTATTTGAATAAATGAGTAATTACTTTTATATGTAGTTAAATATGAAATTCCTTCAATGCCATCATATAATCTTGAAAAATTAAATAAATGACTATGTGTATTAAAAAACAATGGCCAGATATTTTTAATTAATAAATTATAATTATATATTTCACTTAATTCTCTAGCCTTATTTTTTATTTTATTAACAACAGTTTCAATCTCATTTTTGAATAATTTATTAAAGCTATTATTAATATTTTCATAAAAATCACTTGTTAAGCAAATGATATTGGTTTGATATTTATTGTCGATTTTCTTTATTAAATTATATTTTAATAATAATTCAATTTCGTCTTCCATATAAACACAAGCAACACCAAGTTCAATTGATATTTCCAAGATACTCATAGGATTATAATAACATGCCAATAAAATATTACCAATTAGCTTTCTATTAAATAGATTTTCATAACTTTCATCAGTATTATTTTTATATAAAACATTAAATGTTACCTCATCAGGTAAATAGCTTCTTCTTCCAAATTCTTTTTCCATTTTTAAGCTCTCCTTTAATATGTTCCTAGCCTTAAAAAGATAGTATTTAACCATTTCCTTACTAATATTAAGAATTTTACTAATTTCAGTAATTGATTTGTCTTCATAGTAATAATATGTTACACATTTACGATAATATTTTTTTAAGAATGCAAGTTCAATGCTTAATCTATCATTTTTAATTAAATGATTATCAAACGTTACAATATTATCATCAAGTTTTTAATAATTTCTTTTTTTCTTATTTTTGTAATATTTTTTAATCAAGTTATTGCTTATTCCATAAATATAAGCATAGATAAATTTATTATCAGTTATTTTATTATTATTATTATTATTACTTAAGCATATCAATGCTAAATCTTGAACTAGATCCTTGCTATCTTCATCATTGATTCCCCTATTAAGGAAAAATGCATAAAATGTTTTTAAGTTATTAATTAGTATTTCTTCAATTTGCTTCTTTTCCATAGTTTAATATTACCTTTCATTAATAAAGTGCATTTAAATAGTAAATGGTTAAGAAAAACTTTAAAATAATTATATCTTATTTATAATACAAATGATATATTTAAATAAAGTGCAACTAGCACTTGCTTTATTAAAATGATAATTTGCTTATAATTAATGATGTAAGGAGGATAAAGATTATGTTAGATTTAGTTTTAGTCGGAAAGAAAATACATGATTTAAGATTACTTAATAAACTAAATCAAGAAGAATTAGCAAGTCGTCTATACGTTTCACGTCAAGCTATAAGCAAATGGGAAATGGGTGAGTGTGCACCATCAATTGATAATTTAATAGAATTATCTCATATATTTAAAATATCATTTGAAGAACTTCTTTGTCTAAATGAAAAAATAGATTTTGATAATGCTAATATCTTTAAAGGACATGATAGAAATTATATTATGAAAAAAATATGGAATAATGAATTAGAAGTGAATTTAAGTGATGTGTTTTATCAATTTTCAAGCAATGAAAGATTACTAACTTTAAAGCATCTTATCGATAGAAAGATAGAAATATCTAATGATTTATATTGTAAATTAACTGATGCTGAGAAAAGATATATTACAAAAGAAAGGACGAAGAAAAATGAATATTAAAATAATGTTACCTTTTTTAGATGAAGATGATTTAGAACAATTAGCAAATAAAATACTTGATAGTGAGGGAAATGAATTTAAAGGCGTTACAATATGTGAAGTATTACCATTTTTGGATGATGATGTGGTTGATAAAATGTTTTTTAAAGCAATACTAAATAATAAAAAAGATTATATAAAATTTTTACCTTTTGTAAGTGAGGAAGCATTGCATACATTAGTTGTCAAATACTTTAATGAGGAAATAAAAAATATTGATATTGATGTAATTTATCCATTTTTAAATGAAGATGATATTAAGTATATTTTTAGAAAATTTATGGAAAAATAAAAAGATGAGCTAGTCATCTTTTAGTTTTATTTCAATAATAACTCTATACATATTATTAGCATATGTATTCATTATTTTGCCATTATATTTTTTTAATATATCATCAACAATTTGCTTACCTTTACCATGGTATACACTATCAGCTTTATGAATTATTCTATCACAAGAATTAACAAGTTTTATTTCATAAACATTTTGTTCATTAAATAATTCAAGGTTAATTCTTTTTTGTTTGCTTTCCTTTGCTGCTCGAATGGCATTATCAATAATATTAGTAAATAATGAAATTTTATCGATTTCAATCATATTGAAGTTATTAATTCTCGTAGCATCTATATTAATTTCAATTCCATCATTTTTAGCCTCATTTGCTTTTAAAACTAATATTTTATTTAACAATTCATCCTTACAATAAATAGTTTTACTTATATTATTAAATTTTTCTTCTAGTTGTGTGGCAATTGTTTCATTATACATTTTTGAAACCTGTAGCATATTTTTAATATCATGACGCATCTTAATTAATTCCTCTTGTGATATTAAATTAACTTTTTGGTAGTATTCATTCATAGCGTTAATTTTCTTTTCATTTAACTGATTAGATAAATTAATTGCCTTCAAGCTATAATAATACAAAACAAATATAGAGGAAATGATAGCAAGAGTAAATAAGATAATAATCATAATGCAATAATTATACATAATATCATTGTTTTGAAAGTACGTATAAAGCATTTTTTGCATCATAATTAAGAAGACAAGTAATATTATTGAAATATATGAGGAAAATAGTATTGCTACCTTACTTAAAATCATACGACCTTTTAATATTAGTATCAACGCAAAGCCCATAAAGAATATAAATATGTATTCTAATACAAAGATGTTTGAAAAATAATAAGTTCCGTAAAAATCATTAATTAAGCTAAAATCAATTCCACCAATAAGCGAGAATAAAAATTTTGCTAATATATCTACTAGGAAGAATAATGATATTTTTAAAAAATCATCGGTCCTTATTGCTCTTTTTAATACTAATGTATAACTTAAATAGATAATGGTTAATAATACTGGAATAGTAAAATTAAATTCTATTGAAAAGACATTGAAATGAATATTAAAAATTTCAAAAGCTATTAAAAAGCAATAAACTAGCGGATACATAAATAATAAAATTCGTTTCCATACTGGATACTTTTTTAACTCATCAATAAATAAAAGTGTTGGAAAAAACATCATTAAAAAAGCACAAAACTTATAAAACATCACTAAACTTCCCCTTGTTATTCCTTGATATTTTTATTTCTTCACCATTTTGTAAAACTAATGATGCTGCATCCTTAGTTTTTATATATTCTTTATTTACTATATATGATTTATTTACTCGAATAAAGCATGTTGGCAACAATGATTCATAATCATCAAGCTTACCATATGTTAAATAAACATCTTTTTCAGTAATGATGTTAATTATTCTTTTATCACTTTCAAGATATAGAATGTCTGAAGTGTTAATACGATATTCTTTTTTAAAATATTTAATTGTTAAGTATTTATGGCCATTAATAACTTTATCTATGGCTTTCTTTAATTTTTCTTTATTTATTGGCTTTCCTAAGAAATATGTATGTGGTGTATCATATACATCAAATGTTTCAACATCCGCTCCACTCATATAAATTAGCGGTATTTCTCCATCTTTAGTAATTGTTGTAAATTTATCTATTGAGCTAACATTTCCAAAAAATACATCAGCTATTATAAAATCATAATTAATTTCATCTTTTTTTTCATCAAAGCTTGAATATGATGAAAATGATATTATATCGATATTATCGTATAAACTTTTAATTAAATCTATTAAGGAACATAGAATATTTACATCATCATCTAATATTAACAAAGTATATTTCATAACACATTTTCTCCATTCTTGTTTTTTTTGGGCCTTTTTATATTATAATTTTATCATAAAATTATATTAAAAGCACATATAATTCTTACAATTCATTATAAAATAATTACTTAAAGGCATATAAAATAGTTGGGGGGGGGGTATTAATATTTAGTATTTGTCGAAAATAAATGCATTTATACATTAAAAAAAGTTGAAAAATATCAATTGGTGTGGTAAAATTATTACGTAAATGTGGAGGATTATATTATGAAAATGAAAAAATCTGGACTTTCTACTTTATTAATTATATTGGCAGCTTTAATATTAGTTCTTTCAGCTTTTGTTGTAGTATTCTCTTTGAAAGTTGAAGATAAATCATTCTTAATGTATTTAGTATTATGTGGCATTGATGTTGTTTTAGTTATTTCATGCATAGTATTATCATTTAAGCCTGACGTAATTCTTGGAGAAAAGAAAGTTATTTTAAGTGTTAAGAAAAAAAATCATACTAGTGAAGTTAAATAATAATTATAATGACTCAGTTAAATTCAACTGAGTTTTTATTTACAAATATTTAGTACATATAATTTTATATTTAATACAATTGATATTTTGATTGTTAATTTTGCGTTTAAAAGATAATACACACTTAATTTGTCATAGTACATAAAAAGTGTGTATTATCTTTTTGTTACTATATACTTTGTATATAGTAAATTTATAATGAATTTTTAATAAAAATGTTACATTTAAATTGCAGTTTATGACAAGTTGTTGAAATTATGCCGGGGGGGGGTTATACTGAATTCCGTTAAAAATTAATGAATTATAAATTTATAATTTATTAGTTTAAAAGAAAGGAAAATAAATAAAATTATGAAAAAGAAAATTAAAAAAGCTTTTACATTAGTTGAACTATTAGTTGTAATTGCAATTCTAGCAATTTTAGCAACAGTATCAATTGTTGGTTATAATAGTTTTACTAAGAAAGCTAAAGTATCTAATGATACAGCTTTAGTATCACAATTAAATACTTTATTAAAGGCTGATTCAATGGTAAATGGAGATGCTAAAACTCCAACAGATGCTTTAAAGATTACAAGTGAAGCAGGATATGATGTTGAAAAACTAACTCCAACAGCTACTGATTATGATATCATTTGGAATCAAAAAACAAATCAATTTGCTTTACTTGATGAAAAAGGTACTGCAGTATATGGAGAAAAGAGTACTGAAGAATATAAAAACTGGAAGTTTGTTAGCGAATATAATACTGCAACAGATTATTCAGTATATTTAAAAGGTACAGCATTTACAGGTGATTTGGAAGTAAAAGCTGGTATTGATGTAGGTAATAATACAAATGTTAACAAAATTAATTATAAAAATGATGTTGCTAAAGATGATGTTGTAATTCGTACAAATGGTGGTACATTAACAGTTAATGGAGAAAATGATACTATAAGCCATTATGGTAATGCAGTAACAATTGATGTACAAGCAGTAGCTAATAATTCATATCATGAATATGGTGAAGTATTTGGAAATATTGAGATAACAAAAGGAAGAGTAGCATTAGAAAAAAATTCAAAAGTAAGTACAGTTTTAGTAAACTCAAAAGTTGCAAATGATGTAAAAATTGATGTTGTGACAAGTGCAAGTGTTGGAAGTGTAGCTCCAACAACAGAAGCAGCAAAAAGTGATATTAATGCTTCATCTACAATTCCTACTGATTCAAAAGTAGAAGAAGTTGTTGATACAACTAAGACTAGCTTATTTGCTGGAGGATTAGGAACTGAAAAGAGTCCTTATTTAGTTTTGTCGGTTGATCAATTAAAAAATATTGACAAATTAGCTGAAACTAAAAATATACATGTTGAACTAGCTAATGAAATTAATGTGCCTTTTGATAAATTATCTAAGATTCAATGGACAGGATTTAATTGGTTTACATATTGTGTTATTAAAAATTTTGACGGAACATTTAATGGTAATGGGTATAAAGTGACTTTACCTGATGCAACATATTTTAACGATGATACATCAGCAAAGTATTCAACATTAATCTATAATTCAAACAATGTTGAAGTTAAAAATTTAGTGTTGAATCAAGGTACTCTATTATGCAATGCTTATTCGGCAACTGTTGAAAATATAGTTACAAAAGGAAATATGTCTTTTGAAAATAATTCAGGAATGATTATTGGAAATGCTTTTAACAAAGCAACGTTAATTAATTGTAAAAATGAAGCAAATATTAATTCTACTAGCTATAGTGCTGTGTTTGTGGGATATGCTGTAAACAATTTAACACTTTCATTTACTAATTGCTTTAATGCTGGAACATATATTGGTGTATATTCGTCTTTATTTTTAGGAAATATACCATCTTCTAATATCAATGTGATTATGAATATTGAAAATTGTGGAAATACAAAAGAAGGAATTGTTAGATCAACTAATATGAATTCTTCATATAGATGGAATAGTTACATTTCATATGGTAATGTTGCTAATTCAAATATTACATTAAATGGTGAAAAAATATCTATTGATAGAGTTATTTCTTCAGGATTTGTTCATGGTCCAAATGATACATTAGCTATTTCTAGAAATGATGACAATACATTTAATATTACAAAGTCTAATATTGAATCTGTATCATATTATGAAGTTAAAGTGGCAATCTATTCACGTTCTAATGGTGAAGGCGGAGGTACGCAAATGTTTAGTGTTGAAGAGAAAATTTCTGCAACTAGCGATTTAAATAAAACAGCAATTAAATATTTAAGTTTTACTATGGAAAATTTAGAAAAAACTAATGAAATTTGTGGTTGGAGCACTGGGGTTAAAAATGGAATAGAATATTATATCTTCGAAAAAGATGGCTACACTATTTCTAATGGAACTAAACCAATAGTAATGGTAATTGCTTATGATAATGAAAATAACGTTCTTTCGTCTGCATCATTTACAAATTAAGTAAACAAATTTATATAATATAACTAATTAGACTGTTGTCAATATATTCGACACAGTCTTTTAAATTTTATATGGAAAATGTATTTTAACGATGTATTAAAGAATAATAATATCAATTATTTATTAAAAGTATTATTAAAATAAAATCTACTAAAATGAAATAAACTAAAATCATCATAAATGAAAATTTAATATACTGAATGATATTTCGAACTTTTTGTAAATTATAAAACAATTTAAATTATGTTTTTTCATCTTCTTCTCGACAATTTCATAAGGTTTCTAAATGTGTCGTGACTTTTTATTACTTTTTAGTAATAATTAGAGTCGAAATGAGGAGAGAAAAATGAAACATACAAAGAAAGGATTCACGTTAAAAGAAACAATATTTTATTTGCTTTTGGCTGCGGTTATTTTTGTTATTACTATATATGCTTTTCAAGGTATTATAAATTTTACTAAAGGAAGATTAGATTCATATAATTGTAAACAATTGAATGATTTATTAAAAGAGTCATCCAGACAAAGTAGTTATGAACGTTATGATGATCTACTTGATTTATTAACTAATAGTAATGCTATAGATGAAGATAGAAGGTTAACCTTAAAAGCCGAAAGACAAGATTATTACTTTTTATGGAATCAAAAATACAATGAAGTAACATGTGAAAAGTATGATGATATTATTACAATAGATGATGGTATTGAAAATTCATGGTTCGATAAAGATCAAGTTAATAAAGTATTAGTTAATAGACAAGGAATACTTTTTGATAACTATTATTTAATATATACAAAATATGATGTTGATCCATTAAAGTCTATTAAAAACGATGAAATATATGATAACTATTTTGTTAATTATTCAAAAATTACAAAGTTATATAAAAAACTTTTAGATTGTTATTATAAAAATGAGAATATTTATTTATGCGATTTTAATGAAAGTAATATAATTTGGTATGTTAAGGATAATGATACAATAAAACTTGTTAAAAATAATATTAAAAGCGAAAAAATAGATAATGTTATTGTCCTTGATGGTGTAAAATATATTCCCAATAATGCTTTTGATGAATATGAAAGCATTAAGAAAATTCATTTACCAAAATCAATTGAAAAAATTGGAAACAATGCTTTTAAAAATTGTAAGGATTTAGAAATAGTTTATTATATAAATGAAGAATTTAATCTAAAATTTTATAGGGAATTGTTAAATTAAGTAGATTTACTTACTAGTATAATGTTAAAATTATATTATATTAAGTAAAAGGAATAACTATAATGAATAATGAAATTTTTTTAAAGCTTTACAATGAAATAGAAAATGAAATTATTTCAAGATATGGATTAGCAGAAAATTATCAAGGCGCTTTAGTCTTCTTTAAGAACAAGGTAAAAGAGAAAAGCTTACAATTAAAAATAGATCAAGTTAGAAAATTGCGTAACTTTTTAGTGCATGAAGATGTTTCTAATTATGAAATGTTTGAAATAACAAATGATGTCATTAATTTTTTAAAAGATTTATTAGTATTGATTACTAATCCTATTAAAGCAATTGATATATGTAGTAAAAGAAATGAAATAGTATGTGCATCATTAAATTCAAAGGTAATGGACGTGATGAATTTAATGAATAAGAATGGTTATTCACATATTCCTATTATTAATGATAAAAATGTTGTGATAGGCATTTTTTCTGAAAGCACATTATTTTCTTATGCATTGAATAATAATGAGGTCATTATTAATAAAGATACAACGATATATGATTTTTATAAATACATATTATTTAATAATCATAGTAGTGATAAATTTATCTTTGCTTCAGATGATATTGAAGTAAAAGAAATCATTAAACTATTTAAAATCAATCAAAAAAATACTAAAAAATTAAAAATGATTTTATTAACTAAGGATGGAAATCCATTAAAACCATTGATAGGATTAATTACTCCTTTTGATTTATTTAAAATATGATTTTATAAAGAATTTCATTTAGCAAAAATGAAGTTTTTTTTTAGAAATAAATTTATAAGCAATAAAATTTACAAACAGCTTTTGTGTATATAAAAGATAATACACACTTAATTTGTCATTGTACATAAAAAGTGTGTATTATTTTTTTGTTACTATATACTTTGTATATAGTAAATTCATAATTAATTTTTGATAAAATTTTTACATTTAAATTGCAGTTTATGACAAGTTGTTGAAATTATGCCGGGGGGGGGGTATACTAAATTGCGTTAAAAATTAATGAATTATAAATTTATAATTTATTAGTTTAAAAGAAAGGAAATTTATAAAATTATGAGAAAGAAAATTAAAAAAGCTTTTACATTAGTCGAACTATTAGTTGTAATTGCAATTCTAGCAATTCTAGCAACAGTATCAATTGTAGGCTACAATAGTTTTACTAAGAAAGCTAAAGTATCTAATGATACAGTACTTGTAAAACAAATGAATGATGTATTATTTGCTAATCAACAAACTGATGATAAGAATAATACAATGACAGATGCACTAGAAGATGTATTTGGTGCTGGATATGATGTTGAAAAACTAACTCCTACAACTACAAATTATAATATTGTTTGGGATAGTGAAAATGACCAAATGGTATTATTAGATGATAGTAAGAATGTGGTTTATCCAACAGAAAAAGTTACTTCTAAGGATAAGATGTTTTTAATCACAAAAACTGCAAAAGATTTCAGCGATACAAAAAATGAATTTGCTCACTATTTAACTAGTGAATTTACTTATGATGGAGCTTTAGCTATTACAACTGGTTTAGATGTTGGTAGTAATACAAATGTAAATGAAATTTCTTATACAAGTGGAGAAACTGGTAAAACAGTATCTATCAATACTAATAAGGATACAATTTTAAATGTTGACGCATCACTTGATACAGTATATCACTATGGTGATGTAAAAAAAGTTGATATTGAAGCAGTTGCTGGAAATTCATATCATGAATATGGAAATGTTCTTGGAAATATTGAAATTAAAAAAGGAAGAGTTGTTGTTGAAAAAGGTTCTAAAGTAAGTACTATTTTAGTAAATTCAAAAGCTGCGAATGATGTAAAAGTTAATGTTGTAAAAGGTGCTAGTGTTGGAAGTGTAGCTCCAACTACAGAAGCAGCAAAAAGTGATATTAATGCTTCATCTTCTATTCCTACTGATTCAAAGGTAGAAGAAGTTGTTGATATAGCAAAGACTAGTTTGTTTGCTGGAGGTTTAGGCACTGAAAAGAGTCCTTATTTAATTTCAGATAGATCAAATTTTTCAAATATTAAACAATTATCTAATGATATGATAACAGGTAAATCATATTATTTTAAACAAAATAATGATATTGTTATTGATAGTGAAAGTGCATATTCAGCAAATGGATTTACTGGGGTTTATGATGGCTCAAATTATAAAATAATCGCTGATTTTCCTACAAGTAACTATAAAAGTTTATTTAATGCCTACCAAATAACTGGACATGTAACATTCAAAAATATGAAAATTGTTATGAGTAATGTAGGTGTTAATCTTCTAGCATGTGCTGACTGGGGGACATCTTTTGGTGCAATTTTTGATAATATTACTTTTGATAGCACTGAAGATATTATTAATGTTAATTGTAGCAATTTCGGCTTTGTTGTAATTGATGCATTATTTACTAAAGGTAATGATGATGTTGAATATGTATTTTCAAATATAACTAATAATGTTAATATACAAAATGAAGGTACTTGTACTGGTTTCTTAATTGGATCAGGCCCAAACTTTTCTGCAAAAACAAATATAAAATTCATTAATTGTATTAATAATGGAAATATTACTGGTACTTCTAGTGTTGGATATTTATATGGAAATTCATCATATATAGATACTATTAGTAATTCTAATAGCATAATTGAGGTAACAAATTGTACAAATAGTGGTATCTTTAACTCGATTTCTGACAATTCTAAACCAATTGTTGAATTTGCCCCAAAATTGAATGAATTAAACGCAATGTATCAAAATGCCATTGGTGGTTCGTTCCTTTCTACAAACTATTTTGCTGATAAAAATGTTATTGTTAATCAAGAAAACGATAAATTAAGCATTAATACGAGCGATAATTCTGTATCATATAAATTAGCATTTAATGTTAATTCTACTTATTGGACTATAAATGGAAGTGCATGGACAAACAGTGATTTAACTGATTTATCAAATAGAAATGTATGGAACGTGTCTAATGGAAGAAAATATTTTATTAGTTTGCCTATTAATACTGAATCGACATCTCCATTGTCAAAAACATTTAAAGCATATGATAAAAGAACAGCTGAAAAGAATGGAATTGAAGTTAATGCATATGAAAATGGGTTTGCAATTGTAGTTAAAAATGATGTAACATATCTAGTATTTGATGTTAATGAAAGTACATATATTGATAGTAATGTTTCATTATTGGTATATGCTTATGATTCAAGCAATTCATTACTTGGTGTAAAGAAAATTGCATAATATTGTTTTTAATAAATAACAGAGAGGAGCTTGTGCTCCTTTTTTTTCATAGTACATAAAAAATGTGTATTATTTTTTTGTTACTATATACATAGTATATAGTAAATTCATAATTAATTTTTGATAAAATTTTTACATTTAAATTGCAGTTTATGACAAGTTGTTGAAATTATGCCTGGGGGGGGTATACTAAATCTCGTTAAAAATTAATGAATTATAAATTTATAATTTATTAGTTTAAAAGAAAGGAAAATTAATAAAATTATGAAAAAGAAAATTAAAAAGGCTTTTACATTAGTTGAACTATTAGTTGTAATTGCAATTTTAGCAATTTTAGCAACAGTATCAATTGTAGGCTACAATAGTTTTACTAAGAAAGCTAAAGTATCTAATGATACAGTACTTGTAAAA
>CAKPXF010000002.1 GCA_934201705.1 uncultured Bacilli bacterium | reverse complement strand
AGATTTATTAGTGCAGATAGCTTTAGTTATTTAGATAGTGAATCTTTAACTGGCATTAATCTTTATAGTTATTGTGGAAATAGTCCTGTTCTTGGTTATGATCCTGAAGGAACTTGGAGTTGGAAGAAGTTTTGGGGTGTAGTTGCAGTAGTTGCAGTAGCAGCGGTAGCCATCGCTGCAGTTGTGACGTCTGTAGGAGCGGCATCAGCCGCAGTAGCACCTTTAGCCTTTATGTATTTGGGAGTTAGTGCTAGTACAACTTATGCAGTAACTGTAACTGTTGCTACAGTAGTTTGTACAGGAATTGCTGCATTTGCTATCGCAGATTCACAAGAAATTATAACTGATGGAGAACAAAATTATTTAAGTTTTCTAGGAGACGCCTATGATCCAATTAAAACAAGTCTTTATTCAATAGCATATCTATTTCCAATGACTGGACAATATGCCCAACCTGGATGGGGAAAGCAAATTAATAGTGAGTCACAAGCACCTAAAAATGGCTATGGTCCTAAATATGGTGCATGGATTCAAAAAACTGATGAAGGCATTAATAGAACTATCTATGGAGGAGATGGAAGACAGATTTGTAGATTTGATTGTGGCGAACATTTTTCAAAAATTGCTAAGGAATTTCAAAAGCCACATACTCACCATTTCGGTTGGTATTATGGTAAAGATGGTAAGTGGCATTTCAAAGACGAAGTTTATTAAAGGAGAAAATAAAAATGAGTGCAATGAATTTATTTATAATAAAAGGTTGGAATCATACAAATGAAGATTTTGAAGAGTTCATAGTAAAATATTGTAGAACCAAAAATATAGGTGTTATGATAAATCACAAGTATAAATCATATGAATATATACTAAATGAGTTAGGTCTTAAACAAAATTATTTTTCTTTAACTGATGCACCAGATGATTATGAGTGTATGGAGTTGTTATGTCAGCCACATGAAATTTCATTAGAAGTTATTCAAAAAAAATATGAAGTATTAGATGAAATTATAAAACTCTTTTTTGAAAAATATGAAATAAAAAAAATAATACTTTATTTGGCAACCCAACATATGTATGCCTTAAGCGAGTTTGATACTATCAAAAAAATTAAAAGTTCAGAATTTATTCTTACGTTTTATAATGAATTAGAAAGAGTATCGAGAAAGCATAATGTATGTTATATACCAAATTTATGCATTGAAATTGAAAAATAGTGGTAATATTGATTTAGAGGTTAGTGTTCTAAATGTGGTTTCATTCTCATTTGGAACAATTTCAGGAAATAGTGAAATATGGAAAAATGAGTTTAGATGAAAAAGGATTTGGCTATGTTTTCACTATTGATGGTTCAATAAATGGAGGTGAAGAAAAGCTTTGGCGATTAGGTGTTAATGAAGATTTAAAAAAAATTTGGCATTTCGGTTGTGGATTTTAAGGAGGGATACAATGACATTTTGGTATAAATATATAAATAAAGATAAATATAAAAATTTTAGTGGAAAACCAGTAATGGTTTCAGATACATCTTTATTATTTGAACCACGCCCAGATGATATAAATTTCTCAGTTCTTTTAGCTGGAAATTGGAGATATTCATTAGAAATGAATGCAAAAACAAAAAGATGTATTGCCTTTACGGGCTTTTTCGATGAATTAGAATGTGAATTGGCTGATTTAGATATTTTAAATAGTCAAAATGGTGAATTGTTTTTTAATGATGATATGATTGAATTTATGTCAGGTTGTGGATGTCATTATAAAGATTTTACCGATAAATGCTACGTTGATATTAATAAAAATACTATTTATATTGGTAAAATAAATTCTTCGGGTAATCTTGTTGAGTTTGCCAAAGATACTTTTGCAGTAATAAATGATTCTTGTTTGGAAGGAATCTTTATAAAAATATCTAATGATCTGAAAAGATTTTTAAAAACGTATAAAAGAAAAAATAAAGTTGCATTTAATCATATTAATAATGAAGAAGGTTGATTGTAATGAGTAAATATTGCTTTATAGATATGTAAAATTTAGAAATTGATAACATATTAAAATGATATATCTATAAAAGATACAATTGTTTTGAAATTAAATTTTGTGGAAAATGAATAATCAAATTTAGGATATAGAGTGAAAACTTTATATCCTTTTTCTTTATGTAAAAATAAAAAATATTTTATACTTCATACATTACTAATGTAGGTTTTTTTGTTTTTAAAGAGAAAAAGGAAAGTTGTAATATATTATTCAATATAAAGAAATACCAAAAATAGAAAGTATCATACAAAAGAAAGTACAAGTTAGTTTTTATTAAAAATTTACCATATTGAAAGTAAAAATGGGTTTCCCATTTGTTAGAGAGTCGAAAATGAGATTGTTGCATTTTCCTTATCCTGCCCCATTTTAAATAAATTTTGCAACATATAAAACGTTATTTTTGAGCACTTTCTTAAATTAGTTGTCAATTATGTTGTTCACAAAAGATAATAAGGGTAAAATCTTTTAAAACTTTATAGTTTCCTATAATGTTTTTAAGAATAACATTGTGTCTTTTAAAGATGTTGCACCAAATGCAACATCTTTTTTTGCTTGTTGTATAATATTCAACATGGATGTTTACATCATTTTTTATGTAAATCAAAGAAGAATTAAAAATTAAATATTAATAAAGAAAGAATCTATATTCGATTTTATCTTTCCAAAAATAAATTGGAAAAATTTTTTATAAAGTTTATATTTACTAACAGGTATATTAGTATGTGGTTGTTGTGAATACCATATAAAAGAAAAATTACGAAATTAAAAGATGTTAATGTTTAAGTAGAGTAGAGCATAGAAAAAATATTTCAATAAATCTATAATACTCAAAGAAGAATTACAACAATAAATTTACAAAGCAATTAGCCAGGTTATCGAACATCAAGATGATTTCATTTCAATTATGATGTCTAATCTAGAATCAATAATTACATGAAAAGATGCAAATACAGATATTTATGCGATTGAACGTCAAATCAAAGAACTAGATAAATTAAGAGATGAAACAATAAAACTTAAAATTGATACTGAAGGCGATAAATTTAGAATCACTCAGGAAATAAAAAATATTACTGAACAAATTAAAGTTCTACGTGAACAACTCATATTAGAACAATCCAAAATAATGATGAAAGAATCAGTAAACGCTAAAGTAGAACGAATCAAAAAAATATTACTTAATTATAAAAATTAACCTCTGCAATATGATGAAATCATGGTAAGAGCATTAATTGAAAGAATTAGAGTAATACCTGATAAAACACTTCAAATCATGTTAAAAGGTGGAATAATTTTAGAAAAAGCAATAAAATAGTCTAATGAAAATTGGGCTTTTTATTTATTAAATCTAATTTTGAAAAGTAAAAATCGACTTTTTTCTATTAATTATGATATAATTATTCAGCAAGTATTACTTTTCAAGTTAATAAATGTAATGCAAATAAAGAAAAGAATTATTACATATTTGTTTAAATTTACATAATGGATAAAAGTTTAAATGGCATAAATTAAAAATGTAACAATAATATTAATATTCACATACGAGTTGCTAATCATATTGTCAAATTATAAATTAAAATAGTAGGATGGGTAGTATGGATAAAATTATAGATAGTGGAAATAAAGTTGATTTTCATATTCATTCTTTTGCATCTAAACATAAAGAAAGTGATGATTGTGTAGATTTATCTAAAATTGAAAATATTGATGTTTTAATAGGAAATCTTAATGATAGAAAAATTAATATGTGCTCAATTTCTGATCACGATAATTTTGATTTTAATTTATATAAAAGACTTAAAAAGGAGGAAGGAAAGGGAAGTATAAAAAAAGTGTTTCCTGCTGTTGAATTTTCAGTCAATTATGATAAAAAAGTTTTACATATTATTACGATATTTGATGATGCAGATGAAGAAAAAATAAAAAAAATACAAAATGAAATATTTGATATTAATAACAATAAACCTTTGGTACGATGATGATGAAACTAGATCATTTTCCGAGGGGAAATATTTAAACATTATTAAAAATATTGGTGTTAACGTTGTCATGATTGCACATCAAAAGGAAACGCTATCTAGCGGACGATGTGTTGTTTGTTACAAAAGATAAAAGCGGACAAATGATTTGGCTAGAGAAAGGAAACGATAATGCAGGATTAAATCATATCCTAAAAAAACATTCTGAAGATTTTTCTGCAAAACATAATGTTTCTAAAGAAAATATTGCTAATCATATAAATAATATCGTTACTAATGGGAATATAGAATATTCACGATTAACTAAAAGAGGAAATCACGAAGGAATAGAAAAACTATATTCACACAATGGTAAATATTATTTGTTAACTGGTGTAGGCACAAATGGTTTTATGGTATCTGCATACCCTATAAAAGAAAAAGAAGCTATTAAATTGAAAGCGAGGTATAAAAAATGATGAATCAAAAAGAAAAAGTAAAATTAATGTTTGATTATTTACAAGGCCCTATTTGGACTAGTGATGTTGAAACTGGCGAACCTTTAACTGGTATAGACGTCATCGATGATGATAAAGTACTTCCTAAACTTAATTTAAGATGTTCTGAATTGTATTCTGAATGCTATGAGTTTGATACTGACAATCAACCATGTACATTTAATAAAGAAACTGCAAAGAAGAATAAAAAAGAAATTCTTGAATTGCTTGCAAAGATTAAAGCTAGACTTGAAGAAATAAATGATGGCACGTTTTATGTTGAAGATTTGGCTACAAAAGAACTTGAAGAATTATAAAGGAATTTATTATGGAAGAACTAGATTGTGTAAAACTAATAAAACCGTTTGAAGATTTGAAAGTTGGAACAAGGGGAACTATAGTATTAAAATATACTGAAAATGACTTTGAAGTAGAATTTTTCGATGAGAACCACGAGACAATTGATGTATATACAATTACAGGTGATTATCTAGAGGTTTATTGGAAGTATTCTGAACATAAAGATAATAAAAAAAAGACTCACTGCAAATAGATTAATTTCTAAAGGTGGTGAGTCTTTTTAATTTTATTATAAAAAATACCCTAGCTACTAACTAGGGCATCAAATATTAATGTTTATAATAGAACCATCTTTAAAATTATATTCTAGGTGGTTATAGTTATAAACTTTTATTTTATCTATTGTTAAATTAAATAATCTATCATTGAATTCTAAATTAAGTTTATTGCATTTAGATAATTCATCAATAAAAACTTCAAGTCTTATTTCTTTTCTATGGCGTATAACTTCCTTTTCAACTAATTTAGTGTATTTATAAACTTAATTGTTAAATCAACATATGTAGATATATATTCTTTTAAATTAGATTCTTTAGATGCATGGTCCATAATATGTTTATTAAATAATTCGGATAATACAATCATTTCATTCTTTTTAGACATGATTTCTTTTAATAAGCCTTTATCTATTAATTGTTTCTTTATTATTTTTAAATTATCAATTAATTCAACCACTAAACACTTTATCATTACGCATTCTAAAAGGTAATAAATCTCTAAATCCTAATTTTTCTTGAACTAGTTCCCACTCTTTAGGATTAATTATTGCAGGATGACTATTTAAACATAATACTATGCGACTTAACCTTTATTATTTTTAAGCTTCTTTGTTAAGAAGTCTATAGTGTATTCCTTTTAAAGTAAAGTACTACCTTTATATTTTTTGCTTCTTAATGTTTCCTTAATTCATATATTTATTGGGGTTACTCTTAAAATTGTAATAAAATATTAATCAATAGCCTTTAAACTTTCATTCATTTTCGTTTTTATAATCTTTGGCCTTAAAAGTAAAGTGACAATGATTGTAAATCCAAAAACAATAAGTGGAGTAAATAACCACATAAACCAACTTACGCCACTGACTGTACCAAAGCCAATAGTTTTGAAAATTAATGTTGCAAGTCCTATTCCTGTTGGATAGCCAAAAAGAATACCAATCAAAGTACTTATATAAATTTCACGATAAATATACCCACACACTTCACTATCAAGGTAGCCAAGTACCATTAGTGTAGCAATTTCTCTATTTCGCTCACTAATATTGATAGTTGTTAGCGTATTAATGACGACAGCTGTCAAAAGGCCAGCAAACACAACAACTACAATCGAAATTCCGATAATTGATGGTGAGCCAAAATCATCAAACAAACACATATCTAAAAGCGCTAAGCCAGCAAAAACTAATCCAGTAGATACCGCAACAGATACTAACATCATAAAGAAACGCATTTTGTAACGAAGAACATTCCTCAAAGATGATTTATATTTAAATGACAACTTATTCCATATAAAGGGAATATTTTCTAAAATCACACGTTTTCCTTTTTTGGGTGGCTTTTGTCTCAATAAATTTGCAGGTGAGTCATCAGTCATGTGCATACCAAGAATAAAGATTGCAATTAATGTAATGATACTAATAACGCCAATTGATAGAAAATAATAAATAGGCTTTACCACGATAGATATTGGTGGCATGTCATAGCCATAACTAAACACATAGCACATCAGCCATGAAACACCATAGCCGACGAAAAATCCAACACCACAACCAACAACTAATGCAACTAGTGCAAACAAGATATATTTTATAACAATCATTGATGGAAAATAACCTATCGTTTTTAAACAGGCAATCTGAGCACGTTCTTCCTCCATTAATCTCATCATTGATGAAAGAACAACAAGCAACGAAACAGCAATAAATATTAACATCAAAATATTGCCAATACCACGCACCTTATCGGCACTAGATAGTATAGATTTAAAACTATAGTTATCATACAATGTTAAGATTTTAATGTCGTTTCCTAATAATGTGGTCAATTCTACCTTTTCCTTTTCTACATATTCCTTATAATCATTAGAAAGCGATTTAAATAAATTTCTATCTTGTAATGTAATATATAAATCACCATTTACTTGTACCGGTAAAAGAGAAAACGGCAAATATAAGATATTATCAAGAAGATCCAGTTTAGATAGTTTTACCATGTTATCTGGTGTTTCTGTATTTTCAGGGTTGTTATAGCTAGGCTCTCCGTCCTTTCCAAAAGTCAGTGGGCTTTTGACAATTCCTTGTACAGTTACCGAAATTTTATATTCTATTGGCAAAGACAATGCTTTTTTAAGATCAATTTCTACTTTTTCGCCGATTTGATACCCTTTTATTACATTATCAGAGCACTCCGCATAAACATAATTACCATTATAATCAGTCACTTTTGTTCCATCAACAAGTTCTGGAACATTAATACTCCACTCCTCAAAATCTAAGAAGTACAATCTCATAGAACGCTTTACATCAGTTTGTATATCTAGTGATAGTCCAGTATGCACATTTTTTTCACCATAGCGCAACTTAGAAATAGAAATTTGTTCATCAGTAAAACTGCCTGTCTTACTTTTAATAATAAAATCACTGACGTTTTGATTTTTGTAATAATTCTCAATGCTATCATGTATCATATCAGTTGGAGAGCCAATTCCTGAAATGAAACCGATTGATATTAAAATAACTCCAATCAAAGAACACAATCTAATAAAATGTTGATGTAACATCCTCTTAATAGTTTTGCAATATGTTTTCACCATTCAATCTCCTCCACTGGAATTTGATGTGTATTAACTTCCACACTATCAATTCTTCCATTTTTGATATGTATTACCTTATCAGCGATATCTTTCAAAGCAGCATTATGTGTAACAATAATAACAAGTTTTTTTTGCTCTCGGGATAAAGAATATAGCAATTTTAGAATTTTCTTACCAGTCAAATAGTCTAGTGCGCCAGTTGGCTCATCACATAATATTAGTTTAGGATTCTTAGCAATTGCCCGTGCAATAGACACTCTTTGCTGTTCGCCACCTGAAAGCTCTGAAGGAAAATTATTTAATCTATCAATAAGGCCAACAGATTCAAGAACTTTCATTGGTTCTAAATGGTTCTCACACATTTCAGTTGCAATCTCTACATTTTCAAGAGCTGTTAAATTAGGCATTAAATTATAAAATTGAAATACAAATCCAATATCATAACGACGATAAAGAGTTAATTCTCGCTTATTATATGACGTAATATTTTTGCCATCAAGTTCGATATGACCATCGGTCACCTTATCCATTCCACCAAGCAAATTTAATAATGTAGTTTTCCCAGCTCCAGACGCTCCAAGAATAACGACGAATTCACCTTCATTTAAATCAAAGGAAACATCTTCTAATGCAGACACAGTCACTGAGCCACTAAGATATTCTTTTTTTACATTTGATAAAGATAAAAATGCCATAAAAGTTCCTCCCGAATTCAAAAATTAATTTAGAACTATTCACATGTCTATTGACTTAAATAGTTCCAAGTACTATAATCATATTAACATATTGTTGGAAAGTCAACAAACAGTATTTAAAGAAACGATATGTTTCCAACAAAACAAGTTGAAAGTGTTGGAAATCTAACATAAAATCATAAAAAAAGGAGGAAATACATCCATGACTGACAATAGACGTGTACGAATGACAAAGAAACTAATTAAAGATGCCTATATTGAACTTTTAGAGACAAATCCTTCCGAAAAAATTTCTGTTACTGATATTTGCAAGGTAGCAGATGTAAATCGATCTACTTTTTATATGTATTATGAAGATACAATCATTTTACGTCATGATATAGAAAATGATTTAATGGAACAAATTCCAGTCTTATCTACAATGCCAAGTGAAATTACTTCAGACGAACAATTTGTTGAAATATTAGAATCGTTTTTCACATACATTAAAGACAATGACCGGATGTTTCGTATTCTAATTTTGCAAGCTGACAATAGAGCATTTACCCAAAGGCTTATTGATGCGGTTCTTAGAAAGTATCATATTGATTCACAATCAACTGACCAATTGCTTGCAAAGTATGAATATGTTTTTATTGTCAGCGGTGTCATTGGGCTTTTAGGCGCTTGGATTGAAGGAAACTACCAAATTACTGCAAAAAAGTTCTCAGAAATGGTTTTAAAAATTGGTTTAAAAGCCGCAGAAATAGAAAAATCGGATTTTACGTTAAACTAATGAATAATATGTACATTGAAAATATTAATCGATAATTTTTTTCAAAAAAAAACTTTCAAAAACACTTTAAGTATATTTGAAAGTTTTTTTGAAATTGTCATAGCAATTCAATACATTCTTATTTGTTTAAACAAATTAATTAATCTACAATTACGACACCATCTTCTTTGACAGTGATTTTCATGCCATCTTTAACATATTGTAAGAACTCATCACCTAATGAATCAATTACTGGCATTGTTACATCATCAAGCCAAATATCAGCTAAAATAGCCCCGGCTCCAGCTAATGAATCGATTGGATTTGAAAACAGCATACAAGATGGTTGGCGTTTCATGGCGCAAGCACAATATAAAACTAATCCCCCTGTTGTTGAACCAATAGTACATGGTAGGCATAAAGCTTTACCTGCCATCTGCTTTTGATATAAATCTTTATTATTTTGGTCTCCGCATGTTGCTGTTTTATCTCCAAATTGTAAAGCCTTTTGGAACGATGCAAGTGTATTTAAGCCACTATGTGACACTAGTGCTATGGCCGTTACTTTTCCTTTAGCAACTACTCTTCCTTTAAATTCTTTCATATTAATTATCTCCTATAATTTGCTTTAAAATTTCATCATTTGTGTAATATTTCGCACTTGTATAAGTGCGTAGTTTATTACTTGAAGTAATTGTTGGAACCTTTCCACATAAAGGATTATTCATATACATCAAAGGACATATATAAGATAAAATAATGCCTCTTTTAACTAAAATAGGATAGTATTTAGTTTCTTTAAACTTTTCAATAATATTAGGTGCACATGTAAACACAGTTGGAATTGCAACCTTTTCTTTATTTAGCTTAGTTAATTCCCCATCAATTTTTTCTGTCCACTCAACAAGCTGAGCGTATGATAAATGTGGACAACCAATAAAACATAATTTTGGCTTTGCATCTTTATTTTTCCAAATAATTGGGTAATTATCATAAACACGTTTTAATTCTGCATCATCAATTACATAAACCTTAGCATCATTTTCAATCAAATTTCTTTTTAGCTTTATTGCTTCAGGAGTAATATTTTCAACGTGATATAAGCCGACAGCACCATTACTTGCACTTGCTGCTCCTAAATCCTTTAAATATGCTTTAGCATCATCATCTAGCTTATAATCTAACCATTTATCAAGGCCTTCAATAAATGGAACATCTTCAACTACCTTCATTCCAATTGCAGACCCTAATAATTGAGCATCGGGCTTACTAGTAGTATTAACCTTAATAATCCATTTAGCCTTTCTTCCTTCATCTGTTAATAAGCCAAATTTTGGAACAAGGCCTACAATCGACCCCATTAAATCAATAATACCAGAATTACGATTACATCTTGCTCCAAGAACTGAATTTGCATAAACTACTGCACTTGATTCTGACCAAGATAAAATATCACCATACTCAGGCGTGTTTCCAACTTCATCTAAATAGCAAGTGCATGTAAAAGCATTTTTATTTAATAAGCCTAAAGTTTCAAGCTGCTTTTCATATTGCTCTTGTCTTGTATACATAAACTTATAAAATACAAATTTTTCAATAAAATTCGCTGGGACATTTTTATCAAGTGGACGAGGGTCAACAGTAAATTTTTGACTAGATACAGCTTTTGCTTCAATTAATTTATCAAGTAAATCATAAATTGATGCTAAGCCCTTTAAGCCAAATGAAGTAACTAAGTGATTATATTTACTTGTAATTTTAACCATAGATGTAGCATCAAATAATTGGCCATAACGAACCATTGTTTCCATTACTTTAGCTAAAGTTTCACCCTTTTTTCCATCTAAAATATCTTGTTGTTCTTGTGTTAATATCATTTTATTTTCCATATTTCATACCTCAAATTTTCATAGCAACTTCATATGCTCGCCATATTACACTTCTTAAATTTCCAACATGTAAGCAATCACCAACTAAGTAAACATTCTTACCTTTACTAACTAAAGGATTTGGAATATAACCAATTGAAGAAATTACACTTTCACATGGAATAGTAAATTCTTCATTATTTTTATTCTTGCACACAATTGAATCATCATTTACTTTAACTAATGATGTTTCCAAATATACATCAACCTTTTTATAAGCAAAATATTCTCTTAAATAAGATGAATTAGCAAGACATACACCTTTTTGAGCAATTAAGTCATCCTTCATTTCAACAATTATTGGCTTTTTACCATGTAATTCAAGTTCATAAGCTATTTCACATCCTGTTAAACCACCACCAATAACTGCTACAACATCTTTTACTTCCTTACCATTTAAATAATCACAAGCTTCAATCATCTTTTCATGTCCTTCAACATTTCTTAAAATTCTTGGCTTTGAGCCTGTTGCAATGATTATTGGGTCATTTTTAAACTCATTTATATCTTTTACTTCATAATTATATTTGACTTCAATATTTAATTTTTCTATAGTATTAATATACCATTTTAATAAATCACGAAGTTTGCCTTTATATGATTCGCTTGAAGCTGGAATAAAAGTTCCACCAAGCTTTGCACTCTTTTCATAAATAATAGGATTATGACCACGAAGTTTTAAAACTCTAGCAGCTTCCATGCCACCAATTCCACCACCAATAATATGAACTGTTTTTGGCTTATTTGTCTTCTTAATATAATGCTTATCCCATTGCATCATTTCAGCATTTACAGCACATCTTGATAAATGAAGTGAATCAGATAAATCTTGATCATTAGGAACGCCTTTATAATGGCACATATTAAAGCAACCATTATGGCATAAAATGCATGGGCGAATTTCATCTTCTTTACCATTTAAATACTTTGTAAACCATTCTGGATCTGCTAAAAAGTTTCTTGCAAAGCCAACAGCATCAATTTTTCCTTCATTTACAGATTTAGCGCCTGCTTCAAGTGTCATTTTACCAGCACAAACAACAGGAATATTAACAAAGTTTTTAATATGTTCAACTTCCTTTAAATTACAATTATCAGGCATATATACTGGTGGATGAGCCCAATACCAGGCATCGTAAGTACCATTGTCACAGTTTAGCATATCGTATCCTGCATCTTGTAAAAACTTAGCAGCAATTTCTGATTCTTCCATATCACGTCCTACTTCTACATATTTTTCATTTGGTAAAGCACCTTTTCTAAAATCCTTTGTTTTAGAAACCACAGAATAACGAAGTGATACAGGAAAATCATCGCCGCATACTTTTTTAATAGCTTTTACAATTTCTGCAGCAAAACGATAACGATTATCTAAGCTACCACCATATTCGTCAGTTCTTTTGTTAACATATTTTAAAGTGAATTGATCAAGAAGATATCCTTCATGAACAGCATGTACTTCAACTCCATCAACACCAGCATCCTTTAATAACTTTGCCGATTTAGCAAAAGCATCAATAAATTGTTGTATTTCTTTTTTAGTCATTTCCCTTGATGGTAATTTATCTGACCATCTATTTGGCGACGGACTAGCTGTAGCAGTAATTTTATCAAGATTCATAAATGGTTTTGATAAAACATTTAAAATCTTATTATTATATAACGTTTCCATCATTTTAGAAACTGTAAATGATCTGCCAAAGCCAGCAGTTAATTGTACAAACAATTTAGCACCTGTTTTATGAAATTCAACCAGCCATTTAGCTAAATCCTTATACATTTTTTTGTTTTTATAAAGCCAAGAACCAAACATTGGATTATAAACTGGCTGACAACCTGGAAGTACTAAACCTACATTATTTTTAGCAACCTCCATAATAAATCTTGCCCCATCTTTATCAAAATGGTTTAATTCCATCCAACCAAATAAATCTGTACCACCCATAGACGTTAAAACAATCCTGTTTTTAATTTCAAGATTTTTTATTTTCCATGGTGTCAATAAAGAACTGATGTTTTCTTGCATATTTTATCTCCCTTTTAATTAGTTTTTACATTTATATTTTACATCTTTATAATATTAGGTGTCAAAGTATTTTATTAATTAATAATCTAATTAATTAGATTATAATTTTGTATTTTAAGTCACAAAAAATTATTTAATTGTTTACTTTATCTTTTAAAATTTGCTTTTTTTTAATTTGCTAAATATAATAATGAAGTTAGCATTTTAAATGAATGAATAATTATTGCAAAACAATCCAAAATATAAATATAAAAAAGAAGGTTATGAATGTGATTAAAATAATAACAGATTCAGCATCTGATATATCAATTGAAGAAGCAAAAAAATTAGATATTGAAATTATTCCAATGAAAATAAATATTGATGGAATTGAATATTTAGATGGAGTGGATATTACAAACTTAGATTTTTTTAAAAAGCTTGAAAACTGTAAAGCAATTCCAAAAACAAGCCAAATAACTCCAAATGAATTTATTAATGCTTTTAATAAGTATAAAGATGATGAAATAATTTGCATTACTATGTCAAGTAAACTATCATCTACTTGTCAAAGCGCAATCTTTGCAAAAGAAGAATTTAATAATGTTGAGGTTGTAGACAGTGAAAATGTAAGTGTTGGCGAAGCTTTACTAATTAGACTTGCAGTTGATTTAATTAAGCAAGGTAAAAACTATAAAGAAATAATCAATACTTTAAATGAACAAAAGAAAAGAATTAGGCTTATAGCTTTGTTAAATACTCTAGATTATTTAAAAAAAGGAGGCAGAATTTCTTTGGCAGTTGCTTTTGTTGGTGGAATTTTAGGCATTAAACCAGTTATTGAAATAAAGGATGGAAAAGTCCATTTTATTGGTAAAGCAAGAGGCTCAAAACAAGGAAACAATATGCTTCGATTAAAGACAAATGAAGGAAATGGAATAAATTTTAATATGCCATTTATGCTTGGATATTCAGGATTAGATGATGAATTATTAAATAAATATATTGAGGATTCAAAGGATATTTATCCAAATAACACAAAATTTGATAAAGTCTTAATTGGTAGTACAATTGGTTCCCACATCGGTCCAAAAGCAATATGTATTGCATACTTTGAAAATAAATAAATTGCATTATAAAATGCATAATTATATAATTAAATTTAGAAAAGAGGTAATATTATGGATTGGCAAAAAGTTTGGGAAACCATACAAAATTGGCTTACAACAACTGGAATTAAAATTGTTATTGCCTTATTAGTTTTAATTATTTCATTTCAAATAATCAATATTATTAGTAAAAAAGTTGCAAAGCATTCTACGAAGGTAGAAAAAAACAAAAAAGTCGATAAAACATTATATCGCACTTTAAGCTATGTTATTAAAATTGCTTTAAAAGTATTAGTTGTTATTGCCTGTGTTGGCTATTTAGGATTGGATACTAGTGGCATTTCAGCATTAGTTGCATCACTTGGTGTTGGTATTGGTTTAGCAGTAAATGGAACATTATCTAATTTTGCTGGTGGAGTTTTATTATTAATTACTAGACCATTTAAGGATGATGACTTTATCGAAGCCTGTGGCTATAGTGGAACTGTTGAAGGCATTTACATTTGCAATACAAAAATTAGGACTCCAGATAATAAAGTTGTTTATTTACCAAATGGCAAGCTATCAACAACTGAAATAGTTAATTATTCAGAAAAAGATACAAGAAGAGTTGATTTAACATTTTCAATTTCATACGCAAATGATTTTGAAAAAGCAAAGCAAATCATTAAAAATATTTGTGATAATTATGATTTAGTTTTAAAAGATCCTACTCCAACTATTAGAGTTAGTGCTCATTCAAATAGTAGTATTGATATAGCAACCCTTGTTTGGTGTAAAAATGGAGATTACTGGACTGTAAAATTCGATATGCTTGAAAAAGTAAAAACTGCTTTTGATGAGCAAGGAATTGAAATTCCATTTAATCAACTTGATGTTACTATTAAAAATAAATAATTTTAAACTGCTACAAAAGCAGTTTTTTTGTAAAAATTTTGCAATTTTTTGGTAAAAATTAAAACTAATATATAATATTTTGCTATAATAAATTTAAGAGGTGATAGTAGTGACCTATAAGGAAATTAGAAATAATAAAGAGATTAATACTTATATTTTATCAGCCGATAAATACTTAGAAGCAATTGGCTATACTGAGCATTCTTTTAATCATGTTTTGCGTTGTGTTGCTGTAGTAGAATATATATTAACAACGCTTGAATATGATAAGCATACTATTGAACTTGCTAAAATAGCTGCTTACATGCATGATATTGGAAATGTTGTAAATAGAGACGGTCATGCAAAATCTGGCGCTTTAATGGCTTTTAGAATTTTAGATAAATTAAATATGGACACAGAAGATATTGCAACTATTGTTACTGCAATTGGTAATCATGATGAATCATCAGCATATCCTGTTAATGTTGTTTCATCAGCCTTGATGATTGCCGATAAAACTGATGTTAGAAGAACAAGAGTCAGAAAAAAAGCTGATATTTATAATATTCATAATCGTGTTAATTATGCTGCAAAATCTTCAAAGGTTGTTATTAATAAAGAAGAGAAAACACTGACATTAAATCTTACAATTGACATAAAAATTTGCTCAATAATGGATTATTTTGAAATCTTTTTATCAAGAATGATGCTTTGTAAAAAAGCATGTGAATTTTTCAAATTAACATTTAAGCTTTTAATTAACGAACAATCACTGCTATAACAAAAGTGATTTAAAAATCACTTAATGGGATGAAAATCCCATTTTTTAATGATGTATTGTTAAAATTATTACTTGTTTAAGGTAAATAACTATTATCTTACCTGTACTCGATAAGACATTGTTAGAACACTATCCCTCAAATTAGATATTATCTCATCATTTTTTTACATTTCTACCTATGTTAATTGCTACATTTAAAACATCATTTATAATTGCCTAATTGATTTTAATCTTTGCTCATCAATTATAAATAAGCTGCCATTATTTATACATACTATTGCTATATTATTTATTCATATATCTATTCTAGCATATTTCATTAGCTTTAAGTTTTATTTCTTCTTTATCTTTTATTCTAGCTAAAGTATGTATCAATTTTATTATTAGCAAAATAATCTTGACTTAACTTATAAAGAGTAACATTATAAAAATATTGTTTTAAATATTACTAATTTTAACACAAAAGAACTATTTTCTATGAGTCAATAAAATATAGAAAGCAAGAATTATCAAACACTTCATAATCACCCATATTACAATTTTTACTCTTTTATAAAATAGAATTTCTTAATAAATTAAAAAACTCTCACGTTTTTTGTGGGAGTTTTTACTTTTTATAAATATTAAGCTTTAGCTAAAGCTTTTTTTGCTTTTTCAGCAAGTTTTGCAAAAGCAGCAAAATCGTTGATTGCAAGTTCTGAAAGCATCTTACGGTTGATATCAATCTTAGCAAGCTTTAATCCATGCATTAATGTTGAATAATTCATTTCACATTGATTAGCAGCTGCGTTAATTCTAACAATCCATAATTTTCTAAAGTTTCTCTTTGTTTGCTTTCTATCTCTAAAAGCATAGTATAAACCTTTAGTTACTTGTTGTTTAGCAGTTCTAAAAAGAAGATGTTTTGAACCATAATAACCCTTCGCTAATTTTAAAACTTTTTTTCTTCTATTTCTAGTAGCTGGTCCACCTTTTACTCTCATATTCTTTTCCTCCTACTTTTGAATGCAAGGCATTAGTCTCTTTGCATCTGTTTCGTGAACTAATCTTGCTTTACTTAAATGTCTTTTTTGTTTTTGTGATCTAATAGGTGCTAAGTGAGACATATTAGCACATTTTCTTTTTAATTTTCCAGTGCCTGTAACTCTTACTCTCTTAGTTAAAGCTTTTCTTGATTTCATTTTTGGCATATTTATTTCCTCCTCAATTATTTCTTTGGAGTTAAAGTAGCTATTAGATTTCTACCATCCATAACTGGCTTTTTTTCAACAACTCCAACTTCTGAACACATTGTAATAAAACGGTTCATTACTTCCTCACCAACTTCAGGGTGTGCCATTTGTCTTCCTTTAAAGCGAACAACAACACGAACTTTGTCGCCGTTTTTCAAAAAGTTTGTTGAATGTCTTGCTTTAGTTTCAATGTCATGTGTATCAATAACAGGACTTAATTGAATTTGCTTAACATCTTGAATCATTGCTTTTTGTTTTTTTTCGTTTTCTTTTCTTTTCTTTTCTAATTGATATCTATGCTTTCCAAAATCTAGTATTTTACATACTGGTGGAGTAGCTTGTGGTGAAATACAAAACAAGTCTAAATTTGCTTCTTTTGCCATATTTAAAGCTTCTCTTCTATCTTTAACACCTAAAGCATTACCATTTGCATCAATTACTAAAACTTTAGGGAAACGAATAGATTCGTTAACTAGATAATCAGAATTCTTATTTGTTGGCATACGATTATTGTTGAATGATGAATTATTGATAATGATACCCTCTTTCTTACAAAAATAAAAGGACGCAAGATGCGCCCTTAAATATACTTTTCTTACAAATTGTGACATTTACCTATTTTCTTAGAAAATCAGGTGAGAAGCGGGCGCCTCTTCTTTCCACAACTTTTTCGTTGCACAATTATTATATTACAAAGATTAAATAAAGTCAATAATTATTTATTCTTATCTTTGTCTTTATATTGTTCTATATAATGTTGTATACTTTCCTTTAAAGGAACATTTTTAAATGGTGTAATAAATTGTACTTTTTCCTTTAATGATTCTTTTTTCATAGCAATTGATTGCTTTAAAGATTCCCACTTAACAACAATATTGTATTCCTTTGCAATATTTTTAATTTTACTTGCAAGTCCAATAGACATGGCAAGATCAACCAACATTATTCCAAAGAAAACGCCAACAAAGAATGAAAACATAATATTATTAGTAAACCATGTTGCCATTTTTACAACATACTTATCTAATAATAAATTATATCCCATACTTCCCAAAAACCAAAATAGTGTAAATAAAGGACAAATAATTCCTTGAATATTACCCCATCTTTTTGAATAATCCCATAGTTTGGTTTTTAATCCTTTAATAAATATTAAGCCCCCAATATATTCAATTAAGGTAACTATAATAGTCATAATTATAAACAAAGTTATTTTTTGTAAATAAATATTTTCAATAAAAGATAAATCAATTCTTGACATTGCATAAAGTGATGCAAGTCCAAAGCCATAAATTGGAAGACAAGGGCCTGTTAAAAAGCCTGGATTAATCCATCTTTTAGCTGTAAAAAATCTTCTAAAGAATAATTCAAGTACCCATCCTAATAATGAGCCAACCATAAATAAGAAGGCAAGCGTTAGAAAAATTTCCATGTTTGTTTTCCTTTATGATTTATTTATTATTTTTACTATTTTTTAATAATTCTTTCATTCTTGACTTATAAGCTTCTACGCCTGGTTGATTAAATGGATTAACATTTAATAAATACGCAGACATAGCACAAGCTTTACAGAAGAAATACATAAGTTGTCCTAAATTGTATGCATCCATTTGTTCAAGTTCAATTAAAACATTATTATGTCCACCATCTATAAAGTGAGCATCCATAGTAGCTCGCATAGCAATATCTTCAACCATTGATAAAGGCTTATTTGCTATATAATTTAATTTATCTAAGTCAACTAATGTATGAGGAATAATTACATCATCTTGATACTTTCCAAAAGCAATTGTTGTTTCAAAGAAGCATGGAGTACCTTGTTGACAAAATTGCCCCATTGAGTGTAAATCTGTTGAAAAGCATAATGAGCAAGGGAGCAATCCTTTTCCATTTTTTCCTTCAGATTCGCCAAATAATTGCTTCCACCATTCTGCTAATGCAGTAAAATGTGGTTCATACGTAATTAAAAATTCAGCTGTTTTATTATCATTATTATTTTCATAGAAACGAACAGCAGCATACTTATATGCTTCATTTTCTTCAAGATTTGGATTGTTATATTCTTTAACGCCTGCTTTAGCACCCATAATAAATTCATCGATGTTAATTCCAGCAACTGCCATTGGGAATAAGCCAACTGGAGTAAATACAGAATATCTTCCGCCAACATCATCTGGTATCACAAATTCTTCATATCCTTCAGAAAAAGCCATACTATGCAAAGCGCCAACTCTTGCATCTGTTGTTGCGATTACATATTTTGCATATCTTTTTGGTCCCCAACATTTTTTAGCAAGTTCAGAAACTAAACGAAAAGCAATTGCTGGTTCAGTTGTTGTTCCTGATTTTGAAATAACATTAATACCAATTTTTTTCCCTTCAAGTGATTTTAACACTTGAGCTGTATATGTTGGAGAAAGGGTATTACCCATAAATACAATTCTACATTTTGGCTGATTAACAATACCATTAATTGCATCAATAGCTGCTTTTGCACCTAAATAGCTTCCGCCAATACCAATAACAACCAAGACATCACAATTATCTCTAATTCTAGCTGCTGCCTTTTTAATTCTATTAACTTCAGCTTGCGTTAAAGTATCAGGATAGTTAGTCCAACCTAAAAAATCAGCACCCTCTCCTGTTTTGTCATTAATCATTTTGTCTATATTAGCAACTTTTAATTTCATTGCCTTTATAGCTTTTTTACATTTAACGCTAACTCTTGATAAATCGACATTAATCATATTTTTTCTTCTCCTTTAATTGTTGCATTATCCATTCATTTAATTTATCATTTAGAGGTTTAAAATCTTTATACTTATCTAAGAACTTTGGCTTCATATAGTTTGAACGATATCTATTTTTTGGCTGTGTTGCTTTAATTGATAATTTAATATGCTTATTTGTATCATCAATAGCTAATATCTTCGCATATAAAATGTCATCTATTTTAGCAAATTTGCTAACATCTTTAACAAAATCATTAGATATTTCAGAAATATGAATTAAGCCAGTATAAGATTCATCATCTAAGCATTTTATAAAAATACCATAATGTTGAAATCCTATTACCTTAACTTTTATAATTTCGCCAACTTTAAATTCTTTCATTTTTAAACCCTCTTTTTAATTATACCACATGCTTTAATGTTTTGTTTAATAAATGTTTTATTTCTTTTATATTTTTCGCATAAAAATGTATGAAATTTAGAAGAATAATGATATAATAATGTCGCAAAAGAAGGTGGCTTAAAATGGATGATAAACAAATAGTAAATCAAATCATTACTGTCCTTGAAAAAATAAGACCATTTATAAATAGAGATGGCGGAGATATTGAATTTGTTAAATATCAAGATGGTGAGGTTTTTGTAAGGATGATTGGAGCTTGTGCAGGTTGTGATTTAATTGAAAGTACACTTCAAGATGGAGTTGCTACATTATTAAAAGAAGAAGTTCCAGGAGTTGTTAAGGTTACAAATGTTTTGGAAGTAACTGAAAATGTTGAAATAGAAAAATAAAAGTTATTAAATTCTAAAGTTTTATTTAGATTCTTAATAACTTTTTTCTTTATTTAATTCCAGATGATACTACACCTCTAACAAAGGCTTTTTGTGCACATGTTAATACTAAAACCATTGGAAGTGAAAATATTACTGACGCTGCCATTACATGTGTCCAATTAGCACTACCTGTTGATGAGAAAAATCTTTGCATACCAAGTGATAAAGTATATAAATCTGGATTTGATTGTAAATAAATACTAGGTCCAACATAATCACTCCATGAGTTAATAAATGCATATACTAATAGTGTTGCTAAGCATGGTGTAATTTGCGGTAATAATACTTTAATCAAAATTGTAAAAGAGTTCGCTCCATCAATCTTAGCAGCTTCATCTAAATCCTTTGGCACATCATCCATAAATTGCTTTAGCATAAAGACATTAAATGCCGATCCACCAATCCATGGAATTATTAATGGCAAACGAGTGCCAATCCAACCTAAAAATTCAAATTCAGCATAGGCTGGTATCATAGTTACAACCCATGGTATCATCATTGTTGAAAGTAAAATAACAAAGAAAACATTTGAATACTTATTCTTAAATCTAGAAAATCCATAAGCCACAAGAATTGATGATGTAATTCCAATTCCCATTGAAGAAACAACCATTATTAATGTGTTGACTAGTAGCCTTCCCATATTTATTTCTTTAAATGCTTCTGAATAATTTGAAAGTTTTAAAACTCCTGAATAAAGCTTTGGCGGATATGTAAATATATCATTTGATGATTTCATTAAAGACATTAAAATCATATAAATAAATGGTAAAGCAAAGAAAATAGATATAAGTAAAGCTACGATAAATAATAATACATTAATGACTTTTTCTTTAATTTTTCTATTAGTCATAGCTTTTATCTCCCTTCTATTTGCTTTTCTTTTTTAGTTGATAATAAAACATATACTAAGCCAAAAACGAAAGTCATTAAAAATACAACCCAGCCTTGAGCACAAGCATAACCAAGTGTCTTATTACCTAAGGTTTTAAAGGCATTAGCAACAATTAATAAAGACATTGTCGTAGTAGCATTTCCAGGCCCGCCTTCAGTTAATAATTTAACTTCAGCATAAGCTTGTAAAGATGAAATTAGTGATGTTAATACAACAAATACAAGCGCTTTTGAAATTGTTGGAATAATAATATATATCAATCTATGGAAAGCATTAGCACCATCAAGCTCACTAGCCTCAAGTAAATCAGAAGAGACACCTTGAATTGCTGCTAGTAATATTAACATAGTTGGCCCAAGTCCACTCCAAATACCTACAAAGATAATTGTCCCCATTGCACTTGTTTTATTACCAAAGAAATTAACTGGCGCCAATCCTAAATAGCTTAAAAAATAATTAGCTACATTGTTTTCACCACCAGTAAATATTAATTTCCAAAGTAAAGAAACACTAACAACTGGAATAACTGCAGGCAAATAAATTAAAACCCTAAAAGCTTTACGGCCAAAAACCTTACGATTTAATAATAACGCAAGTAATAAAGCGAAAATAACCAATAAGCCAACCTTTACAAAAGCATAAGTTAGTGTATTTAATATCGCTCTTTGAAAATCTTTGTCTTCAGTAAATATATAAATATAATTTTTAAAATTAATAAAATTCAATTTTGCAGAGTTTACAGTTGCCATTTTAACATCTGTAAAGCTATAAATCATTGACAAAACCATTGGTACAATTGTAAAGCATGCAAAACCAATTAGCCAAGGACTAATATACATGAAAAAGCGAATTCTATTACTTTTTTCACTATGAGAAATCTTTTTCATAAAATCCCCTTTTATAATTCTCTTTTAACATCAGATGCAATATTATCTAAAACCTCTTGTAAAGATGAGCCCTTAGGATTTGATAAATAATTTGACATATATTTACCAACTATTTCTTCAAATGTATCTTGGCCAATATATTTATTATAAACTATTGGATGAGTATAATTATTAGCAATTTCTAAAAAATATTGATTAATAGCTGCAAGAGCTGAATCCTCAGGATTTTTATAAGAATTACTATTAGCAATTATCTTATTGCCAGGAATATTAAAGCCCTTTTTGGCCATATATTCATTACCCTTTGTCATGTAGTAATTTAAAAACTTAATTGCCTCATCTTTTAAAGTAGTATCCTTATAAATTGCAAGGGAAATCATCCCACAGCTTGTTGCATAAATATCACTATTTGTAAGTTCACTATTATCTTTTTTTGCAGGAACTGGCGATGGGCAATAGCCAATTTCAAAGCCAACGCTATTCCAATTATAAGTTGAATATGCCCAGTTTCCAAAAAAAGCAAAGCTTAAATTTCCATTAGCAAAGGCTTGTCCACTTCCAACTCCTGTAGGGCCAATAATAGGAGAAGATGGTTTCTCTCCAATTTGTAAATCGCAGAAAAATTTAAAAGCCTTATAAACATTTTCATCTTTATTATTAAAGTACTTATTATTGTCAGTCCAAGTTGATGAGCCAGTCATCTGTATCCATTCCATTAAATGCTTATAAGGAACTCTATCAAGCATTGTTCCATATCTATTTTCCTTAGTAAGCTTATATGACATATCTATAAATTCATCCCAAGTCATAGGGGTTGTGCTTGATGGATATTCCATATATCCTTTATCACCTTTTTTTAGATTGTTTGTCGTATTATATTCATCAATATGTGATTTGTTATACCACATAACAAAATCAGGTGACCAATCCTTAATTAAAGCATAGTAATCTCCTTTTCCAACTTCATTTCCATCATAGCGATAAGCATCATTAATATCCCAAAGTTCAATATTTCCATCATTATTATTTGCTGTTTTAACATCAATTGTACCATCATTAATATAAGGTGTTAAATTAAGTAATTTGTCACTAGCTAAATGTGATAAAAATTCACCAGATTCAGTAAAGAAAATATCGGGAGCATTATTTTTTGATGAAAATGAAATATTCAAATTATCATAATATTCACCAGTTGATGGTTGAACGCTTACTTTAATTCCTGTTTCATTAGTGAAATCATTAGCTATTTTTTCATAGCAAGCTATCTCGCTAGCATCTCCCCACACATAAAAAATTAAACTATCTCTTTTGGTTTGATTGTTGCATGATGCAAGAGTTAGCATAAAAGTTGCAACTAATAATAATTTATTTTTCATTAAACTCACCCCTATTTAATAATATATCATCGATTTTTTCTTCAATAAAAGAATTTTCATTGTTTAATTGTATATAAAATTGATTGTTTTTTGCATTTTCATTAAATGTTGTAACACCATTTTTATCAATACTTATTTTTCCTTCTTTAGATGTTTTAAAGAAAGCATCATCATTAAAGACTGCGTACCACATGGTCAGTAAATCCCATGATTCTCTTGGACGATTTTGAAAAATCTTATAGGCCCTTGTAACTGGATTATTTAAATTATTTTCTAAAAGCAATGATTTGCCTGTTTTTATATGATAGCCAACCTTAAAATCGCTAAATGTTGTCTTAACAGGAACCTTATTTATAAAATTAATAGATGAAGGAATATCTGTTGCAATATTATATTCACTGTCATATGTGATATTTTCAAAGCTAATTAATTCATCATTATCTTTAAACAAGCCTCCCATAATAACAAATTCTTTTACTTTCTTTTTAACAAGTTCAATTCCATTTAAAGAAGAATATTCATCAGCTACTGAATCAAGCAAATCAGAAGCATTATTCAATTGGCCAATGCATACAAAGGTAATTGAGTTATCCTTGGCTTGTGCTAATTGCTTTCTAATTAATTTTATAGAATCTATTGCTTTCCTTAAAATATCATTATTTTTATCGTAAAAATCATTTTTAAACTCTTTAGCTAATATTTCTTGGAAAGCATTAACGTTATCCACACAATAATTCTTTCGACTTGTCATTCCTATTAAAAAAGTATTATTGTAAAATTTATTAATAGCATCAATGCAAGCCGGACCATAAATGCTTGAAGTTGTAAATGTTATTCCAAGTATGTCAATTAAGCCTTTATTTTTAAATATATTTGCTAAGGCTAAGGCACCAGCATCATCGCAATCTCCACCAATATCTGTATCTATAAATAGTATCTTTTTCATTTTATCACCATCTTGCTTCCCTTCAATTTTAAATACACCAACATCAATTTGATTATCTCTAGAATTTCTAAACTGCTGCGGTGATATATTCATTTTTTCATTAAAGAAATTGTTAAAATGAACATTACTTTTAAATCCACAATTTAAGGCAATTTCTTTTATTTGCATTTTACTATTAAGTAGCATTTGCTTAGCAGCATATAAACGACAATTTAATAAATATTGGTTTATAGATGTATTTGTTTCATCTTTAAAAATATGTCTAAATCTATCATAGCTATAGCCAAATGAAGCCGCTATTTGTTGAAAATCAATTTTTTGATTATAGTTTTCTTTTATGTAATTTTTTGTTCTATTAACTAATTCCTTATTAATTGATTCATTTTTATTGTTTGATAACAATCTTAAAAACTGGCAAAGAAGCAAAGAAAAGTAAGCACTCATCATACTTTGATATAAATGCTTCTTTTCTTTTTCTTCATTTTGCATTTTAAAAAATAAATTTGTAAATACTTCGACATCATTTTCACTTAATTTTAAACTTGTAAATGGCTTAAAAGCATCTTTATTTTTAAGTTCAAATAAAATAATAAACAATCTTGAAAATTCAAGTGTTTTTTCATCATGTTTAATTGATGGTGAAACTATTGTAATTGTTGGACCATTATATTCATAAACATCATTATCTGCAGTAATTATTCCTTTCCCTTCAACGTAAAAAACACATTCATAGCAATTATGGACATGTTGCATTACATAATCATTGCTGTGATGCTCATAATATACAAAGGATTTAACATTACAAGAGAGCATATAATCACCACCTTTTATACAAATAAGTTTGTTGTTGAAGTAACCTTTTCATTTATACTTCTAATTTTAATTCTATATAATTTTTCTTGTTCAATTCTAATTAAAGGATTAATAATTCTTTCTTCATCTACTTTATATATATCATTTATAAAGCTTCCAATTTCAGCCTTATAAATAAATGATGCATTATTTATTTTAAATGTGCAAGGCTTTGTTGCATAGATATAAACATACTCGTCATATTCAATAGCAAATGCTACACCACCATCACTTGTATTATACGTAAGGCTTAAATTATCTGTATTTATAGTTTGGGTTAGTTCATCTTTTATCGTTTCACTATTTATATTAAAAGCAGCAAATGAACTACTATTAATTAATGGTATAACACTTTCCATACTTTCAATACCTTTTATAATACTTATTGTTTCATAACTATGTTTCTTATAGGAAAAATCACTATTTATTAAGCCTTGATCCATTTGATAAGAACTATTACCATTTAAATATATAAAATATTTTGGAGTCGCTAAATCATAAAACATATAGCTGCCTCCTGCTTGAAAGGCACTTAAGAATAAAGATGGTCCACTACTATAATCACCCATATTTTCGCTAATGTGAGGGTAATTATTTAAAGTATTATAACTCTTTATTGTTTCGTTAATTACATGAGGATTACTACTATAAGGATCATCTCCTATCATATCAATTCCGTCAAGTTTTAATATATCAAGAGGTGAAAAATTAGTATTAGGGCATTGTGGAAATTCATCAACACCATAAGATGTAGTCATATTACACCTTGTATAAATTTTGTATTTAGAATTTTTAATAGCAAGCCCTGCATTATTTAGTGCATTCAAGGTCATTTGCCATACTTGCGTTTGTGTTAGGATATTTCCATTTAAGCTTAACTTCTTTTGATCTAAACGCCATCTTAATAAGCCATCAGCTTCATTATGAACTTGAATACCAATTAAAGGATTTTTATTATCATTTTTCTTATTATAATCATAAACATAATCCATTAATTTACTTAATACTAGTCTTTCTCTTTCCATTAAATTTTCATTATCTAAAATCAAATAGAACAACTCGCCATACATTTTAGATGTATATAAATTTAAAGCTTCAAGGCGAGGATATGTTTTTGTATCATTTTTTATATAAGAAGGTATCGTATAGCCATGTGTATCACCACACATATTACTACTAAACCATAAAAACTCACATTTTAAATCATACTTATTAGTAAAATTTAATAGCTTTTCCACTAAAGTAAAATCATACTTATCCTTTTCTTTTTCTATATAGCTCCATTCAAGTGGAAGTTCTACTGTATTTAAATGACACTCTTTGGCCTTTTTAAAGTACTGTTCTATTTCATTATCAGTTAAAGGTGGGATTACATTAACATCATCCTCTGCTCTATTTAAAAGACCATCGATTCTAATTTGCCCTCCTCTAATTGCATAAGGCTTTCCATCTACCTTTAAATAAGTTTTGTTATCATTTAATCTTTCAATACTAGAAACATATGTGTTTAAATCTATATTTTCTTCACTACTCGATTCATCTATTAACGAACTTGAATTTATTATTTCATTACTATTACATGAGCTAGCCATCATTAAAACTCCAAATAAAGTTAAATTTTTAGTAAGCTTCATATTACCCTCTTATACTATCAAGTGTAGATAAATAACCATCATCCTTTAAAGTAGTTGAAGATGGTAATTCATTTATATTAGCAATTCTAACACGATAAACATCATTTGCCTTCATTTCAAGCTTACTATTGTTTATAAGTGAAATATTTCCTTCATTAATCCATTCTCCATTTTTATCAAAGTACCCTTTTTGACCAATTGTAATTGTGCAATTAGTAATATCAAGTGTTGCATTTTTACTTGAAAAAGCATATAAATAATTATTATCAAAAACAGCATAGCCTAAAGAGTCAATAGGATTTGAATATGAAAGTAATAAACCATTATTTAAATAAATCTTTTGAATTCTTTCATCATTTTCTTTACTATTTATTAGATTATTTAAACCAAATGTTGCAAATGTTTGACGCTTACTATTAGCAATAGCCACATAAGCCTTACTTAAAGCTTCATTAATCATTTTGCTATCACTAGCTCTAGTATTCTTTTCTTTAAACTTTTCAGTCAATGTTGTTTTAGTACAATCATAACGTGAATATAAAGCTCCATTTGGTGATTCAGGATAGTAATTAGGGCATGAAAGTTGGTATGAAACATAGCCACTGCCACCCATTCCAAATGTTGCAAGCGTTTGTTTAAAATTAATATCATTAGCCCAATTTTCAGCATTCATAATGAACATATTTTCATATTCATCAGTAAATGATTTAATACCATTCTTAGTTAATGATATCTCATGTAAATATGTTGGTGAAACAATATCAATATACTCTAAATTCTTGATATTTCTAACATAATTAACAACTGCATTTTGTTCACAAAATTCAACTCTTGTTAATGCTTTATATTTTGAATATTTAACGCCCTTAGCAATAGCATTTAAATAAGTATTAGCAATACTCCAAGCTTTATCTTGCGTCATTAATGAACCATTTTCATCAAGAATTTTATAAGCATCAACACGCCAACGTTGAAATCTATCAACACCTTGGCCAATTTGTACCATAATAACAGGATCATATAAATCATTTTCGTTATTCCATGTATAAACATAATTCATTAATTCATACAAAGCCTTACTTTCTCTATTTAGTAATTTTTCATTTGTATAATCCATTATTTTTAAACGTCCAAAGTTAGCATAGTCAAACATATCCATAATAAGAGGGTATGTTTGCATATCTTCATTTACATAGTTAGGAATATTAGCACTATGAGTTTCGCCATCAACAAAACTTCCATACCATTCAATATTAACCTTTAAATCATACTTTTTAGCATAGTCTAAATAATACTTAATTGATGAAAAATCGTAGTTATTGTATGTTGGCTCTATTTCACTCCACATTATTGATAATTCAATTGTATTCATTGAGGTTTCTTTAGCAATTGCAAAGTAATCCTCCATATCTTTTGGAGTTAAAAAATCAGCATTTTTTAATAAATCTGTTCTTAATAATGATGATAAAATTATTTGCGGAACATTATTTCTATTAGTGATAGTTGTTTTACTACCATCATTTGTTACTTGCTTATAAGGCTCATCATAAACAGTTTGATTTATCATATCATCATTTGTATTAGCAGATGAATTATTTGCTTTATTACATCCACAAATAGTTAATAAGAAAATACATGAAAGTAAAATATTTTTATTATTTTTCATAAATTATCCTCCTATATTATCCCAAGTTGTTGATGTAAGCTTACCTAATGATTCAAAATCAATGCGATATAATGTGTTTTTCTTTAAAGAAATAGCATTAGAGATTGAAATATCTTCAATTTTAATAAATTCTTTGTTAGTATATGATCCACTAGCAATGCCTTTAATATTTGCATTTTCTAAGCTTATTGTTACATCATTTGTAAAGTAAACATCTAAATGCGTACCACTATCAAGTGCAAAGCCAATAGCACCTGTTTTTGTATTAAAATTAATTGCTACATTTTCAGTATTAATTACTTGACTAGCCTCCTTACTTGCATAATCATTTTTAATATTAAAGCAAGCAAAATTAGTATTATTTACGTTGTAAACTAGATGATAAACCTCCTTTAAGCCTTTAATAATTGAAGATGTTTCTTCATAATGATTTTTATATTTAAAGCTAGTATATGTATTATCAGTAAATTGCATAATACCTTGATCAATATTAGCTGAATTATTACTTGCGAAAAAAGGAGAAGTTATTAAATCATAAATTGAATAACCACCATGTTGAGAAATGGAAGCAAGTATTAATGAAGCAGTATTAGCATAATTACCATCATTTTCAGCAATATGACTAAAGTTACTATTCATTTTTGTAGCAAACATGCTTGATATACCCTTAATGTTTTTAACACTTGAAGTATAAGCATCATCACCAACGATATCAATGCCCTCTAGTTCTTGTATTTTTTTAACAAAATATGGAGCATCCTTTACTTCATTTCCATTATAAATACCATTTCCTAAATGTAATGAATCACTAGCTGTTGAGGTAGCAAAATTAACTCTTGTATATACTTTATATTTGCTACTTTTTATAGTTTTTCCAATAGCATTTAAGGAATTGCAAATTTTATTATATCCTTCCTCTTCACTAATTCTTTCATTAGTTACTCTTGATAATACATTTTTATCAACACTACGCCATCTTACAAAAATATCTGGTTCATTTAAAACTTGAATACCAATTACAGGCTTTTTAGCTCCATGAGTTGAATCATATTCATAAATATAATCCATCATTTTGCTAACTGCATTTGTTTCCCTTTTAATCAAGTTTTCATTATCAAAATCTAAAAACCACATAATGCCATAATAATTCCAATACTCGCCAGTTCTTAAAGCATCAAACTTTGGATAAGTCTTACCATCCTTTAAAATGTAATTTGGAACAGTAAATGAATGAGTATCTCCACACATATTAGTACCAAACCATAAAAATTCAATTTTTAAATCATATTTATTAGCAAATGACATCATTGTATGTAAATATGTATAATCAAATTTGTCCTCATCAAGCTCCATTTTAGACCATTCAATTGGAATTTGGACACAATTTACATTTAATTTTTTAGCTTCTTGAAATAGCATTTCTATTTGATCATAGCTAAATTTATCACAATTCATAAAAGCATCTACTCTTATTTGACTGCCAATATAGAGAAAATCTTCATTATTTACTTGAATATGTGAGCCATAATCATTAGTTACAATTTTAGAAACTAAAACATCACTTCCATCATAGATAGGATTTTGTTTATCACTATCTATGAAAGAAGAAGAGCTTTCTTCACTTGAGCTATTGTTTATTTCACTTTCACTATTATTAGTATTAGTACAGGCACTCATAAGTATAACCATTAATAATAATGATTTTTTTTTGGATCTTAACATCATTTCACCCCATTATTGTTTTTTTGATTTTTTTAAAATAATTAGTGCTCCTAAAGTGGCGATTAAAGACATAGTAGTTGCTATTTCACCCTTACAACCTTTTTTACTTTCTTCATTAACTGTTATTTCCTTTGTTGTTGTTTCTTTATTTCCATAAATATCTTCAACAACAACCTTAACAACATATTTTCCAGTTGCATTTGCTTCAAATTCGTAGTTATTATTTGAACCTGTTAATTTAACACTATTATTATCAGGTTTAGTTAATGTTACAGTAACATCATAATCGCTATCATCAGTTACTTTAACATTCAATGTTACCTTGCTATTAATAGCATATGTATCATTAACATCCACTTCAACTACTGGTTTTTGAGTATCTGGAACATTAATTGTAATTGTTTTACTTGTTTCATTATTTACAGGCTTTGCATCATCTTTAGCAATATAAGTAATTGTATATATTCCAGGCTTTGTAAATTTATATTTATCTAAAGCATTAACATTCACTTCTTCATTTGAAGGAGTTTTAATAATAATTTCTTTACTTACTACATTATCGCTATAAGTTGCTTCAATAATTGTAATTTCGTCTTGTAAAGAATAAGTTTCTTTATATGACTCCTTTAATTCAATTGTTAAATCAGCAATTGAACTTTTACATACAACATTAAATTCTTCTACTACTTCTTTGCTAGTAGTGCCAGTTGCAACAACCTTTAGTTTATAATTTCCAAGTTCTGCAAATGTATAGCTTACTAAACCATTTTCAAAGTCAACTGATGAAGTTTGGTTATTTGGTGTAGTTACATCAAGACGAATTATTGAAGCTCCATTTATATCTTTAGCATATGCTTTTATATTTAAAGTTTCATTAAGAGCAATTTTTTCAGGAATGGCTGTTTTTACCTTTAAATATGTATCATTCCAAGTAATTGGAGAAGCAAAGCTTTGACCATTTAATTCAGTTAAAATCATTTCAAAATTGCTTACTTCTCCAGCATTTAAGAATGATTCTTCTAAAGCAATATTATAAATTGTAGAAGGAGCTGCTTCAAAGAATTTTACTAATTCATCATAAGCATTGTCAACTCTTTGAACACCACTATTTCTTTCACCTTGGAAAGTTTCTTCAAGATTAAATAACATGTGATACTTACCAGCAACACCATCAACGTTACGTGAAATCCAACCAGTATCAGTAATATCTTTATAATTTTCACCATCATATGAAATATAGACATTTGTTGGTCTATCAGCACCATCATGTCCTACCCATACACGATACATTACCTTATAATTACTATCATCCTTATTTGTAAAAATTAAATTAACATAATTAGTTTCATTTGTTTGATTATTCTTTGTTAATTGATTAACAATAAATTTAACATCGATTCCCTCTTCTACATCAAATTCGCCAAAACCAAATTCCTTAAAATTAACACTACTGCGTAGTCTAATACCTTCATCTACGTAATCAGCTATCATATTAGTTGCACTTGGAGTTACAAATGAAGGAACATTTAAGGCTTCTAAAGTAAATGTAGCCTTTATCTTATTAGATGTAGTTGTGCCTGCTGAATTTGTAACTTCATAAACAAATTCATATTCTCCGCCTTCAAATTCACTACCAACAAAGTAAGTAAACTTATTTTCTTCATTTTTATTCAAAGTTGCAAATTCTTCATTATTTTTATAAATTTTTAAAACGCTTGTAGCAGCATTTGTTTCATCAACATATGTTACATTATCGAATACTAAATTAGTAAAATAATTAATAGTTTGATTGTTAATTGATGGTGTTGCAGTAATTTCTGGAGCTTTGATATCACTTACTACTTCAAATTCTAAATCCTTACTTGCAACATTGTTAGCAGAATCCTTAGCGTTTAAAGTTACCACATTATTTCCAGCTTTAGTTGGAGTAAATGTTTTTCCTTCAATTTCATTTCCATTATAAGTAACACTATATGTTACATTAGATAATAAATCAAAAGCTGTTGTAGGAATTGTGTATTCTTCATTAATATTTAATGTACTACTTACTGCTTCATTATTAAATTTTGGAGCTATAGTATCTGTAAAGCATCCATCACTGTTAGCAAGTGATTGCGAGTTTATTGATTTAACTGTAATTTCAGTATCATTTGTAAAGCCATTTTCACCACAAATTTTAAAATAAATTTCATCGGCATTTTTTACGTTATTGTTTATGTGATTAAGTAAAGCTTGATTTCTATTATCAAGGCATACTAATCCATCTTGTCCACCAACATATGATGAAAAGAAATTATCTTTATCAAATTGAATAATAAATGATGAATCAGCTGTTGCTCTTCCTTTAATCCAAGAGCCACTTGAATAATTATCCCAGTTATTACCATATAAATTAAAGCTATGGTCGCCATTAGTTGCACCACCTGAAGATGTCCAAATTCTTAACATTCCAAGTTGAGCGTCCCCTACTTTACTATAAACATAAATATCTAAAGCATCAGAATTTTGAGATTTAGATATTGTATTTCCATCATTATCAAATAACTTAGCAGATATTTCAATAGCTATTTTTTCGTTATTCTTTAAAGAGAATGAAGGAGACATCATAGAATCATTTGGAATTGTTGTTGAATATTTCCAAGCCTCACTTGCTCCTTTACTACTAGCACCAGGTATTACAACCATTGCCCCATCATTTGTATAAGAAGTTGTAGTTTCCCAACCACCTGCAAATTTCCAAGCCTCAATTGTAGAAGTTTCAACCTTACCATCTAATGCATTTAATTCTTTAGCATTTGAAGCAATAAGCATAGCTGATGAGGCTATTAACATAAAAACAGATAATAATTTTAGTTTTTTCATATATTTGTCCTTTCTTGCTTAAAAAGCGATTTCTTACATATTAATTTTACCAAAACATAGATATTTAAATCAAAAAAAATTAATAATAATAACCAAAATGATGAATTATTTTTAATCAAAAAGTTTATTAATGGCTTATTTAGGGGGTTTTTCCAAAAAAAGTTAAAAAGTTATAGCCAAAATAATGAATGCTCTCAAAAAAAATTAAAAGACACCATAGCAGTGTCTTATTGTAATTAATATATTTTTATTTTATCATTGGCTTTTCCCAACATGTAGGAATTTGTAGCCCCATCATTTTAACAATTGTTGGAGCAACATTTGCTAAACCATAATTACCTTCCTCAAATTCATAATGATTATCATCATCAACAATGATAAATGGAACTGGATTTAAAGAGTGAGCTGTTCTTACTTGAATTTCACCTTTTTTGTTCTTTTCTAGCATTTCATCAGCATTGCCATGATCAGCAGTTACTAAAAGAGTGTATCCTTCTTCTTTGCAAACCTTAAGTAAACGAGTAAGAGATAAATCTAATGCTTCCATAGCACAAATTGTTGCAGGTAATGAACCTGTATGTCCTACCATATCACCATTTGGATAATTAACTCTTAAGAATTGATACTTATGAGATTTTAATGCCTCAATTAATTTATCTGTAATTTCAGCTGATTTCATCCAAGGTCTTTCATCAAATGAAACCTTATCACTTGGAACTTCAACATATGTTTCCAATTTTTCAGAAAACTTTTCTGAACGATTACCATTCCAGAAATATGTAACATGTCCAAATTTTTGAGTTTCACTAATAGCGTATTCATTAATATTGTTAGCAACCATTACTTCTGTCATAGTATTATGAATCTCTGGTGGATTTACTAAGAATCTCTTAGGCAATTGTAAATCGCCATCATATTGTAAAATACCAGCATAAACAACATTTGGATAATACTTTCTATCAAATTTATCAAAGTCTTTTTGATCAAATGCCATTGTTATTTCAAGAGCTCTATCGCCTCTAAAATTAAATAAGATAACCGAATCATTATCAACTATTTTTCCAACAGGCTTGTCATTTGAAGAAATTACAAATGCAGGCAAATCTTGGTCAATTACGCCATCAATTTCTTTTCTATAAGTTTCAATAGCTTCTCTTGCTGAAGTAAACATCCTTCCTTCACCTAAAACATGAGTTTTCCAGCCATCTTCAACCATTTTCCAGTTAGCTTGATAACGATCCATTGTAATTTTCATTCTTCCGCCACCTGATGCAATTTTATAGTCAACTGTGCCATCATTTAAAGATTTTAAAACATCTTCTAGTTCATCAACATATGTTAAAGCACTAGTTGCTGGAACATCACGTCCATCAAGTAAAATATGGATTCTTACTTTTTTAATATTTTCATCCTTTGCTTCTTTAAGCATAGCAATTAAATGAGAAATATTTGAGTGAACATTACCATCAGATAATAAGCCAATAAAATGTAATGTTGAATCATGCTCTTTAACGTTATTAACTACTTCCTTCCAAGAAGTAGATTCATAAATCTTCTTTGAAACAATTGATTCATTAACTAATTTAGCCCCTTGTGAATATATTTGTCCACAGCCTAAAGCATTGTGGCCAACCTCTGAATTTCCCATATCATCATCAGTTGGAAGTCCAACAGCACTTCCATGAGCTTTTAATTTAACATTAGGATAATTTTTTAATAAATAATCAAGTGTTGGTGTGTTTGCAAGGCTTACAGCATCGCCAAGTCCTGTTTTTGAAAATCCAACGCCATCCATAACAACTAATAAAATAGGTTTTTTCATAATAATTACCTCCAAACCAATATTATTATAGAACAACTTAAAATAAAAATCATCTAAAAGATGATTATTTCATATAATTATTTAGGTGAAATTTATACTATGAAACAACTTAAATGCCTTGAAAGCTTTAAATGTAGTAAAAATAATTATTATAGTGAAGAGCAAATGCAACTGATAAATATCGAAATGCTTAAAGAAAGAGATGTATCTATTAATGATTTAGCAATTCTAGCTTATTATTCACAATGCAAATATATAAGCAATTTAACAATTGAAGAATGCAATGATGCAATATTAAGAATTTTAAAAAAGAGAGAAACATTTCATGCAATTTTATTTGCAATAAATGTTGATGTATGTGCGGAAAAGCATATTTTTGATGAACCTCTTAATTCTATTTTACTTTCTGATATTGGCTTATTTGGAATTGATGAAAGTATTGCTTTGTCAATTTGTGGAGATTATGGGGCAATTGGCAAAACTAATTTTGGAAATTTAGATGTTAATAAACCCGGTAAAATATTTCAACTACAAAATAATAAAGAGCATTGTCATTGCTTTTTAGATGATATAGTTGGAGCAATTGCCGCAAATGCAGCAATATTACTAGCTCAAATCCATGCCACTAATGATTGCTTATAAGGCTATCAATTCTTTTATAATAATCATTAAATAAACTTATTGTTTTATTAGAATTCAAATTATTAATATTAAAATAATTGTACCTTTCATTAATAGCGATTGTATTTGCTATACCTTTTTTTAATGCTTTTACCTTGCAATTATTTAAGCATCTTAAGCACAAGACACATTTATTAATGGTATAATTTTTCTTTTTAACTTTATCATATTTTATATTTTCCATTGGACAATTAAAGCAGCATTTCCTACATTTAATACAAATGTCCTTATTTATTTTTATATTTCTTGAAAATAATAAATAATAATTATATTTTACTTTTCCAAAAAAGGAATTGCATTTTCCCTTAAATGTAAATATGTTATTTCCTTTTAATAAAATATTGCTTGTAATGTAATCTATGTATTTTAAGTTATAATCTATTAGTGTTTTGCAGTTTTCATCAGTAAGCTTTGTATTAATATTAAAAGGCATAATAAAATGATATTCATTTAAAAATTCATTATTTTTACTTATTTTATTTATTAACTGGTATGATGAATAATTAGCGTCTTTTATTTTATAATTCCCACCATTTTTATAAATAAAAATTTTTTTGTTTTTTATATTCAATCTTTCTATATTCTCTAAGAAAAATTTTGGAGTATTATTAAAGTAAATAGGATAACCAATTCCTACTAAATCATAAGAATTCAAATTATTAATTTTACTTTTATCATTTAAAAATAAAGTATCAACAGAATGATTTTTTTTTAAAAAGCTATTTTTCAATAAAGTCGTTAGATATAACGTATTATATGAACCGCTAAAATATAATAAAAGTATTTTCATAAATCTCTTTCAAGCATTTTCAAAAGATGCTTAATTGCTCCATCATTATCATTATCAAATTCACTAACTTGATCAGCAACCTCTTTTACATCATCTGATGCATTTTTCATAGCGACTCCAATACCTGCAAATTCTAGCAATTCTTTATCATTTTCGCCATCTCCAAAAAATATTAAGTCTTCATTAGTTTTATTATAGTATTTTAATAATTCCTCCATTCCTTCCTTTTTGGAAAAATGAAGATTATAAAATTCTCCTTGCTTAAACCAATATCTATAATGATAATCTTTACTAGTATTTATTATTTTGGCAACATTTTCTTGATATTTAGCATCTTTTAAGAAGAAAACAATAGCATTTGGCTCATTTTTTAATGTTTCTTTAAAGTTTCCAATATATTTAGCATTTGGCCAAACATTACCAGTTAATGCATACGTATCAAAATCAATTTCAATTAATAAATCATCAATATAATTTATTAATTCTTTATTCTCGATTAGCTCGTAAACGACATTTAAAGGTATTGTAACATTAGTTATTTTTTTATTATTTATTGGGTCATAAACCATAGCACCATTACATAAAACGCATAAATCTTTCATGTTACATGAATTATAAATATTAATACTTGAAACTATATTTCTTCCAGTTGATAAAGTAATATGATATCCTTCATTTATTAAGCGTGTAATTTCATTAATTGTATAAAGAGAAGGAATTGAGCTATTTCGAGCAAGTGTTCCATCAATATCAAAAGCAATTATTTTATCCTTTAACCCCATTATCTTAAACCAACTTTTCTATATACCTTTGCAAGTTTTTTCTTGGCAACAATACTTGCTTTTGCTGCTCCTTCTTCTAATACCTTATCAATAATTCCACTATTTTTAATTTCTTTTACTTTATTTTGTAATGCTTCTAATTCATTACATACTACATCAGCTACAGCCTTTTTAAATGTTCCATAATTACAATCCTTAAATTCATTTTCAAGATCATTAATTGAACGATTTGTTAAAGCTGACATAATAGTTAATAAATTTGAAATTCCAGGCTTATTTACTTCATCGTAGTATACTTTAGTATCACTATCAGTAACAGCTGACATAATTTTCTTCCTAATAATTGCTAAATCCTCAAGTAAATAAATTGTTCCTTTTTCAGATTCTGATTTTGACATTTTCTTTAAAGGATTAGAAAGTGAACCGATTTTTGCACCATTTTTTGGAACAACTGGTTCAGGAATTTTAAATGTTTCTGAATAGTGTGAATTAAAACGCATCGCAATATCACGAGTTAATTCAACATGCTGCTTTTGGTCAATTCCCACAGGAACATAATCAGGATCATATAAAACAATATCAGCAGCCATTAAAGCAGGATAAATAAAAATGCCAGTAGGAATTGATTCATTGCTACCCATTTTAGCAGTCTTATCCTTATATTGAGTCATTCTGAATAATTCACCCATATTGGAATTACAAGCCATAATATAGCCTAGTTCTGCATGCTCATGAACATCACTTTGCTTAAATAAAACAACTTTATTTGGATCAAGCCCACAAGCTAAATAAATTGAAATTAAATCTTTGGTATTTTCTCTTAATTCCTTTGGATCAATAGGTAAAGTTAAAGCATGTAAATCAGCAATAAAAACAAACATTTCATATTCATCTTGATATGAAATAAATTGCTTAATTGCTCCAATATAATTACCTAATGTTAATTTCCCAGTAGGCTTAATTCCACTTAGCATTCTTTTTTTTACATTTTCCATAATCATCTCTCCTTAAAAAATAAAAACGTCTTTAGAAATTTATCTAAGGACGTATAATTTACGTGGTACCACCTTAGTTCATAGTATAACTATGCACTCTATTCTCTATAATGGGAGAACCCATCTTAGCTACTTTTTTCGCTTCGCCCTCAATGGCCCATATTATCTATTTAGGCATATTTGCTTTCACCATACCAAACTCTCTTTGATGCCATCAATAGTTTTTTCCCATCTCATTGGTTTATTAAATTATAATGCTTTTACTTTTTTTTGTCTATATTATTTAACAAGATTTTTCTTATGTTTAATTGCATAAACAATTATTATTATTCCTATAAACAATGCAACTAATGATGAAAATACAAACAGTAGCAATTGAGTGTCTTGAAAGAATCTTGGAGAGTAAATGATTTCATATGTTTTTGATTCATTTCCAGCAAGATCGTATATTGTCAATGTATTGACACCTTTTTTTAGTTTTATATTGAAAGTCGTTTCATTATCATTTAATGCTTGATATTGACTTTCTTTAACGCCTTTATAGCCTAGATTATAACACGCCAGTGCCTCGCTTCCTTCAATTGTTATATTACCTTCTCTAGTACTATAAGATGTGCCAGCAAATGATTTATTATCGATTTTAGTTATTGTTGGGAGAATTGTATCGATTGTAAACTCAATTGCTACTGAAAAATTGCTGGCACCATCCTTAGCGTATATAGAATAGTTACCATCTTGATATAAGTTAATTGACTTATTACTCTCTTTATATTTTTTTCCATTCAATGTATATATTATTTCAATTTCTTCATTATCATCTATTACATTTAAAGCTATAGGGCCATTAGCATATTTCTCACTAAAAGGCTTGAAATCTTTGGTAAACATTTCAATTTTTGGTGCAACATGATCTAAAATAATAGGATTTGATGTATAATAATACGTTTCTTTTTTAGAAACTATTTTTATATGAATATATTTTTTACCCTCACCCTCATTAACGCTTATTTCTTTACCAAATTGTATCCAATTACTTTTAGGATATGTAGTAGTTTCATTAACATAATAATACATTTCATCAATTTGCTCATTATCTAAATAATAAGCATTAACATCAAATTTATAATCTTTATATTTTACACTACTAGCTGACATTGAAATAACAATAATTGGTGGAAAATTCTTAGTAATGTCAAGGGCTTTAATATAGGCTTGTGTGACTGTATAATCCTCAGATAATTGCCCTTGAAGATTACTACCCCAAGCCAAAATATGGCCGTTTTTACTACTTGCTATACAATGGTCCTTGCCACAAGCAATACTATTAATTTCATCACCAGCTGGCAAGGAAGTTAAATAATTAAATTTTTGTGGATAGCTTGTTGTTAATGTTGTACTATTTCCTAACTGACCAGAACTATTTTCACCAAAAGAATAATAATTGTTTAAGCTAGTTTTAATAAAACCATAATAATAATTTGCTTCAATATCAATAATAAATTCATTAGTTTCAAAGTCAAAATTCCCGTTCATAATATAAGGATAATCCTTATAAGATGAAGTAATTATTGTTTCATGATTTGCTAATTGACCATAAGCATTAGAACCAAAGCCATATAAATTTGCTTGATTAGTTAAAACATATGATGTATACCTACCACAAGATATATCAATTACATTATCTTTAATTTGTTCAATTAATGTTGGCGTTTGCTTAAAGTCTTTATCCTTAAAGCCTAATTGTCCAAAGCTATTATCTCCCCATGAGTAAATATTTCCATTTTTACTATAAGCCAATGAATGAGAAGCTCCGCTTTTAACATTAATAATATAATCATTATTATCTAAATTAAAATTATTAGTTATATCATAAACTGTTTGATCAATAGTATTAGTATTTATTCCTAATTGCCCATTTTCGTTTTTTCCAAATGATAATACTTTATGCTTAGCAGTTAAAGCTATATTAAAATCATCACCACAAGATATATAAGTAATTTTATCATCATTTTGTAAAGAAAACATTGATGTTATTTCAGTTGGGGTTGTCTTAAAATAGAAATCACTATAGCCAAATTGCTTTTTTTCGCCACTTCCCATACAAAAAACTCTTCCTGAATTGCTTAACAAAAAGCAATGCTGTTCGCCAGAAAAAATATCTATAAAGCAATCATCATTTGCAAGTTCGATGTCTTTACTTATATTTGTAGGATTAACAAACTTTTTACAATATGATGGATTATTGCTTTCACCTATTAATCCCCAAGCATATACGACGCCATCTTTTGATAAAAGCAAGGAAAAAGTTCTGCCAGATGATATTTTAATTGTATTTGTTTCTACTATGTCATTGGTTGCACTTACCTTTAAATTTCTTACTTTATAAATATTTAATAAAGAAAAATTTAATATTATAAAAATCATTATTAATAAAATTTTTTTTGCCTTTTTCATAAAATATCTATCCTCCATAATTATTATAGACACATGATTATGCGTATTTTGTCGAATTAAAAGATATTGTTTATTTTTTTTTTGCTTTTTTATATAATAATTATGGTGATTTTATGGAAAACATTGTAAATAAATTTGATATTCAAGATAAAATAATAAAAATAAAGCCGTTTGGTAACGGACATATCAATGGAACTTATGTAATAATATGTAAAAATAATTCGTATTTATTACAAGAAATTAATAAAAATGTTTTTAATAATATAAATATGTTAATGAACAACATTTTTTTAGTGACAAATCATTTAAAGGAAAAAATAGCTAAAAGAAATGGTAATTGCTTAAGAGAAACATTAACAATTATTAAAACAACTGATAATGAATTATTTTATTATGATAAAATAAATGATAAATATTATAGAATGTATATCTATATTGACAATACTATTGCTTATGAAAATAATGCCTCATTAAATATATATAAAGAAGTATCAAGTGCCTTTAGTCAATTTTATAGCGATTTAAATGATTTTGATGCTTCTAAACTTTATATTGTAATTCAAAATTTTCATAACACACAAAAAAGATATGAAAATCTTATAAATAGTATTAAAAATGATAAATTTAATAGAGTTAAGGATTGTGTTGATGAAATAAATTATTTAAAAAGTAAAGAAAATTATTATAATAGAATTAATTTATTACTTGAAAATAAAAAAGTTTTGTTAAGAGTTACTCATAATGATACAAAACTAAATAATGTTTTATTTGATAAAAAAACAAACAAACCTCTTTGTGTAATTGATTTAGATACAATAATGCCAGGTTCTATATTATTTGATTTTGGAGATGCAATAAGATTTATTTGTAATACTAGTAAGGAAGATGAAATAGATTTAAATAAAGTTTGCTTTTCTTTAGATAATTTTAAAGCCTATAGCGAAGGATTTTTATTGAATCTTAAAAGCATTTTAACTAAAGATGAAATAGATAATTTAGCTTTTAGTGCAAATTTAATAACACTAGAACAAGCAATTAGGTTTTTAGATGATTACTTAAATGGTGATTCTTACTATAAAACAGAATACAAAAATCACAATTTAATTAGGGCAAAAAATCAAATCAAGCTCGCAAGTGAAATAGAAAAAAACATCGTTACTATGAACGATGTTATCAAAGAATTAATTAAATAACTTTTAAGGTAGCTAAGGCTACTTTTTAATTTGAAAAATCTTCAAGTTCATATTGTGGCATAGCCGAAATATTTAAGTCATTATTATAAGTATTAGAAATAATCTTATAATAAGCACACATTCCAATCATTGCAGCATTATCACCACATAATGAAAGACGTGGCAAAATTAAATCCACATTTGGATGCTTTTTACTTAATAGCTCTGTTAATTTATTTCTTAAGCTACTATTAGCTGATGAACCACCAGCTGCAACAAATGTTTTAATTTCTGGATACATTTTTAAAGCAATTTTGACCTTCCTAATTAATATTTCTGTTGCTACCTCTTGAAATGAAGCAGCAATATCCTCTTTCTTATATGCAACATTCTTTTGATCCATATTATGGCATAAATTAATTACAGCAGATTTTAAACCAGAATAAGAAAAATCAAGAGTATTATCATTTTTAGGAAGTGGAAGTTTATAGATACAGTTTCCTACATTTGCCATTTTATCAATAATTGGGCCACCTGGATATCCTAAATTTAAAAGCCTTGAAACCTTATCATACGCTTCCCCTACTGCATCATCAAGTGTTTGACCAATTATTTTAAATTTTAATTCATCTTCCATATACACAAGTTCTGTATTACCACCACTTACAACTAAAGCAAGTAAAGGAAACTTAAAATCCTTATTAAATCTATTTGCATAAATATGGCCAGCTAAATGATGAATTGGAACTAGTGGCTTATTTAAATATAAAGCAAGTGTTTTTGCAGCTTGCATTCCTACATGTAAAGAACCAACAAGTCCTGGTCCAACAGTGAAGGCAATATAATCAACATCATTGATATTTATATTTGCCTTAATTATAGCTTCATTTATAACATAAGTTATTTTTTCAACATGTAAACGTGAAGCAAGTTCTGGCATAACACCACCATATTTATTATGAAATTCAACTTGAGACGAAACAACATTACTAAGTATTTCCTTATCCTTTAAAATAGCTACACAAGTATCATCACAAGAACTTTCAATCGCTAATATTATCATATAATTACCACCTTTTATTCATATAAATCCTTTAACATTAAATAAGCATCTTCGCCATTTTCATAATACTTTTTTCTAGTTGTAACAATTCTAAATCCACATGATTTATAAAGATTTATTGCTCTTTCATTGGAAACTCTAACTTCAAGTGTTATATTATTGCAGCCGGCTAAAACAATTCTTTTTTCTGCATCTTGCATTAAAAGCTTAGAAAGCTTATGACCTTGATATTTTTTTGTTATTGAAACCTTTGTAATCTCTGCTTGTTCAAATTTTATCCAAAAGCCAATAAATCCTATTACCTCACTAGTTTCTTTTATAATCATTTTTAAATAAAAAGCAAAGGGATTATCATTTAATTCATATAAATAATCTTTTGCCTTCCATGGCTTATGGTACAATTCATTTTCAATTATTAAAATATCATTAATATCTTCATTTTTTACTTCAAGTATTTGAATTGTCATTTTATCTATCCTTTAAATAAATTGGAACTAATCCATCAACGTCATTAACACATTGTATATTTATACTAATTCTATTCATATTCTCTAAAACATCAATTTCACTTTCTGGTAAATTTAATAAAAAAGTATCTAAAACAACATCATAATCTTGATATTTCTTTACAATTTCCTTGAGTTCTTCAATTGTTACAACACATTCATCTATAACCTTAGCATTGTCATTATATATACCTAAATATGCTCTATTAGCCTTAGCATCTAATATAACAATCTTTTTTCCTTTATTTGCATAAGCATTTAAAGATGATATCGCTTTAAGAGGAATTTTTCCAATTGAAGCTAAAACCTTAGCAATACACATTCCAATTCTAATTCCTGTAAATGATCCAGGGCCTATTGTTACTACTATTTCATTAATATCATGTAATGTCAATTTGCTTTCATTTAAGGCTTCTTTTAAAACTGGAATAGTTAATTCTGATTGCATTTTTATAGCAACGTTTTGATATTTATAAACTAATTTATGATTTATTGCTATTCCGATACATAAATATTTTGTTGAAGTATCAATATATAGACTATTCATTTTTAAACATCTCCTTAACTAATTCTTCATATCTTTTTCCATAAGGAATAATTTCAAATTCCCTTTGATTTTTACTTAAATACTTAATTTTAATTTCTAAATGATCTTTAAATGTATCAATATTTGTTAAGCAATTTGACCATTCAATAAAAATAACATTATCATTAGTTAAATAATCCTCAAGTTCATAAAATGATGCTCCTTCAAGCCTATAAGCATCAACATGAACAATAGTATAGGAATCAGTTTTATATGTTTTAAGTAAAGTAAATGTTGGACTAGTAACAGTTTGTTTAACATTTTTAGCCTTAGCAAAGCCTTTAACAAGGGTGGTTTTTCCCGCGCCCAAATCACCATTTAAAAAAATGATGTCGCCACCTTTAATATATTTAGCTAATAAACTTGCAAATTCATATGTTTGCTTATCGTTTTTACTTTTAAGTACCATTTAACCACCTTCTTTGTTAATTTTACCACTTTACTAATAAATTAAAAAGTAAAAAGTAATACTTTTTATTATTTTTTTTATTTCAAATTTATGTTAAAATTATATATAATTCACGAGGTGATATGTTTATGGGTGATACAAATACGAAATACTCTCCTATGATAATGCAATATTTAGAAATTAAAAAGGATTATCCTGACACTTTAATCCTTTTTAGGCTAGGGGATTTTTATGAATTATTTTTTGAAGATGCAAAAATTGCTTCAAAGGTTTTAGAGCTGGTTTTAACTGGTAAAAATGCCGGGGTTGAAGATAAAATTCCAATGTGTGGTGTACCATATCATGCTATTAATTCATATATTGAAACATTAATAAAAAATGGCTATAAGGTTGGTATTGTTGAGCAACTAGAGGATCCTGCATTAAGCAAAAATAAATTAGTCAAACGTGACGTAATTCAAATTATAACTCCTGGAACTTTAATTAATATTGGCTTAAAGGAAAAGGATAACAACTATATTGCATACGTTGATGATTATACTAATTTTTACACTCTTGCATATTGTGATTTATCAACTGGTGAATTGAATGTCGTTAATGTTGAGCATGACATTATTTTATTAATTAACGAATTGAAAGCTTTAGAAGTAAAAGAATTAGTTACAACTGAAGCTTTTAAAAACATATATCAAGCTGTAATCAATAAGCATATGAACATCTTTATGACAGTATCAGAAGATGAGGCAATGCCACTTGAAATATATGAAATTACTAGCAAAATAAAAGATATTAGACAAGCAAATTCTATTTCGAAATTAATATATTATCTAACCAACACTCAAAAAAGAACAATTGAATATTTAAAGGTTGCTAATGTTGTTAAAAATAGCGAATTTATGCAGCTTGATAGCAATTCAACATTAAATCTTGAACTTACTCGTACTATTAAAAGTGATGATCGCTATGGTTCATTATTTTGGCTTTTAGATAAAAGTAAAACCGCTATGGGAGCAAGACTTTTAAAAAAATTCATTATTAAGCCGCTATGTAATGTTGATGAAATAAATGAAAGATTAGATATTGTTGAAATACTATCAAACAATTATTTAGTAAGACAAGAATTAATAAATCAATTAGATGAGGTTTATGACTTAGAAAGATTAATTGCTAAAATATCATATGGTAATGCTAATGCTCGTGATTTATTACAATTAAAAAAATCATTTGTTGTAATGCCTGATATTAAAGAATCATTAAATAAAATTAATTTAACTTCTTTAGCAAATAAAATTAATTGTTTAAGTGAAATGACAAATAAGCTTGAAAATGCTATAGTTGAAAATCCGCCACTTAGTGTTAAAGAAGGTGGAATGATAAAGGATAACTATGATTCACAACTTGACGATTTAAAATTTGCATCTAAGGATGGTAAAAATTACATAGCTAATCTTGAAAATAGTGAAAGGGAAAAAACTGGCATTAAAAATTTAAAAATTGGCTTTAATAAGGTGTTTGGCTATTATATTGAGGTTACTAATTCCTTTTTACCATTAATTAAGGATGAATATAACTATATTAGAAAACAAACAACAACAAATTCTGAAAGATTTATAACTCCAGAATTAAAAGAAAAAGAAAAATTTATTTTATCTGCTGATGATAAAATAATGGCTTTGGAATATGAATTATTTAACGATTTAAGGAATTACATAAAAACATTAACGAAGCAAATTCAAGAGGTCGCTGATGTTATTTCATTTATTGACGTTATGGTTTCTTTTGCTGAAGTATCATCATTAAATCATTATGTTCGGCCAACATTTAATACCAATAATACCTTAGAGGTAAAAAACGGCCGTCATCCTGTAATGGAAGCTATTAATAAATTAAACACTTATGTACCAAATGATGTTACAATTAATGATAATGAACATTTTATATTAATATCTGGTCCTAATATGGGTGGAAAATCAACATTTATGAAACAAGTTGCACTAGCTTCAATTATGGCTCAAATAGGATGCTTTGTTGCCGCAGATAGTGCCTGCCTTCCAGTATTTGATGGTATATTTACTCGTATTGGCGCTAGCGATGACTTAATATCTGGTCAATCTACATTTATGATTGAAATGAATGAGGTTAATTATGCCTTACAGCATAGTAGCGAGCACTCACTTATTTTATTTGATGAAGTGGGCCGCGGTACAGCAACATTTGATGGTATGGCTCTAGCTCAAGCAATAATTGAATACATTTGTGATAAAAAGAAAGCTATCACTTTATTTTCAACACATTATCATGAATTAACAGCTCTATCAAATAGTATTAAAGGATTAGTTAATCTTCATGCGGCTGTTGTTGAAAATGATGACGATGTTACATTTTTATACAAAATGGTTTTAGGTGCTACTAATAAATCATATGGTATTAATGTTGCACGTTTAGCTCATTTACCTGATGAATTATTAAAAAGAGCTAAAGAAATTTTAGAGATTAAAGAAAGTAATGGCAACGTTATTGTTAATACTAATCCAATAAAGACAAAAGAAGTCATTAAAGAGCCTGAATATGTAAATGAATTAAAGAAGATGAATCCTTTAGAAATGACTCCTCTTGAAGCCTTAACTTATTTATTTGAGTTGAAGCGTAAGGTCGATGGAGGGAGCAAATAATGAATAGAATTAATATATTAGATGCTTCTCTTGCAGATAAAATTGCCGCTGGAGAAGTTGTTGAACGACCAGGGTCAGTTGTTAAAGAATTAGTTGAAAACTCGATAGATGCTAAAGCTAATAAAATTGATGTTTTCTTAGTTGATGGTGGAAGAACATTAATAGAAATTAAAGACAATGGTGTTGGTATGTCAAGGGACGACGCTATTTTGTCTATTAAGCGACATGCAACTAGTAAAATTCATTTTGACCAAGATTTGTTTGCTATTAAAACAATGGGCTTTCGCGGTGAAGCTTTAAGTGCAATTTCTTCAGTTAGTAAATTTACCTTAAAAACTAAAGAAGAGGATAGTCAGGTTGGAACAATGCTATATTGCTTGAATTCAAACGTTGTTGAAATTAGTCCTTGTGCTACAAATAAAGGGACAGATATTGTCGTTGAAGAATTGTTTTATAACACTCCAGCCAGATTAAAATACTTAAAATCAGATAAAAGTGAGCTTTCATTCATTATTGATGTTGTTAATAAATTAGCTCTTGCTAATCCTAGTATTTCTTTTTCTTTAACTAGTAATGGCAAATTAATTTTTAAAACATCAGGTAGAAATGATATTATTGAAATTATTTCTGAAATATATGGTTTAGAAATTGCTAAAAATATGATTTATTTTGAAAAAGAAAATAATGATTTCAGGGTTTATGGCTATACAAGTAATATTAAAATTTCTAAATCAAATCGTTATTCTATTAATACATTTGTTAATAAAAGAAGCGTTAGAAATAAAATATTATCTGATTGTGTAATTGAAGGATATCATGAATTTTTATTTGAAAATAGATATCCTTATACTGTTTTGTATATTGAAACTGATTCAACATTACTTGATGTCAATGTTCATCCAACAAAGCAAGAAATAAGAATTTCTAAGGAAAGTGAACTAAAAGAACTTATTAAAAGTACTATTAGCAATGCCTTAAAAAATGCAAATCTTATTATTAATCAAGAAATTAATACTAATAAAATCCCTCAAGTTGCAAATAAGGAAATGTTTTCTACTATTAATAATGATCTTTTCAATGAAGAAGTTAATATTGTAAGCGAAGAAGAAACACCTTATCAGCCAACTAAAATAGTTCAAGAAACTATTAAATTTGATGAAGAAGTGGAAAATCACTTTGAGTATGAAATAATCGGTCAAATTCATGGAACATATATAATCGCTCAAAATAAAGATGGCTTTATTTTGGTTGATCAACATGCTGCGCAAGAAAGAGTAAGATATGAAAAATATCAAAAGTTATTTAAAGAACCTAGTAATAATGTTGACTTACTTGTACCATTAGTAATAGATTTTTCAAATGCTGATTTTGAAATAATTAATGAATATTTGCCTTTGCTTTTATCATTACATATAAATGCTGAACCCTTTGGAAATAATTCTATAAAAATAACTACTATTCCTTATTACTTTAATAGAATTGATTTAAAGGTTTATATTGATGATGTCATAAGTCAAATACTAAATAATAGAAGAATTGATAATAATCTATTAACTGATTATGCAATTGCTACTGCTGCATGTAAAGCATCATTAAAAGGAAATACTTTTTTGACAACTCATGAAATGGAAATAATTATTAAGGATTTATTTAAATGCAAGGATCCATATACTTGTCCACATGGTAGACCTACAATGATTAAATATACTAAATATGAATTAGAAAAATTCTTTAAAAGGGCGTAATATGAAAAAAATAATTGTAATAGTTGGACAAACTGCAGTTGGAAAAACTGCCATTTCAATTAAGCTTGCTAAAAAACTAGATGGTGAGATAATAAATGGAGATGCCTTACAAGTCTATAAGGGATTAAATATTGTAACTGATAAAATTAAAGAAGAGGAAAAGCAAGGAGTAGTTCATCATCTTCTTGACTTTAAGGATGTAAATGAAAATTATAGCGTACAAGAATACCAAAAAAACATTCGTCAAGTTATTGATTTGGTTTTAAGTAAAAATAAGGTGCCTATAATTGTTGGTGGCAGTGGCCTTTACATTAAAGCTGCTTTATATGATTATAACTTTGAAGAGCAACAAGCCACTAACATTGATATTGAAAAGGAATATCAAAATTATACAAATCAACAGCTACACGATTATTTAACTACCATTGACCCACTATCAGCTAAAGAAATCCATGTAAACAATAGACGTAGAATTATAAGAGCAATAGCCATATATAAAGAAAGTGGAAAAACCAAATCTGAAATAATTGCTACACAAGAGCATAAAATGCTTTATGATTGCTTACTTATTGGCTTAACTTTACCAAGAGAAATCTTAAACGAAAGAATCGATAAAAGAATTGATATGATGTTTGATGAAGGATTAATTGCTGAAATTAAAAACTGTCCTTACAAGACAACAGCTACAAAAGCTATTGGCTTTAAAGAAATAAGAAGCTACTTAAACAATGAAATTACTTTAGATGAAGCTAAGGAATTAATGAAAATTCATACTCATCAATATGCAAAAAGGCAAAATACTTGGTTTAAGAACCAATTTGATGTTAATTGGATAAGTAATGATGAAAATGCTTTAAATAAAATTATTGAATTATATAATAAATAAAGCCTCCAATCTAAGCAGAGGCTTTATTTTAGTTTTCTTTTAAATATAAATAATTAGATGATTCTATGATTTCTTTAATTAATGGCCTTTCACTTAGTGATGGTGAATTCGGACAATGAATTATTAAATATTTTTTACCATTAAATTCAAAAATCATTCCATGTCCACCATTGCCATCATACAATGTTTTATCACTATGAATCCAAGGTCCATTAATTCCATCATCAGAGTATGAGTAACCAATTGCATAACCATTTACGCTAGTACTTGACCAAAGCATAAACAATCTTCCTTTTTCACTTTTATAAATAAATGGCCCATCAGTAACATAGCAGTCATTATTCGTTCCAAATGGAATTGCCCATGAAGCACTTGAAGCAGAAAACAATTCTTTAACATCAAATGTTTCTGTTAAATCTTTATTCAACTTAGCAAGGCATATCTTTCCATCCTTGCATTGTGTCCATTCATTACAAAAAATAGTGTAAAATTCATTATTTTCTTTATAAAATGTCGCATCCAAACACTCAAGATTACTTGGAGTAAATGGCTTTTTTGAAGGAATATATTTTCCAAATGGAGTATCGCAAACTAATGCTTGTGATGCTCTACATTTTCCTTTCTTTTTAAATGATGCTAATATATAATACTTACCATCGATTTTATGAAGTTCTGGAGCCCAAAAGTTTTCATCTGCCCAAAAAGAGTCATTATTTGAAAACAAAACATATGGACCTTCAAAATTTTCCATATCTTTAGTTTTATAGCCCAAAAAACCTGATGCCTTTCCTCCCCAAGCAGTTGTATCAGTGGTTCCAATTAAATAACCAATCCCATCCTCTATATACATAAAAGGATCTCTCATATAAATTTCATTAAGTTTCATACTAATTCCCCATCACTTTAAAATCAGCTAAATATATATTTGACTTATTATTGTTTTTTATTGTTAATCTTATATATCTTGCTTTTACATACTTTTCATCTACATAGACAAATTTTATTATGTTAGATTTTTCTTCACTATATGTTTTATAGTTTTCGTTATCACTTGAATATTCAACTAAATAATTATAGTTTTGTAAGTCTTTAAATTTTAAGGCTATTTGGTAGATATCGTGTTCATTATTTAAATCAAGTATTAATGTTTCACTATCATTTTTTATAGTCCACATTGTGTCATAATTTGAAGGATCTATGCATTTATTCATTGATTCTTCTTCATTAATAATTGTCGAATTATAACTCAATGTTTTATATAGCATCGGCCTTCCATTTATTTTTACTTCAAATATTTTTGTGTCTTTTTTGATAGAAAGCTTGACATATCTTATAGAATTAATACTTTCTTCATATGCTACATAATTTTTTTTATCACTTGAAACACTGATTTTTACATTTTCCTTATTATTTACTAATAAATCAATATTCTTTATGTAACAATATTCATTTAAATCTATTATTAATTCGCTATTATTGCTAGCATGATAATATGTTTTATCATTATCATCTATCATATAATAGCTTGTATAATCATTAGTTGAAGTTTCAATAAGCTTATTTTTGGATAAATCATGAATTAATTCATTATCATTTAACTTATCATAATTAATACTTTCTAAATAAAATAAAGAACTTAGTATTTCATAAACATTCCAACCAATTATTGAATCATGAACGGCTCCTTTAATTCCTCCATCTGCATATCCTGATTTAATAGTTGAATTGCCTGCGAATTCATTCATATAGCCTTTTCCAGATGAATGATTAACATCATCCATGTAGCCTATTTTGTCTCCCATATTAATATATAACAAAGAATTATATAATTTTAATTCAAAGAAATCATAATAATGTAAATCATTTGTATATTGATATAACTTTAAATATTCAATAGTAGATGATGTTGTTGCGATATCTAAAATACCATGATTAGTATTATTAAAATCATATCCATATCCTAAGAACCTTTCATTTCCAATAAATCCTAAATGATATCCTTCATTTCCAGTTGCACCTATCAAATTTAAATTTAATGGTTGAATAACGTGATATGTTTCTAAGTAATTTGCAATTCTTATGGCTTCATTTAGATATTTTTTATTGTTTGTTAACTCATAGCCATTAACTAAACCCCTTAAAATAATCATATAGTCTTCCATGCTTGACAAGCGAGTATTATTTGTTTCAATTGCTCCATAATATCCACCAAAGTCTTTTGTTTTTTCAATAGCCATATCTAAGAGATTTAACACCTTACTCTTATAATTTAAATGTAAAATATTTTGATATTTAAAAAGTAAAGAATAAAAGTTTAATGCCATTAAGCTATCATCATTTTCATATAGTTTAGCTTTTTTAACAATATAAGAATATAATTTTTCAACTAATTCTTTATTGCCATCTTTTACATTTTTTTCATAAGCTAATAATTCAACAGCTGAGCCTAGCCCATCATATAAAACTCTTTTAAAAACCGAATTGTCTCTTGCATATGCACTCATTTGACTGTCAATTTTATCATTGTCTATTTGATAATTTATTACTTTAAAGGCGTTGCCAATTATTGATTGATCATTTATTTTCCTTCCATATTTTAACATCATTAAGGCCAAATCAATATTTCTGTATAAAAAACCACTATCTGGGAAGTAATGATCTGCTTTAGTCATATATTGTGGAATATTTCCCCAAACATTCTTATCACTATATGAATTCTTTACATAATCAAGTAATGTTTGAAAGACTTCATTCAAGGCATATCTTTTATCTACATATCCAAATTGTTTATAAGCATCTCGCCATGTATTAGCTTGCATTGTTTGGTAGTCATTATAATTATTAAGAGAAATGCTATAAGATATTTCTTTTGATAAATTTTCCTTTACCGGTAATAGCCTATAAATATATAAATCCTTTGTTCTGTTTGTATACGCTGGATAAACATGAGCATATGAAATATTTTCTTCTTCGTTATTAATAACTATTCCAGGAATATTTATATTTTCATCAATATATAAATGTCCACTATCTGTAAATCTATCTTCAATAATATTTTCTCTATACCCTTTTGTTGTATCAAGCATTGAAAAGCAATGATTATTTTTAAAAGAATTAACTTGTAAAACCGATACATCATCAGCAGGTATAGCTATAGAATTGCCATCAAAATACATTCTTGTTGATGATTCAGAAAAATCATGTGCTCCAGTAACATAATAGCTTGCAGGAACAAACCAATCATAATCATATATTGTGGCCTTATCATTTTCATTCCACTTTTGTTCAACCATAAAGCCATAATCATCACCAACATTTGTTACTTTAAATGTTCTATTAACTTGTAATTTGTTTTCAAAAAGCGAAAAATAATCTGCAAAAGAAATAGTTGTATGATTTTTTGATGTTATGCTTCCTTTAGCAATAAACACGCCGTTATTTTTTTTAATTTCATCGTAATTTGTATATATTGGTGAATCTGTTCTAAATTCGTTTTTATCAAAACTAACACCTATTGAGGTATTATTTGTGTTATACTCTTTACCATCTTTTTTTAATACAAAATAGTATTTTCCATTTTCTTTTTTATAGGAAAGTGAAAGATTATTATTATCTATTTGACTATTTGTGTTGCTACAACTAGTAATGGTATTAACAGCAATTGGTAAAAGCAACAATTTTATAAATATACTTTTTTTTGTCATAGTTTTGCCCTTATTTTATAGAATTATAAAAATCATCGTATCTTCCTTGTAATATTTGTAAATATCTATCTAAATCAATACGTTTAAATTCTTTAAAGTTATCCCAATCAGAAGATAAATTCTTTGAGCCTGAAATTGTATTAGCAATATATCTATTAACATAATTATTAATATCAGTTGCTAAATCACTAATTTCTCTTAATTCAGTTTTATTAAAGTAAACATTTGGATAACCAACCTTTCCATATTGCATTTGTTTATTTCTTAAAGGCCTAGTATATAAGTCGGTATCAGTTTGTTGTCTCTCATAAAACGATTCATCTACAGCATAAGGCATTCCATCACCAGTTTGAATAATTGTTGTTGCCATTACTTCAGAATAATTTTGATCACTAACTGTAGATTTCCAGGCAGTCTTACTTTCATCTAGCCATTTCCATTCTTGATTTTCCTGGCCAATTGATGACCATAAGCCATATGGAGAAGAAATATCGTATAAAGAATCAATAAATCTAATTGCTGCTTCTGGATATTTACATGCACTAGTTATTGCAAAGCATCCTCTTTGAACTGGATAATTTGCCCCCCAAAAACCATCATTGCCATTTGTTGAAATTGGGTTTAATGTTGTATATTGTTTCATTTTATCAAAGCCAACAACATATTGTGGAGCTGCTTGAATAAAACAACCATAATAATCTCCAGATGAACCTTTAGCATTTACTTGAGTAGGTGTTGTTGTTGACCAATCACTATTCATTAAGCCCTCATTTACCATTGTCTTAATAAATGCTAAGCATTCTTTAAATTCTTCAGTTTGTGGGCAAAAATCTAATTTATTTGAACTATTACCTTGAACCCAATATTGAGTTAAATCCATTCCAAAGAAATTAAATATTTTTACTAAATCATCTATTCCAGCAATTACTAATGGATAAGAATCATCTATCAAGCATTTTTCTTTCTTAAATTTTCTTAAAACATTTAAGAACTCATCTGGAGTTGTTGGCATAGTTAACGATAAATCATTCATCCATAATTGATTAATCCAAAAGAATCCTCTCATATTTGTAGTAGCATTATTTGGTAAATTTAAATAAATTGTTGGCAATGCATAAATATTACCATCGACAGTTGTAATTGATTTTTTAATAATTGGATTATCATTTAAAATTTTTTTTAGATTTGGTGCATAGTCATCAATTAATTTATTTAAGCTAATAATTGTTTTACCACCATAAGTAACTTCATCATAATTTGAAAAATTAGCTTTAAGGAAAATATCAGGTAGGTTGTTTCCTGTTGATAAAGCAAGTCCTTTTTTTTCAGTGTACATATCATCGCCATAAACTTGGAAGTCAAAATTAACGCCAGTAAGCTCACTCATTCTTATAAAAAACTTATTTTTAGACCAATCAGGATTAATAGCTGCATTTGAAGCTCCCATTATTTTTAAAGTTACTTTTCCTTTATATTCCTCATTAATAATTGGATATGTTCCTGCTTCTGTCAAAACTTGTGGATTAGAATAGTTTGTATCATTTGAATTGTTTTTATTAGTACATGAAGTAATGCATATAATAGATGCTAAAGATAATAATAAACTAATTTTTTTCATTTTTCTTTCTCCTTTATCCTTTAATTGAACCAACTAATACACCATTAACAAAGTATTTTTGTATAAATGGATATATTATCAGCATGGGTAATGTTGAAAGAATAATAACTCCATATTTCATTCCTTCAACTTTATACAAATTATCAATTGTAATTTGACCAGCATTTGGATCTAAATTGCCAATTTGATTTTCTGAAATCAAGTTTTTAATTACAAGTTGCAACGGATATTTTTCAGGTGAATCTAAAAATATCATTGCATCAAAGTATGAATTCCATCTGCCAACTATGTTGTATAAAGCAATAACTGCGATAATTGGCTTGGCAAGTGGAATGGCTATTTTCATAAAGAATCTAATATTTCCACATCCATCAATTTTGGCTGCCTCTAATAGCTCGTGAGGTATATTATTTGAAAAATACGTTTTGGCTAATATTATATTCCATACAGAAACAGCACTTGGAATTATTAATGCTAAAATTGAATCTTGCATTGATAATGTTTTACTTATTAATAAATAAGTTGGTATTAACCCTCCACTAAAGAACATGGCAAAGATAAAAAATACCATAAAAAATTTCTTAGCGTAAAAATCATTTCGACTTAATGAATAGCCAACCATAAATGTAATAGTTAAATTCAATATTGTTCCTAATGATACTATAATTATTGAATTTAAATAACCTCTCCATAGTTCTTTGTATTTAAATATTTCAACATAGCCATCAAAGTAAAATGAAGTTGGAAATAAAAACATTTTTCCAGTTACAACCTCACTTGGTTTAGTAATACTAGCACTTAAAACATAAATTAATGGATATAAAAATACAAGTAAAACAATAGATAATAATGTAATATTTATTATATCAAAAACCTTATCTTGCAGACATTTTTGTATTTTCTTTTTTTTCTTTATCTTATTCATTTTTATTCCTCCTTTACATAATGCTATAATCTGAAACCTTTTTAGAAATAAAGTTAACTAAAACTAACATTACAAAGCTTACTACAGAATTAAACAATCCTACCGCAGTAGCTAACCCATAGTCATTAGAAATTAATCCTTTTTTATAAACATATGTTGAAATTACTTCTGATGTTTGTAAATTATCTAAATTCTGCATTAAAAATACTTTTTCAAAGCCAACTCCTAGAATACCTCCTGCAGATAAAATTAGTAAAGTTACAATAGTTGGAGCAATTGATGGTATTTCAATAAATAAAATTTTTTGCAATTTTGTGGCCCCATCGATACTTGAAGCCTCATATAATTCAGGATTAATACTACTTAAAGATGAAATATAAATGATAGAATTCCAGCCTAATGTTTGCCATAAGCCACTCCAAACATAAAGTGAATAAAATGAATTAGGATTTGTTGTCCAATCTATTTTTTTATTTACACCAAGTACTTTAAATAAATTATTAACTACGCCACTATTTCCAAAGAAAATATTTATCATTTGGACAATTACAACTACAGAAATAAAATATGGTGCATATGATATCATTTGTACAACCTTCTTAAATCTAATATTTTCAACACTATTTAAGCTTAAAGCAAAAATAAGTGGAAAAATAAAACCAACAACTAAACTAAATAAGCTTATAAGTATCGTATTTGTTAAAATTTCACTAAAATAATAACCTTTAAAAAATCTAGCAAAATTGTAAAGGCCAACGGATGGACTTTTCATTATTCCAAGGCTCATATCATAATCTTTAAAAGCTAAAGAAATTCCATATAATGGTACGTAAGAAAAGAGTAATAAAAAAGCAAATCCTGGAATTATTAGCAAATATAAACCAATATTATCTTTTAAATCTTTTTTTAACTTATATCTAAAAGTATTTTTATTATATTTACTCATATTTTTCAATAATCACATAATCATTGGCTAAAATTTTACCAACTGTGATTCCTTCCTTACTAAAATAATTTCGACCTTTTACATTTAGTTTAAAGCTTTTATCTTCTCTTGTCATATTTACAAGACAAATATATTGCTTATCTTTGTTATGCCTTTTATAAATAATAATTCCTTCATCTATAATAACTTCTTTTGCAATTTTTTCATCAATGTAATTACTCAAATACTTTTCTTGCATTTTTTCATTAAACTTAGTTCCAATAAAGACTATTTTTCCTTTTCCAATTTTATTTTCACTTATTAATGATTTTTTATCAAAATATCCACCATTAATAGTTCCAATGCCATTTTCAATAATACTTGCTTGACATTCAATTTTCTCTTCTATTCCATATGATTTGTATGTTGCATCTTGACCTAGCAATTTATCACAATCAATAATATGACTAGCAAAATAATCTTCCATATTTCCATAGCATTTATCAATATAATAAGTATGCGACTCATCACGCCAGCCACTATATGGACCAACAATAATAGTTGCACCATCCTTAGCAGCTTGTACAACTTTTTCAATTAATTCTTTTTTCATATTCATCATAAATGGAATAATTATTACATCATAATTAGAAAATGATGATGTTTCATAAATAATATCTCTATAAACTGATAGCCTTAATAATACCTTATAAGTATCTAATATATCTTTAAAATAATTATTACATCCTAGGGTTTCTGTAGCTACAAATGCTCTTGCGTAATCTGAATAAAGTAACGCTATACGAGCTTGATTATTTTTAGTATTTAACAAAAAGTCCTCAAGTTTTTCTATTTCTTTTTTTACTTCAAGGACATTAGTAGTTCCAGCACTTAACGTTCCAAAAGCATTAACAAGATGAGCATGTGGCATTTCTGTTCCTGATCTTTGTTGTCTAAATAACCAATATGAAAATCCTGTTGATCCTGCAAAAAATTGGTTAACTGCTTCTATTTTAACGAAGCCTTTTTTATGAACTGGATAACCTCCGTGAAGATGTGAAGAACTCATACATGCTGTTTCCATTTCGAAAAATCTTGTATCTTTTTTTAAACAACGACACATTTCTGCATCAAAAACTAATTCTTGATACATATCTTGGGTTAAATAGCAATCAAATGAGACGAAATCAAGTGGTTCAAACAAAGATTCTTGATTAAGATGAAAGCATTTATTTGTATTATGAGTAATTGGAACATTAATATATTTTTTTAATATATCAACTTGCATTTTATTGTATTTTGCAACACTATCAAAAGTAAATAAAGTGTAATTTGTACTCATTGAGGCTGAATGACCATTAGGAGTTGGACGTGGTGCTATAATATCATCAAAGCTATTATATTTTGTCGACCATACACCACTGCCCCATTTTTGATTTAAATTATCGATATTTTGATATTTATTTTTTAACCATGAGCGATACTTACTTTGACAATTATCGCAAACGCATTCATTTACTGGTGGACAATTATATTCATTATGTGTTTGCCAAGCAATTATATATTTATTTTTTCCATAATGCATAGCTAGCTTTTCAACAATAATTTTACTTCTTTTTATATAGTTTTCATCATTAAAACATACATGCTCCCTTGAGCCATGATTTGCTTTTACCATATTTTTGTCAACGTATAATGAGTCAGGATACTTTTTAGTAAACCAGCGAGGTGGAGTAGCTGTTGGTGTACAAAATATTGTTTCTATTCCATTTTCCCCTAACTCATTAATTACATAATCAAATAGTTCGATGTTAAACTCATCTTCTTTTGGCTCTAATAAAGCCCAAGAAAATTCGGCAATTCTAACAACATTGATTCCTAGCATTTTCATATTTTCAATATCTTTATGAATGTTTTCTTTATCCCAAAGTTCAGGATAATAAGCAACTCCATGATATATTTTATTTTTTAATTTCATCATTTTATCCTCCAATAAATAAGGTTAAATCATAATTATAATGATATATTAAATCATTCAAATTTGTTGCTTTATTATTAATATGCCAGCCCCAGCGCCATAATCTAAATTCGTTATCAACACATTTTGTATTTTTATATTCCTTTAAGCATCCATCATATTCAAAACCAGGAGAGCAAAAATATAAAACACTCCACATCATTTCATTACTAGTGATATTGTAGCTTAGATTGTAAAAATATACTGACATAAGATTTCTATAAGCAACAGATCTAAACATATCAAAATAGCTTTCATCATATTTATTAAAAATCTCATTTTTACTATTTAAGCAATCAACATTAACTAATTCATATAATGTTCCTGTCATAAAAGCTATTGGAGTATACCAGCAATAGTAGCCACCATTGTCTAAATAATTAGTCGTAAATTCTGAATTTGATTCACCTTTTATAGTAATTACATCATTGCTTTCGTCATTTGACCAGACACATTTAGCAGAATTTCTTAAATCAAATAAAAGATTTTTTACATTATTTGTTGCTTCTTTAGAATATGCTTCCAATACTTTTTTATAAAGATCATTTATATTATTATTATAAATCATATATAATTCATCATTATTATTAGCAGCCTTAATTTTATTAACTATTTCTTGATATTTAGGATTTATTAATTCATTATTAATTAGTAAAATATCCTCAAGTGAAACACTTGTTTCATTTAATGTCCCTGTTAATTTATAAAAGCTAACAGTACAAACCCTATTTAATGAATTAATTATTTTTTCTTTTGTTTCATTAATAGATAATGATTTATCGTATTCTATTGAATTAATTTTATTAATATATTCTATATAATAATTATCTACACTTTCAATAGTGTTTAATGAACCTAAAGTGTTTTTGATTTCATTATATAAACTTGTAATTTTACTTTGATTTTCACTTGAATAAGTATAATATGCTAATGTTTCAAATTGCATTGAAATGTTATTTAAATAAGTTTTAGCATACATTTTTGTTACAACACCTTCAACACTTAGAAATTCTTTATATTCTTTATTAAATTTATTAATTAATTCAGTTTTTGAATCAGTAGATAATGAATTTATTAATTCTTTAATTTCTTTTATTGAATCTACTAATTCTAATGTTATTTCTTTAGTTAAAAGATTTTGTATTGCAAGAACTATATTGTTTAAATCCTCTTCTGTTGAAAAAATAATAATATCAAGATATATAATTTTTTCTTCATTTGTTTTTTTATCAATAAATTTAATTAATAGTGTTTTACTTCCACTGACTGTTAAATCTACACTATCAAAATCAAATAGTGAATTCTCCATTAAAATAGTTGTTGATGTTAAGTCATTGTAATATATAGTTATTATACCAGTAGATAAATCAATTTCTTCACCTAAAGCAAATGTTGTTTTTTCAGGGGGAGTTATTTCAATTTTAACAATTTTTAATGGTTCTGGTGAAATATCATTTATTATTGCTTGATATTTATTTATTAAACTAGAAATGGATGTTTCACCATAATTTGGTGAATAAAATGATCCAGCTAATCTAAAGCAATTAGATGATGAACTACCATAAACTTCATTTTTGTATTTTGTTAAAACACCATTATAAGTAAATTGCTTAGCAACAGTATCGCCCCAATATTCTGCTATATAATTCCAATATATTGTATCATTAGTATCGTATCCCTTATTTAAATTTCTATTAATGCTATAAGTCATTTCAAGATTCTTTTGTAATGTAGCTTTTGTTATTTCGACTGCTAAATCATTATAATAGGAATTAATTTCTTCAATATTTGTTGCGTATGACAATTGGTTTTTAGTTTCATTTATTATTGTTGATATTTTATAGGCTTCAGGTATCCACCATCTATTATCTAATAAATAATCTGTATTAATATTGTTATATATACCATCTAAAGAAATTGCATCTTTATCCCATTTTGATAAGATGTCATTAGCCATATTTTTAATGCTACTATATAGATTATTAATGTTGACAAATGCATCATTTATAAATTTATCCATATAAAGCTTTTTAATATTTTTAAATACACTTTTATACCCTTCATCAATTTGTTCAATTGTTTGTGAATTAATAATTGGCTTTAAATAATTATCTATTTCATTTTTATAAGAATTGTAATAATTAATTGGTTCGTTTTTAATAGTATATTTGTTATTGTCATATTCAAGAATGTATAAGTTCGTAAGTAAAAGTGACTTTAAATACTCAATAGTTTTTTCTTTATATTCATTTATGCTAATATTTAATGGTTCAATTGAATTAATATTATTTATTGTGGTTTCATATTTTTTATTAATTTCACTTAAAGACGAACAATTAAAAAACATAAATTCATTTGAAATATTCATTATTTCATTATAATTTTCAGTCGAGTATTTTCCTTTATTTAATCCTTCAATTAATGATGATACTTGCTCTTGTTTTTCTTTTAAATAAATAGGTACTAGATAGCTTTGTAAATAATTCACCTTTTCTATTGAAGAAAAGTCATTATTTATAATATAGTTTTTTTCGTCATTTGTTAAATTTTCATACAAATTTAATGCTTTAATAACGTTATCAACATCACAAGTTTGAATTTCATTTACATATGGCAATTCTTTAACAAATAAATAATAATTCATTTCATTTAATGAATAATGTATATTATATGTATAGTCAATTGTATATTCTTCATTTTCGTATGTATATTCAATAGGCAATGTATATGTTCCTTCTTTACTAGATGAAAAATTTGTAAATTGTTTATTATCAATAGCTATTGATACTATAGAGTTGTCTTTAAATAATAAATTAATCATTACATTTTCAAACACAACTTGCTCATTTTTTACAAAATCATATTGTATTGTGTCATTTTTAAATTCTGCTAAAAACACTTCATTAATTGTTACATCAGTTGAATTATCGTTATGATTATTACTTTTACAACCCCCTATTAAAAAAAGAAGAGAAGCAGACAATGCTGCCTTAAAAATATTATTCTTTATTATTATTTTATTAAACATAACGTCTACTCCTTCTTATTTGCTTATGACTTATAAGCAAACATTTCATCAATTTGATTTGTCAAAATATAATTAATTAATTCTGTAGTTTTTCTTAAATCATTTCCAGAATAGCCTTCAGCAGTTACATCATATAAAGTCTTTACTAATCTAAATTCATTACATGTTGAAGGGTCATAATTTGTTGGCCCATCATAAACTAAGCCACTAGTTCCATTATAGTTCCAAACAAACCACCATTCAGAAGCATTTGGATCACCATTAAATGTAGGTTTTCCATTTTTATCATACGCATAAAATAATTCTGCTTCAATTACTTTTTGACCCATTGCTTTAGCAATTGCTACAAGATAATTATTATAGTTAGTATTAGCATCGCTCATTGATGTAAATACTTCATTATCTAAAGAGGCAAGAATGTAGTGTGTTTTTGCCATATCTGGTGTCCACCATCTATTATCGGCCGTACCATCAGCAGTAATCCAAGTTGCATAATTTGTTACACCACAATTTATATAATTACCGGCATCTTTAAATATGCCCTTTGTAAATAAAGTATTTAATTCATTTTGGGTATTGTGTACTTGAGTCTTAATAAATTTTGTATAAGTATTTAATAATACTCCATCAAATTTGCTTCTTGCAGAAACTTTAGCATTTTCATCATTGTTTTTGATAGCTATTAATAGCTCATCGCTTAAAGTTTTATATGCTAATTGTAAATCATTTTCATTTAGTAAATCATAATCTTGGCCAATTATTTCAAATTCATATGTGCCTTTTGTATCAAAGTAAGTAACTCCATTATAATCAGTTACTATTGTCGTAGATTTTACTTCATCTAAAATATTATTAAGCTCTTTATTAACTAAATCTTCCTTATAGATAGCCTTTAGCGTAATATCTTGTGTTAATACTGTATCTAATAAGATGTCGCTATATACTCCTTCAGCTTCTTTGTATTGCCATTTATCAAATAATACGCAATCCTTTGTTACAGTTAAATCATTAATAAAATCAGCTAATTTACTATTTTTACTGATATCATAATATGATATTTCATTATTTTCAAACATAACTGTACCACCATCTGCATCAAAAGTCACTCTAACTAATTTGTCTAAAGTAACTGCTAGCATTGTTGTTTTTACATAATTACCCTTTTCTAAAATAAATAGTTCCTCACAATTAGAGCATGAATAATATTCAATGTTACCAACCGCATCATGAGTTGGATTCTTTGCTTCATGATTGACATATTGATGATTTTTTGCTGGAATAATATAACTTGTTAATTCCTTTTCGCATTTTTCATCACTAAATTTTTTGCCACATTCACATTCATAATATGCGACATTGCCTTCTTTTTCGCATGTTGGAAGTATTTCGGCGTGGAAAACTCCTTTATGAATGTGTGTGATTTCTGATACATGAGAATCTTCGCTTGAAGTATCTTCAACTGTAGAGCTATTTTCTACTTGAGAACTTTCTCTTTCACTACCATTAGAGTTACAAGCAGTTAATGTAGTTATAATACTAAGACATACTACTAATAGTTTCTTTTTCATTTTTGTTTCCTCTCGTTTTCATTTATTTTACTAGTTAAATTGTAATTATAGTTTATCATATATATCATTTAAAACAATTCTACTTTGCTTTGAAAAATCACTGTTTTTCTATTGAAATATCAAATTTCAAACTATATAATATTTATATAAGAGGATTTTATTATGAATGAAAACTATGACATTATTATCTTAACAAACAAAATGGAGCCTTATAATTATATTCAAAAAGAAATAACTACTGATCAATACTTATTAATAATATTTCATACAGAAATGCTTTTTTCCTATGATTCAATAAATTATTTTTATATACCTCCACATTCAGCCATTATTTATAAACCTCATAGTATTCAAGCATACAAAGCAAATGGTTCAAAAGTGTTGAATAGTTTTATATACTTTAACGCTGATGAAGATTTTTTTAAAAGGTTATTATTACCATTAAATGAAGTATTTGTTTTATCAAGTGAATATGACGATAAAATAGTTTTTCAAATGGATAGGTTATCATATATTGTTAATACTCCATATGGTAATGTTAAAAAGAGTGAAATTCCTTTGTATTTTGATGAAACAATGAAATTATTAAGCGATGGTTACAAAGAATCATTTAAAACGACCTCAGAATCTCAACTTATCGTTATAATGTCTCAAATAAGGAATAAAATGTATCAAGACCCTACAAACATTACAATTAGCAAGATGGCAAATGATGTTGGATTTTCAGAAACTTATTTTGGAATCAAATACAAAGAACTATTTAATATTACACCTAGTCAAGATAGGAAAATACAAATAATTAAATTAGTAAAAAAATATTTAGAAAATACAAATTATTCTTTAGAATATATCGCAGATTTATGTAAGATTAAAAGTATTACTCATTTAATTAATTCCTTTAAAGATGTAGAAAAAATTACGCCACACCAATATAGAATCTTATATACAAAAATTCATCTAAAAAAATAACAATATTAAAAGTTATTATGCAAATTATATTTAATATAAAATACATAATAACTTTTTTCTTTTATTAAAAACTAAATTTCCTTTTTAACTTCTAATACAAATGGTGCAATTGGTAAATTATTATCACCATATAGTTCTATATTGCCAATATATGGCGCATATAAATAATATACTTCTTTTACATCATATGTCGTATCAATAACTATAGAATTATTTACAATTTTACCTGTTGCATCGATTAGCCTTCCATCTTCAAGTTTAAGTTTAATATTCTTTACTTCTTCAATTCTTATAAGTTTTTCATCATCTTTAAATTTAATCGTTAACTTATTATCTTTTAATGAAGCAGAAATTGGATAATATGATAATGAAGATTTATTTATTTTATAAACATATTCTAAAGCAATATTAGCAGCCCTTTTTCCAATAGTAATTTTATCAATTGGGTGAATATCAATTTCATTGCCTGTATCAATGCCACATACACAATAATGATTAGTTATAAGACTTGTAAGTTTCCATTGAGTTAACCTTATATCTTTAAAATCAAGATAACCATATTGAACTAATTGTGTTGAAATAATTGGCAAATTATTATCATTAAATAAAGTACGATATTGATTAACTAATTCAATAAATTGTTTTGCATATAAATTGGCATTAGCATAGTTGTTTTCTCCTTGATACCATAAAACACCACTAATTGTTAAACTGGTTAATTTACTTGTCATACCATTATAGTAACGGCTTTTTAATGATGCATCATTTAAAGATGGGCTTGTTCCTGCTTTAGCTAAAGAATCCTCGGATAACCATTCTTCAATATATGTTCCTCCACGTGAAGAGCAAATAATTCCAATTGGCACATTTAATTTTTCCTGTAAATAGCAAGCAAAAGCTATTGAATAAGCAGATTGCTCATAAACATCTGAAACATTACTAGGCGCAATCCATTTATTACCTAAACGATCATTTGAATCAAATTCTCCTAAATCATTTATGTATTGTTTCATAATCCTGATTTTGTCCAAATTAGTAAAATTTCCATATTGACCAATGTATCTATACCCTGAACCACTTAGCCAACTTAAATAAAACTCCATATTAGATTGTCCTGCAGTTAGCCAAACCTCACCAACTAAAATATTATTAAATTCGTAAGTAATTGCTCCACATGTAATTACTAATTTTTTTGGAACAAATGAAGCACTTTTAGCATCAAAAACTACTTTCCATTTTCCATCTTTAATTGTTGTTTTTTTCAAAACGTTATCGAATGTAACTATAACATCTTTATTATTTACTCCTGTACCTGAAAAAACAATTGGTTTATTTTGACAGACTACCATATTTTCACCAATCACATCCGACAAGATTATATCTAAAACTAAATTCTTCCATTTTGCATATAATGTTATATCATTTTTATTACCAGTATTAATTGTTGTAATTTTTTTACTAGTAAATAATCTATTAGTATACCAACCATCAAATTCTTTTCCTTCATATGTTGGAATTGGAAGAACTAGTTCAGTTGCACTTGTTCCTTTTAATATTGTTTCAGATAATAAGCCTCCATTAGTATTTAATGTTACTTCATACTTTCTAGCACTTATTACTTGATAGTTTAAAATATAATTTGTAGCTTCAACAATCTTTGATAAATCTTTAAATAATTCAGGATTTGTTGGATCGTATAAAAACTTATTTAATCTAAATTGCCCATCAAATTTATAATCTTTAAAAACATTGCCATAGTATCTGAAATCCTTATCACTTGAGCTATAATTATAAACATACCACCATACACTATATGTAGATTCAGGATCTATATTATATTCTTGAGAATAGTAAAAATCTATATCCTTAAAACAACAAGCTCTTACTAAATCATTAATATATAAATCTGCTAAATTATAGACATCTATAAAACTTTTGGCATTTTTTATGTCCTCTTCAAGCTTGTCAAGCAATCCAATTTCTCCATTACCAGCTCGTAATTTATAACAACTTGGAACCCAATATCTTAAATCAATAGAATCATACTCTTTCTTTAAATTAATACCAGTGTCTAATATAGAAACTTCATCTTCTTTGCATAAATGCATAAAAAATGAATCATGAACTGTAGATATATAATTATTCAATGAATCCCAAGTAAATTTTTTTATTGCTTCAAGCTTCACATTTCTAATAGGATTAATTGCCTCGCATATCTCTTTTATATTTGCAGCATTATTGATTTTATTAGTTATGTTATTAATTAACTCTTTATATTTTGAATCAATTGATATTATATCAATATATTTTTTTTCTTCAATCGATTTAAAGTTAACATCATCATAGGCATAGTATGAAACAGGTATTTCTTTAATTTGATTTTTGAATAATGATTTTACTTCATCTATAGTTAGTTTTCCCTTTAAAATATCATAATTTGAAATATCAATGTCTTTATTTTCAGAATATATTCCAAACCTGCCTGGCAAATTTGCATTAAACACATATGATGTTGCTAATTCATCATTACTTGCTTCTAATAATTTTTCATCATCAAATAAAAATGAAATTCCATTTGTTGAATAATTTATTTGAAAATCATGGCTGCCTTCAGTAATTGTTTCTTTCTTTGACTTTAGTTCTGTGAAATTTCCATTTAGATATTCATACAAATAAAATCTTTGCTTTTTATATGATACTAACAAAAAACTTTCTTGACAATTAATGCTACTACTTTCATCATTATACATAAAAATAATTCCATTGTTACTTTCTAGATCATTGATATTTAATGTTACTCTAATAGAAAATGAAGAAGAATCTAAGTATTCTTCACTATTAATTATTACTTCTTTTTTAAATTTACTATAAACCGTTATATTTTCAGCGCCAACGGTTAATTGATTATTAATTAGTTTTGAATCTAATGTATCTTTTAAATATAATTCGCTATTTTCAAATGATGGATATAAAGCAATAGTTTCGCCATATTTTGCTTTAGATTTACTTGCTTTGCCTCCATAAACATTTATGCTATAAACATTTCTTTTATAATAAGCAACCAATGTATTAGTTTTTTCTGTTAAGGCAATTCTTAAAATATTATTTTCATTTTCAGCATCAATACTAAAGCCTTTAAAATTATCAACCTCAATAATATCATTTTCTTTTCCTTCTTTAGTACTGCTATTTAAAGAATAACTTCCATCTAAGCCTTCAAAATAATAATTTACATTGTATTTCATAAACTTTTCTTCTTTTTCTGATGTATCATCGCTTACATTATCTATACTACTACTTTCATTATTTATAATACTTTCACTTTGATTGTTGCTTTCTTTACATGATGATATAAAGCAAAAGCCACCTAAAAGAAGCAAAATTATTTTTAATATATCTCTTTTTTTCATATTTTTTCCTCTATAGATAATATATTCTCAATTACATACTAGTTCAAGACTATTATTCTTTCTAAAATTACTCTTTTTCAATTTCAAATAATACTGATTTAAAAAAATAATATATTCGGCATATATTATTTTCATTATATTTGTTATTTAAATAAAATATCTTTTTAATTATTTTTACAAAATACTATATTTGCTTTATCATCATTCATATCTAATATGTAAAAATTATATGGTAATTCATTTTGATATTCAGCACTTACATAAGAGCCTTTATCAAATAAATATCCACCTTTATCATTTTTTATTAGCCTTATTAAGTTTTGCGAATTATTAATATCAATAGCATCATTATTAAAGAATACATCATATTTATTATAAGTAGGATAATACATCAATGAAGCGTTAATTTTATAAAGCAAAATTCCATTAGTAGAAAAATATCCTCCGTATTTTTTATTTACATTTGTATTTGTATAATACATCATTAAATAGTACTCTTGGTAAATTCCAAGTTCTTCAACAAAATCATTTGCAATAATTAAAACATCTCCACTATCTTCAAAACTTTTAATTGTAATTGAAGTGGCTTCATCTATCAAAAGAAGTCTTGCTTTATTTATCCAACCATAATTCATTTTAGTATATGGATTATGATCTCCCATCATCGAATCCATGATATCATATCCATCTAAGCCTTTAATAAAGTCACTATTATATGTTGTATCATAATAATCACCGCATCCTAATACATGGCCAAATTCATGAATATATGTATATAAATTAGTTGCATCACCATCATATTTTCCATTACTTGTTTCTTTTAAAAAATCATAACTCATCCATAAATATGATAACATAGAAACATCGTTATACTTGTATAATTTATTTGTTTTATTATTTAAATAATAATTATAATAGCAAAATGCCCAATACATATTACTTGAATATGTATTAACATATTTATTAGCATTTAATGTATCAATGCATACAATAGCATCAATAAAGCCATTGTTATCGCTATCATATTTCGATAAATCAAGTCCTTCATTATGGATTTGATTTAGTATTTCATTAATTACAATTTGTTCACCATTTTTTAGTATATTGTCATAATATTTAAATGTTGAGCCATTTCCATTTATGTAATAATCACTATCATACTTGGGTTGATACCATTTATTCATTACATCAAAATTAATATTCAATTTACCATAACTTGATTCTTTATAATATGAGCCTACAGATTTATCTCCATTAAAGGCATTATTTATACTATCAATTGAAAATCCTCTTTCTTTTGCTTTTACATCATTAAATTCTATTGGAATAACTAAAACATTTAAATTTCCTATTGTTGGACACGAATCAATAAAGCTTAACTGATCAGTTGATTTTTTTACATATTTTGATTTATTTAAATCAACTGCATAAATATTGTTATTACTAATTGGTAATCCTCCATTATTATTTGTTATTAAATTATTATATGTACTGCTATCACTTGGTAGGTAGACATATATATTTAATGTAGTAGTGGTAATTAAACTAAAAAAAGATTTAATATATTCAAGCTTTATATATGATGTATTACTTGCAAAATAATAATATGTCGTTTCCTTATTATTAAAAGAGTATTGGTAATTAATTGTATCATTACTATGAAGTGATTGAAGATATTTATTAAAAGTCATTTGATTTATATTACTTAAAGAGCATTTTATATATTTATCTTCTTCATAATTAGTTATATCAATCAAGAACTCTTTTTTTTCAATTGGATTTATATAAAAGTCATACTTGTATAATAAGTATTCATTAAGCTTTAATAAAGAATCAATATTAGTAATTTCAATTATATTTTTCTTAACCAAAACATCTAATGTGTTATTACTATAATCTAATTCTATTATATTATCATTATAATTGTATAAAACATTATTCTTTACTTTATTGTAATTGCCATATAAACTATTACATTTTAATAAATAATCATTATATTTATTTTTGTCAATATTATATATTTTATAGTTATATGATTTGTTCTTATTAAATTCTAATAAATAATTACTGTTTTCATAAAAACTAATTTCAAAATTAAAATCATTTAACATCATTTTCTTTTCATTTTGTGAAAAAGAGCTTGCAGAATTAATAATATTGCAATTATTTTTATAAAATAGTTCTAAGTAATCAATCGTGATTTCATTTATTGAAGAAATTATAAATGATGCATTAGTATTTGTAAAATTATAAATGAATTTTGTAATATCATTTGTTTTTTTTATATTTCCATTAATTAAATTTGAGTTTTCTCTTACTTGTAAATTATAATTTGAATCATTTGAATAAATAACAATTTTTTCTAAAAAAGGAATTGAAGAAGACTTAAAAAAACTACTTGTGTTAAAAACTAATTGGCCACAATTATTTATAGTTATATTTTCTTTTTCTATTCCATTTAGATATTCAATATTAGAAGAGTCAATAATAATACTTTTTGTTGGATTAAAACTATTAGTTAAATTATTATTATTTTTATTAAACAAATTACAACTAGTAAGAATAAAAATTAAATAAATAGATATAAAAATTAATATTCTTTGCTTTATTAATTGTAAATTATTGTTCATTGCTTGCAGTTTCTTCTACTTCTTCAGTATTTTCCTTTTCAACTTTACTTTTAATATTTTCTTTTACTTTTTCAGCTTCAGCTCTAACTCTATTTATAACCTTTATGATACAAAATAGAACAAAAGCAATTAATAAAAAATTCAAAATTGCTGTAATTAAATCAGAAAATCCTAATACAGTTGCTTCTTTTACAACAACAGTTTCTCCATTTACAGTTTCAGTTGTTGCTGGAATTAAAACTATATCAAGGCCTGTAAAATTACCATCTGCTTTACCACAAATTAAATAAATTATAAAGTTAATTAAAGGAGTTAAAACTGATTTTACAAGAGTATTAACAATAGTTGTAAAAGCTCCACCAACTACAACGCCGACAGCCATATCAACGATACTACCACGTGAAATGAATTCTTTAAATTCACTAACAAATTTTTTCCTTTCCTTTTTTGACATTTTTCTTTCCCCCCCCTCATTTTTTTAAACATCAATTACTTCATTATCTTTTTGTTCTTTCTTTTCTTTTTTATTTAATTTAAATAGTAAAATCGAATTATAAATTAAATAAGCAAAACTTAAAACAATTATTACTGCTCCTAACACATATAAAATCACTCTAATTGTAGTTCCAAGTCCGCCAACAATTAATATAACACCTAGTACTAGCTTTACTATTTCTTTTTTAAATGTAGCAAGTTTATCAATACTTGTTGCGATTCTATAAATAGGCATGACTAATAAAATAATACCACCAATTACATAAGCTACAGTATAAGGACAAGCAATTAATAAAATACCAACTGCCACTATAATTATCGTATAGATTAATAAAATATTCTCATCTTTGCTTTTATCTTTTACAGCTAAAGTAAATAAAGAAGGTAAAGCTGAAATTATAACAAAAATACCAACAAACACAAATATTAATCTTAAGAATTCTTTAGGGTCAACTACAATAAATAATAATCCTATAACTGCACTTAGGATTGATAAAATAATGTTATAAATATAATTATTTCTTTCCATTGTCATTTTTATCCTTTCTTAATTATTTTAACACATTTTTCGATATGTAATAATTTTTTTATAAACTTATTACATATTTATAAAAAATTAATATATTATCAAATAATATATTATACGTGCTTAATAAGTATAGCATACTACCTTTAGACTTTCAATAAAATGAAACCTTTCATTGCTCTATTATGCAATTTTTTTAAAAAATTTGTTGAATTATTTAAAAATGTGTGCTATCATCTAATAAAAGTTTAGGAGGAAAACTATATGACAAGCAATAAATCATTTAAATCTTTCTATCTTTATTATAGCTATTATTATCCAAGAAATAATCAATAAACTCTTGGCTTTTTAGCTTTAGATGTTATTGATTAAAAATGACATCTAACATTAACAAAACCTATAACGTAATAGATTGTAATCGTTTGATGTCATTTTCCAAGTAACATCAAATTTTTTTATTTTGGGAGAATATATATTATGAAAAACAAAAAAACTTTATTAATGATGTCTTTATTATCAAATCTATTAATTGCTATGACTGGATGTAATAAATCAAGCACAATTACAATTGGAATATTGCAACCAGTTGAACATGATGCTCTTTCTGCTGCGCGTTTAGGATTTATTGAAGGTTTAAAAGAAGAAGGATTTATTGATGGAAAAAATATAAAAATTATCTATCAAAATGCGAATGGTGTCGCAAGTGAACAATCATCGCTTGCTAAATCACTTACTTCAAAGTGTGATTTAACATTAGGAATTGGAACTGGTGCGGCCCAATCATTGCAATCTGCCCAAATAAATAGTGGCTCTAGTAAACCTATATTATTTACCGCAGTTACTGATCCTGTATTTGCTAAGCTTGTGGAAAGTAATGAACATCCAGGTGGATTTGTTACTGGAACAAGCGATGCTAATCCTGTTGCTGAGCAAATTAATTTAATGATTGAATGTGTTCCAAATATTGACAAAATTGGAATTATGTATACGCAATCTGAAACAAATTCTGAGGTTCAAGCCTTACAAGCAAAAAAAACTGCAGAAGAAAAAGGAATTGAAGTTGTAATTGAAACTTGTACTGATTCAACCGACATTAATACTGTTGCAAATCATTTATGTGAAACAAACGGGCTTGATGCAATTTACATTCCTACTGATAATAATATCGCTGCAAATATGAATGCCATTAAACTTGCAACAGATAGAAATCATATTTTATCAGTTTGTGGAGAAGAAGGCCTATTAAAAAATGGTGGCCATATTACTCTTTCAATTTCATACAAAAATCTTGGAATAAAAACTGCTAAGATGGCTGTAGACATAATTAATGGTAAGGATCCAAAAGACATTAGCGTTTTATCATCATCAATTGATGAATGTGAATTTGTTATTAATGAAGAAAGCTTAAAGAGTGCTAATATAACAATTCCTAATAGTATTATAGAAAAATGTAGAAAAATATAAGGATAATTGCTATGCCATATTTTATTAACGTCATATTTAATATATTAACTTCTGGTTTACCCTGTTGTATCTTAGCTTTAGGAATATTTTTAACATATAAATTACTCGATTTTGCCGATTTAACTGCTGAAGGAAGTTTCTTAATTGGTGGAGCTTTAGCAACAAGCTTAATAAGCATTGGTGTCAATGCTTATATAGCAACATTTTTAGCAATTATAGCTGGAGGAATATGTGGACTTATTACTGCTTTACTTCATACAAAACTAAATATTCCTAAATTATTAAGCGGTATTATTACTTTAACGGCCACCTCTTCAATTGCCTTACTTATAATTGGTATTTCTGATAAAAACTCAATATTTAAAAACCTTGTGACTCTAGCAATTGATGATAAAACAATTTATTCGTTATTTTATATAAGTGATGCTCCAAAGTATAACTTATATATTGAAACTATAATTATGATAGTATTTGTGATAATTACGTCTTTAATAATTTATTACTTTTTTGGAACTGAATATGGAATGGCAATTCGTGCTACTGGTATGAATGAAACAATGGCTAAAGCTCAAGGCATAAACTCAAAACTTGCTATTATAATATGTGTTGGTCTTTCAAATGCTTTAATTGCCTTAGCAGGAGCAATGTTTGCTCAGGATAGACTAAGCATGGATATTAAAGGCTCATCTGGATTTTTAGTTATTGGATTAGCATCTATTTTAATTGGTGAAGCAATATTTGGTAATAAAACATTTAAAAGCAATTTGATTTCTGTTGTTTTAGGAGCAATTGTATATTTTGTTATTATAACACTTGCTATTGAGTTTGGTTTTCCAACTGAGCTTAAAAACTTACTATATGCATTTTTAATTGCCTTAGCATTATGTTTACCTACAATAAAAAAGCATATAAAGAAAGGAGATAAAGCACATGCTAAAAATTAATAATGTTACAAAAGCATTTAATTTAACTGGCAATAAAGAAGATATAAAAATTGCCTTGAATGATTTATCTCTTACCATTAATGATGGGGATTTTATTACTGTGATTGGCGGAAATGGCTCTGGTAAATCAACATTAATGAATATAATATCTGGAACGTTAAAACCTGATAATGGTACAATTTATTTAAATGATGAAAATATTACAAAGCTTAAAGAATATAAAAGAGCAAAATACTTAGGAAGAGTATTTCAAGATCCAATGGTTGGTAGTGCGTCTAATATGTCAATTATAGAAAATCTAGAAATAGCCTATAGACGTGGTAAAAGGCACGGATTAAAATGGGGATTTAAAAAAGAAAACAAAGAATTATTTATAAAAGAACTTAAAGATTTTGATTTAAATTTAGAAAATCGATTAACACAAAAGGTTGGATTATTATCAGGAGGCCAAAGGCAAGCATTAACACTTTTAATGGCGACATTAAATAAGCCTAAGATTTTATTACTTGATGAGCATACAGCGGCTCTTGACCCTAAAACAGCGCATAAAGTTTTAGAAATAACAAACAAAATTGTTAATGAAAATAAATTGACAACCCTTATGATTACTCATAACATGAATGATGCAATTAAATATGGAAATAGATTAATTATGCTTGATTCAGGAAAAGTAATTCTTGATGTTTCTGGCAAAGAAAAAGAAAATTTAACAGTTGAAACTTTACTAGAGAAATTTAAAAATACGCAAAGTATATTAACAGATAAATTAATTCTTGGATAGAAGTGAATAAAACATAGTTATATATAATAAAGTAATGACTATAATCTTGTCTAAACCAGTTTTGAAATGATGAATGTAGTTACTTAAAGTAAAATAAAAAAATGGATGTTAAATCATCCATTTTTTTTATAAGATTAATCTTTGTTAAAGTAATCAGGATAGCTATCCTTAACATAATCATAAATATCTTGATCGTTAAGTTCTAATCCATATTTTTCAAATAAAGCAACAATTGCTTCTTTCTTAATAGCAGTTGTAATTACATTCTTTGCTGAAATTTGAACAAGATTAATAATATTTTCAAATTTTTCAGGATTGCTTGAATATTTTACTGGATTATCTTTATCTTCCTTATATGAAGAACCATCTAAATTCCATTCAGTAAATTGTCCATTTTGATATGCTTCAATTTGGTAATTTGAAATAGTTTTTGTAGGCTTTGAAGAATCAAGTAAATCAGTATATTTATAATATCCATAATATCCATCTTTAGCAACAGAACAGATGTAGTAATTATTTGATGAAACATCTAAATATACAGGATCAGCAACTTCTTTTGAAGGTAATAAGTAATCTTTTCCACCAAAATCCTTTAAGTGAGAAATTAAATCTTTAGCAGATGTACCACGTAAAGATGTTAACGCAGATGGTAATACAGAATCATATGATGATTTTGTATAGTAATCAACTGGTGTATAATACTTTTCATGTTCAGTAGTAATCTTAGTTGCTTTAGCACCATCAGCAATTGATTTAGTATTGCTTGAAGAATAAGTAGATGCAAATCCCTTTGCTTCTGTTTTTTCAGTTTCAGTCATTGATTCATAGTAAGCTGTTCTATTATCATAGTTTTTAGCTAAAACAACTTCACGGTCAATTCCCCATAATTTTCTTGCAATATATAAACTTTCAACCTTCTTAAAGTATGTTTCATTAACTTCTTCATTTCTTGTAATTTCCCAAGAAGATGCTGTATTTAATGTTGCTTTAGAAGAGTCATTAATAATGCTTTCAATTTTTGGCTTTCCATAATCAGCTGATGAACTATAGTAATCTAATTGCTTTAATGTTGAAATATCAGTTCTATGGCTAGGAACTATTTCATTTTTTGCAGCTTCAGTTAAAGTATAAACAGAGTAAGTTAATTTATCAGCTGCTGATACAAATACAATCATATCATCATTTGATGTAAATGTTGCAAATGAATAATCTGTTTTAAAATTATAAGTTGAATCAGTTGATGATGCAGCTCCACTTGTAACTGCTTTTACATCTTTAATAAATGATTCATTCCAAGAACCATTTAATTTTGTCGAATCATAACCAACTTTTAATACTTCAAGTTTAACAGCATATTGGCTTGCGAATTGTCCTTTATATTTGCTTGAAGAAGTTACATAATCAAGATAAATATAATTTTGGATAATTTCAGGCTTAATTGTCTTTTCAATATATTCATCATAGTTATACTTTAGTGTATCAACTAATTTTGAATCAGTTAGATACTTGTCACTAGTTTTTCCTTCGCTAACTGTAACATCATATGTGTCTTCTACATGTTTTTTATATGCTTTTGCATCAAAATTTCCATCATCATCTAAATATGATGAGCCATCAACAACATCTTCAAACTTTTCTGCAATCTCTTTTTGTAAAGAAGCAGTAGTATGATAAGATCTAACATCAAATTTTTCACTTGTTGGCCAAGAAGCTAAATTGCTATCGCTATATTCAATCGAAGCAATTTTCTTAATTAATTGATCAACAACAGTTGAACCACCATTGTTACTCTTTAAAGTTTCGTAAAACTTTTGAATGTTCATTATTGTATCATTTGTATTTTTTCCATCAGTAATTGTTCCAATTGGCTTATTACCATCTTGTACAAATGATTTATCGTTACAACCAACTAATAAAGTACAAGCTAATAATGATAATATAAATAATCTATTCTTTTTCATTTTAGTTTCCTCCTTTATTAATCAAAATCATAATGGAATTCCCAGTTGCTTAATGCAGCTTTAACTTCAGCTTCACGAGCAAGCTTTGTTCCATAACTTTCTGCAGCTGATGCTACAGATGTTGTAAATGATTCATCAGTTGTCTTTAGACTATCTTGAACGTATTCCTTAATTAAATCATATAATTCATTTTTAGTGCCCTTGTCATAGAATGAAATTGAGAAGTGATTAGCATCGTCAACGATTGGTGAAGATGTTTCATATACTATTTCATTAAATAGATAATACTCAAGAGAAGAAACATATGAAGAAATATCACTTAATAATGTTGAACTGTTCTTAGAAATACTTGATTTATTTAAATCTGTATTTTGAGCAATATAAGTATATCTATATTTTTCCATATTAGTATCATCACTATCATATAATGTAAAGTAAGCATAATTTAATTGATTTTCAAAATCATTTAATTTTTTTGCTTCTTCATAATAGTTATCACTAGTTACATTAATCTTCTTTTTATCACAAATAATCTTTGATAAAGAATTTAATGCTTCAGTTGATAATACTGTAGATGTTGGATTATAAGAATTCCAAACCATTGACATAAAATGAATACCAGTTGAAGCTAATGCTACGAAAATTGGATTTCCATTTTCACCATCAGCAAGTACTGTCTTTTCAACTAATGAATCTGTTGTACTATCATAAACCTTAATTTTTGTACTATTAATTGTTTGATGAGTACTATCAAGTTCAATATATTGTACTTTATGGTAATTTAAAGTTCTATTAAAGATTTGATTTCTTTGAAGTTCATATTCTTCATAGTAATTCTTATTCTTTGTACCATCATCTTTAAATTTGCTAACATTCATTTCATATGGTTGTTCAGCAATTGTTGGAATTTCATTTCCTTTTTCTGGTTTTCCAGTAGGAGTTGGGTTGTTATAATCATAATAATTATAGGCACCAGCCATATTTTCCCCAACTTTTTCTTGAAGCTTTAGGATATCAGCAATTTTAACTGTACCTATGCCTTTACCATAAACGTCATAAAGATTTGATGTTCCAAATTCTTCTTTAGTAACTTCATCCTTATCAATGATATGTAAATCTGCCGCTTTTTCATATCTATGAGCTAATACTTCATCTGCAGTACCTGTAAAGTTATCTGCAAAAATTTCTTGAGCATATGTTGCAAATCTAAATTCAGCAACATAGTTTTGTGCTTGGTTAAATGGCATTATACCACTTGTCTGGGCACTACTTGTATCATCAGTAATAGTTGCAATTGATCTAAATGTGTCTCCATTTAAGAAACGATTTAGAATTGTTAACAATTTTCTTGCATTATCTGCAGTCATTGTAGCATCTTTCATGTTAGCATCTGCAGTGTTTGCTGCAACTAGAATATGTTTTACTTGGAAAGGTGTATAAGTATCTAAATATTTTTGTAAGAAGAATTGATAGTTATCTGTTTCTTCAACAAAGCCGTCTAAAACTTTTTCTTTTAAACCCTCATAGTAGAAAAGGTCTTCTAATTCTTCAAGATTTGAAACGCCCTTACTTTCTAATTGTTTTTCCAAATACTTATCATAATCTGTACCTTCATTTTTTGCACTTGTTTGGCAATCGCTTTTAAAGTCATCAACTTCATTTTTAGCATCATCTCTAATATCTTTAATTTTGCTATCGCTTAATGTCTTTAAAGCATATTGGGTAAATACTTGTCTTGATACTTCACTATAAAGCTTTGATTTTGCAGTTGAACTGCTTTGAAGATCAGAAAGTAATTCATCTGCAGTATAATAGCTTGTCTTATCGCCATCTTTTAGTGAAAAAATTACAGATTTTCCATCTTCTTGTTTATAAGTAACCTTATCGCTATTACAACCAGTTGCGGCTAAAACTGCTGCTAACATCAAGGTTACTGTTGTTAGTTTCTTTTTCATAAAATGAAAAGCCTCCTTTTTAACATTGCGATTAATATTATAACTTAGTTTTTATTATATTTCAACAAAAAAATGCGTTTTATATATGCATATATATACTAAAAAATACAAAACACTGAAAAAAAACATTGAATTTTACGCTACTTTTTTTTAAAAACCATTGAAATTAGTGAAAAAAAATGATATATTTACCTTAGTAAGTAAAAGGAGATTACCTTTATGTTAAAACAAAAAGAATGGATTGATATTATTGTTGCAAAAACTAACTGTAGTAAAAAGGAAGCTAAGCTTTATTATGATGCTGTTTTCGATGGTATAAAAGAAGGATTAATTGCTAACGAAACAATAAAGATTGCAGGGCTTGGAATCTTTAAATTAAGAAAAACAGCTGCAAAAGAACAAATTAATCTAGTGACTAAGCAAGCCGAAATTGTTCCTGAGCACAATGTAATTACATTTAAGCCATATTTTGAAGTAGATCCAAAACCTGAAGCAATTGAAATTGAAAGTGATGAAACTGAAGCAGTCTTAGCAGATGCTCCTATTTCAACTGATGAAAATATTAGTGACGAAGTTAATGAAGAAGCAGATGAAGAAGAAGTAATTGAAGAAGAGGAAGCTGAAGTAGAAGAAGCAATCGAAAATGGTAATGATAAAGAATCTGTAGAAGAAAGCGAAGAAGCTAATGAAGTAGTTGAAGAGCCTGCTGAAGAAACTAGCGAAGTTGATGAAAAAGCACTTAACAATGAAGTAATTGATAACGACTTGGTTTGGCTTTACAACGGAAAAAATTGTACTACAGAAAATGTAATGCATTTATTAAAGCAAGAAACTGATCTTGATGATGCAGATATTGCAGCTGCAATTAAAGTTGTTGTTGACAAAATGCATGAAGCAAATAAAACAACATGTAAAATCAAAGAAGAAAAAGATAGATTCGATTTTGTAATTGTTAAATAATAATATTAATTTTGAGTATCCATTAGTTGGATACTTTTTTATTTTCTATGAAATTGTATTGTAATGTCAATAAAAACAAAAAAGGTCGAAGTTAATTAACCTAAAGCACAAAAATGATTAGTTAATGAATTATATTTCACAAAAAAGTATAAGAATAATTATGGGTATTATGAAATATTAAACTATTGTTTTTATTTATATAATAATCATAAAAATCTCTTTTGTTCCGAACATTTTTATTTAAGAATCATAATATATTATAGAAAAGGAGGTAAATTATGAATAACCAATGCAATTGTGGCTGTCAAACAGTTACTAGTACCCCAACAACTAATTGTGGATTTAATACTAGTTTCGTTCTTATTTTAGTTTTATTCATTTTATTAGTTATCATCGGATCAATTTATCTATACTAGTATAGATTTCCATACATATATAATTAATACTTTTTCTTAGTGAAAGGAGGTTTATTATGTTTTTACAAAACTGTAATGGCGGAGGATTTTCATTATTCCTTGTACTATTTATTTTACTTGTAATCATCGGCGCTTGGTGGGCTGTTTAATAATAAATCATATAAAAAAGAGTTATAGAATTCTATAGCTCTTATTTCTTAAAAAGGAGGAAAACATATGAATAACAACTTTTATAATTGTCAATATAAAACTTGTCCATGTAAAGTAACTCCTATTGTTTGTCCTGAAAGAGTTATATGCACTCATTGTACTTATTGCTATGATCAACCGGTAGTAATACCAGTTAGAAACCATATAATAAATCACTACGTACCTAGATATACATATCAAGTAAGTAGAACGACATCAGTAGAAGACGTTTGTCATAGTGGAACAAATGCTACAATTTAATATAATCTTTAAATAAATCAAAAGATGGATCAACATATACCGTTTTATAGTTGTTGATTATTACCTTTCCGGGCTTACCACCCGGAATTTTTTTAATATTTTTGACTAATGTGTAATTCACTGGTACTGTTGATGAATTTTTATATGATGAGTAGTATGCCGCAATATTTGCAGCCATTTTTTTAAAATCTTCATTTATTATATCACTTGCTAAAATAACATGTGCTCCCGGCCCTTGCTTAACATGAAAAAACATATGATTTTTCTTGGCAAGTTTAAAGGTTAAATATTCGTTTTGCAAATTATTTTGACCTGCATAAATATAAATATTTTTATATTTTATTGCTAATGGCTTATAAACCTTTTCTTTTTTCTTTTCATTCTTCTTATTATTTGTAGGTTTTAAAAATTTTTTAAAATAGCCAAGGTTTACTAGTTCTTCTTTGATTTGCATTGCTTGTAAATAATCAGCTTGACTTAAAAAATATTTTACATTTATAAAATAATCAATGCTTTCATCACATAATTCTATTTGCTCATTAATTTTAACAATAGCAACCTTTGATTTTTGATATTTTTTATAAAACATTTGCGCGTTATAGTAAACATCGTGATTTACATCATATGAAAAAGTAACATCTTTATTTTCAAATTCATCATGAATAGTAACACTTGATGTATTAATAATCTCACCTTGCATATATGTCATTAACAAATCACCATAATATTTATAAATCGTTCCTTGGCTAGCAATTAATAGCTCCTCTTGGAGTTTTTTCTTTTTCTTTTCACTTTTTTTTAATTCTTGCTTGCAGACCTTTTCCATTTCTTGTGTGAACTGACGATGTCTTTCGTCCTTTAGTGTTTTTTCATAGAAAACTTCTAGACCTAATGTCCATTCATATTTAGTAGTTTCCTCACCCATAAATGTTAAAGGGACAAAATGAAAATCTGTTTTATTATCTCTCGTTGAAATATATATATCATCTGATTGAAAAACAAGTTCTTTAAATTCATTCAATGTAATATTTCGATAATTAATTTCATTTAAAACATCATATGGAATTTGCTCTTCTTTAACTTTTAAAGGAAAAGTATAATGTATTCCTGGCTGAATTGTTCTAATGTTTTGATATGCAAGCGGAATTTTCTTTAATGAATCAATAATTACATTATCATTATTTGCTAAAATCAAATTAGCAGCCTTTCCAATTAGTTCAATAAATAATTTATGACTTGTACTATTAAAATAATCATCACGATTTGTAATTTTAATTAGCACAATTCTATCATCATTTTGTTTATTTACTTCTTCAATAATTCCATTTTCTAAATGCTTTCTAAGAAGCATTAATAAGTTAGTATTAATATGATTGCTTTCAGGTTTTTTACTGATTAAATTTATATAGCTCATATTAGGATGCGTAGAAACTAAAAGATTATAATTGTAATTTTCCTTTCTAATAATAAATAAAAATTCTTCATTTGATATTTGTGAAATTTTTACAATTTTTCCTTTTTCTATTTTTGATTTTATTAAAGAAATAATTCTTTCAAAAGCGATATAATCTAAAGCCATTTTGTTCGCTCACCTCTTTTAAGATTTTTCATTATAAATGCTACTATATTATAATGCTTTTTGAATTAATAATAAATAATTTGTTTAAGTAAAACTATTGTGCTATAATAAGAAAATAAAAGAAAGTATTTATAATACTTTTTAGGAGGAAACGTAATGGCAGGAAAATTGTTTGTTTTAAGTGGACCTAGCGGTGTTGGAAAAGGAACAGTACGTGATACTATTTTAAAGGATGAGTCTCTTAATTTAGTCTTTTCAATTTCTATGACTACAAGGTCACCACGTGATGGTGAAATTAATGGCGTTCATTATTATTTTGTCTCAAAAGAATTTTTCGAAGAAGAAATTAAAAAAGATGAATTTTTAGAATATGCTAAATTTGTTAACAACTATTATGGTACCCCTAAAAAAGAAATAAAGAAATTACTAGAACAAGGGAAAAATGTTTTACTTGAAATAGAAGTGCAAGGTGCAAAGCAAGTGATGAAAAAATGTCCTAAAGCTATAACTATATTTATGATGCCACCAAGCTTTGAAGAACTAGAAAAAAGAATACGTGGTAGACGCAGCGAACCCGAAGAAATCGTACAAGAAAGATTATCAAAAGCAAAAAGTGAAATGCTAGAAAAAGCGAAATATAAATATGTTGTACTAAACGATACAGTACAAAATGCAAGCAGTGCGATTATTAAAATCATTCAAGATGAAAGTGATGAGTAGAACTGCGGTTCTACTTTTTTTATAGGAGCTTAAAATGAAATTAGTCGAAGTATTAATTGAGCATAACATTAAAATAGACTCATATTATACATATTTATGCAACGATCAAACAAATATCAAAATTGGTTGTCGCGTATATGTTCCTTTTAACACGCAAAACATTGTTGGTTATGTAATTAATATTAAGACTATTAATTGTACTTATGATGAATTATGTAAAAATGATAACATAAAATATAAATTTATAAATAACGTTATTGATGAAGAGCCAATTTTAAATGATGAATTGTTTAATTTAGCAAAATATATGGAAAAAGAATATGTCTCACCACTTATTTATTGCTTGCAAACAATACTTCCCCCATCATATAAACCAAAAAGTACTGCTTTAAAGCAAATAACTTATAAAAAAATCAAAAAGGTATATGTAAATGAAAATGCTTCATTATTATCATTGAAGGACTACCAAATAGAACTTTATAATCAAATAAAAAATAATAATGGCATCTTTTATAAGGATTTATCTAGTAGTAAAGTAAACACACTTATTAAAAAAAATATCCTTTATATAAAAGATGAAATTGTAAATGATGATTATTTTAAAGATTATAAAAGCAATGAAAACAATGTTATTTTAAACGATGAACAAGAACAAGCCTTTAACACAATTATTAATACAAAAGATAGTGTTTACTTATTACAAGGAGTAACCGGAAGTGGTAAAACTGAAGTTTATATAAAATTAGTTAAATACTATTTAAGCATTAATAAAACAGCAATAATATTAGTGCCTGAAATATCATTAACTCCCATGATAATTCAACGCTTTAAAAGCAAATTTAAAGATATAGCAATATGGCATGGATCTTTAAGTAAGAAAGAAAAACAAGTTCAATATGATAAGATTAGAAATCATGAAGCGAAGGTTGTTATTGGAGCAAGAAGTGCTATTTTTTCGCCACTTGAAAATATTGGCATAATAATTCTTGACGAAGAACAATCCACCAGTTATAAACAAGATAAATCTCCAACCTATCATGCAAAAGACATTGCTATTTATAGAGCAAAACATCATAATGCTAAAGTCGTTTTAGGTAGTGCAACGCCAAGCTTTGAAAGTAAAGCAAGGGCTATGAAGGGAGTTTATAGAATTGTTTATTTAAGAAATAGAGCAAACAAGCTTCTTCCAAACATTAAAGTGGTTAATATGAGAAACGACATGAGTGACTTCTCATCATTAATTTCTTCATCTTTAGATAAAGCGATTAACAAATGCTTAAATAAAAATGAAAAAATTATTATTCTTCAAAATAGACGAGGCTATTCTCCATATGTATTTTGTAGAAGTTGTAATTATACTTTCAAATGTCCAAATTGTGAATTAAATATGAGTTATCATAAAAGTGGTGATAAATTTAAATGCCATTATTGTAATTATGAAATAAAATTTAATCATATTTGTCCAAAATGCAATGGTACTGACTTTTTATTTATGGGCAGTGGTACTCAAAAAATTGAAGAAGTATTATCATTAAACTATCCTAAAGCAAAGTTATTAAGAATGGATAACGATACAACTAGCATTAAAAATGGCCACTTAAAAATATTGGAAAAGTTTAAAAGTGATGAATATAATGTCTTAATTGGAACACAAATGGTAGCAAAAGGTCTTGATTTTCATGATGTTACCTTAGTTGGAGTTATAAATGCTGACAGTTCATTAAATGTTGCTGACTTTAGAAGTGGTGAATTTACGTTTGAGCTACTGTCTCAAGTTGCAGGAAGAGCTGGAAGAGGGAAAAAGCAAGGAGATGTTATAATTCAAACATTTAATCCGACAAATTACGTTATAAAGTTTGCTTCAAGTCAAGAGTATGATTTATTTTATCAAGTAGAAATGAAATTTAGAAATAAAATGAATTACCCACCATTTTCTTATATGGCTGCAATTACAATACTTTCAAGTAAGGCTGATCAAGTTTGTATTTTAGCTGATAAACTATTTGAAGAATTAAAAAAGGAAACAAACTTTGAACTTTTAGGACCAGCATTTCCTTATTTATATAAAGAAAATGATAAAATCAGAATTAAAATTTTAATAAAAAGTAAAAAGCATGATTTAATTATTGAAAGATTAAATACCATTAACAAATTATTTGCAAAAGAAGCAAAGGAAAGGAACTGCAGTATACAATATGATATTGACATATATCAACTGCTTTAATATTTATGGAAAGAAAATTTAATAACAAAAACTTAAAAAAAGATAGTAAAAGCTTTAATTTTAAAAAGAAAGATTTCAACAATAAAAAAGATGATATCTTAAAGAAAGATAATGAAATTAATAAAGAATCATACAATATCCGTTATTATATTTATAAATGCTTGTATAATATTTATGTATATAAAGCCTTTTCAAATATTGAAATTGATCATATAATAAGACAAAATAGTATAAGCGATTTAGATGCTAAACTTTTAACAAATATCGTATATGGAACATTATCACATGAAAAACTATTAAAATGGGAAATAAGTAAATTAACCCAAAAAGATGTTAAAGAACAAGCTAACATAATTATTATGATGTCTCTTTATCAATTAAAGTATTTAGATAGAATCCCTCCATTTGCCATTTTAAACGAAGCAGTAAGCATTGCCAAAAAAGAAGGTGGCGATGCAATGGGAAAATTTGTTAATGCTATTTTAAGAGAATCTCAAAGACAAAACCTAACATTCACAAAAGAATGTGCAAAAGATGAATATGAATATTTATCTATTAAATATAATATGCCAATTTGGGTTATAAAAATGCTTGAAGCTCATTATGGGAAGGATTCAACATTAAAAATATTAGAGTCAAATAATAAGGAAGCTCCCCTTTCAGTAAGAGTAAATATTCATAAAACTACAAAAGATGAAATCATTTCTAAAAACCCTAATTTTATTTCAGGTAAACTTGCTAATAATTCTTTAATATATATTGGAAATGAACCAATTGCTAAAACTGATGAAATGAAAAATGGCTTAATCTCTGTACAGGATGAATCTTCACAATATGTTGTTGAAATTTTAAATCCTCAATGTAATGATAAAGTATTAGATATGTGTGCTGCACCAGGAAGCAAAACCCAATATATATGCGAGCTAATGGATAATAGTGGTAAAGTGTTAGCTTTGGATATTCATGAACATCGAGTTGAAATAATGAAAAAATATTTAAAATCCTTACAGCTTGATAATGTTACATGTATTTGCTATGATTCAACAAGATTACATGAAAAAGAAAAACTGATAGGATCATTTGATAAGGTATTACTAGATGCTCCATGTCTTGGGCTTGGGGTTATAAGAAGAAAGCCTGATATCATTCACGAACTATCTCCAAACAAATTAGATGAATTATGCTCTTTACAGCAAAGATTACTTGAAGAAGCATATCTAATGCTTAAAAATAATGGCGAACTAGTTTACTCAACTTGTTCAATTAATAAAAAAGAAAACAATGCTCAAATCATGGAGTTTTTAGGAAAGCACAAGGATATGAAGCGTGTGTTCGAAAAACAAATATTACCATTTGAATATGACTCTGATGGATTTTATATTGCTAAATTAATAAAGGATGGAAAATAAAATGAAGCAAAGCTTATATGGATATACGCTTTCACAGTTGCAAGATTTAATGCTTAGCTTAAATTTAAAAAAATATAATGGTGAGCAAGTATTAAGATGGTTATACCAAAGCCAAGTAAAAACAATTGATGAAATGACTAATTTATCTTTAAATGTTAGAGAAGCTTTAAATGAAAAATACGAAATATTTTTGCCAAGGATTGTAAAAAAACAAGTAAGCAATGATGGAACAATTAAGTTTTTATTAGAACTCGAAGATAAAAATTTAGTAGAAACTGTTTTGATGAGGTATAGTTATGGAAATGCAGTATGTGTCTCATCACAAGTTGGTTGTAATATGGGATGCTCATTTTGTGCCTCTGGATTATTAAAAAAAGTTAGGGATTTGACTGCTGCTGAAATGGTAAGCCAAGTAATGACAGTACAATTCGAATTAAACAAATCATCAGAAAGAGTTTCTCATATAGTAGTAATGGGAATTGGTGAGCCATTTGATAATTATAAAAATGTTATGAATTTTATTTATTGCATCAATGAAGCCAAAGGCCTTGCAATTGGGGCTAGACATATTAGTGTATCAACATCAGGAATAGTTCCAAAAATTAAAGAATTAATTAATGAAAAAATACAAATTAACTTAGCGATTTCATTACACGCACCTAGTAATGAAATAAGAGATAAAATTATGAAAGTTAATCATGTCTATAATATGGATCTATTAAAGGATGCTTTAGTTGAGTATTGTAATAAAACAAATAGAAGACTAACTTTCGAATACATTTTATTAAAGGATATTAACGATACAGAAGAGGATGCCTTAAAATTAATTGAATGGTTAGAAGGCACTTGCTCTTATGTAAATCTTATACCTTATAATTCAGTTAGTGAATCAGCTTATAAGCGTAGTGATGAAAAAAATATAAATATTTTTTATAATATCTTAAAAAAACATAAAATAAATGTTACAATAAGAAGAGAGTTTGGTAAAGATATTGAAGCAGCTTGTGGACAATTAAGAGCAAAAAGTGAGGCGCAAAAACATGAAAATATGTGCAAAAAGTAATAAAGGATTGGTTAGACTTACAAATGAAGATGCTTACTTATTTTCAAAAAAAGATGAAAATAACTTTATTGCATTTATTTGTGATGGAATGGGTGGACATTTAGGAGGCTCATTTGCATCTAATAAGACTATTGAAATTTTAAAAGAAGAATATGATAAGCTTGATTGCAGTAATCTTACAAAAAATGTTGGGGTTTGGATTTTTGATGTGATTTCAAAAGCAAATAATTTTGTTTACAATGAATCACTTTCAAATCTAAACTTAAAAGGGATGGGAACAACTGTTACTGGTATTATAATGTACAATAATGTTCTATACTATGCTCATATTGGTGATTCAAGGATTTATATTTATAATCAAAACTTTATAGACCAAGTTACAACTGACCATACTTATGTAAATACTCTACTATTAAATGGTATTATTACTTATAAGCAAGCCTTAAAACATCCAAAAAGGCATATATTAACAAACGCTTTAGGAATCAAGAAAAATGTTTCTGTTGATATTGGACAAATTTCCTTGAAAAATGATGATAATTTGCTTATTTGTAGTGATGGCTTGTACAATCATTTAGATAAAAAGAAGCTCTTAAAGATTTTAAGTGGTGATACTGATATTGAAACAAAAGCTGAAAACCTGGTTGAAAAAGCCCTAGACCTTGGTGGAACTGATAATATTACTTTAATTTTATTACAACAATGAGCGACGGAAAAATTATAATAAATAATCGATACATTATAAATAAAGAAATAGGTTCTGGTGGCTATGCCTCAGTATTTTTAGCTCATGATAAAATAGCTAATAAACTTGTTGCTATTAAAGTTTTAAACTGTCAAATTGAAAATCAAAAAGCTTTCAATATGTTTAAGCAAGAAGCAATGACATTAGCTGCAATTAGTAATAAGCACATTGTTAGAGTATATTCAAATGGAGTGTATGAAGATAACCTTTACTTAGTAATGGAATATGTAAAGGGAAAAAGCATAAAGCAATTAATTGTTGCTAATGGGTATTTGCTTTTAGATGAGGTTTATAGTTATATGCTACAAATTATTGATGGCATCGAGGCATGCCATAATAATGGTATAATCCATAGAGATATCAAGCCTCAAAATCTAATAAAAAAAGCCGATGGAAGCATCGTTATTATCGATTTTGGAACAGCATTTATAAATCAAGAGGATGTTAATTTATACAAAGAAGATGGAAGCACAGTAATTGGAACTGCTCAATATATGGCACCTGAGCTTATTGATAATCCTAAAGGATCAATTCAGACAGATATTTATGCAATAGGCATAACAATGTATGAAATGCTAACAGGTAAATTTCCATTTAATCCTAAAGATCCACAAGATAAAAAAGCAATTTTATATATGCATATTAACGTGCCATTTCCATCAATTAGAAAAGTTAACCCATCAATCCCTTTAAGCTTTGAAAAGGTAATTAATAAATGCTGCAATAAAGATGCAAAATTAAGATATAAAAATGTTGAAGAATTAAAAATAGATTTAATAGAAGCTTACGATAATTATAAAGCACCTAAGAAAAAGAATTTTTTGAGTTTTCTTTTTAGAGGGAAAAAATAATGGAAGGCTTTATATTAAAATCAATAGGCGGTTTGTTTTATGTATTAGAGCATAAAACAAACGCTATATATACTTGTAAAGCAAAAGGTCAATTTAGAAATATGAATTTTTCATTAGTATGTGGAGACGAAGTACTATTTGATTATGATGAAAAAAACAACTTTTCAAATATTATTGATGTTAAACCAAGGAAAAATTATCTAATTAGGCCATTAATAGCAAATGTTGATGTGGCATTAATTGTAATGTCTACTATAAAGCCTAGCTTTGATTCGTATTTGGTTGATAAATTAATAGTTTTAACAACACTGCAAAATATTGAACCAATTATCGTTGTAAGCAAATGCGAATTTTTAGATGATAATATAAGATCATTGCTTGATAATTATAAACTAGCTGGTTATAAAGTAATATTAACCTCAAGCCATCAAAATATTAATATTAATTTATTAAAGGATGAAATTAGAAATAAAAAAGTAGTACTTTGTGGACAATCAGCGGTTGGAAAATCAACATTAATTAACGTATTGTCAGAGAATTCTAATAGACAAATTGGTGATTTTTCTGAAAAACTTGGAAGAGGAAAACATCAAACTAGAGAAGTTGAATATATAAATATTGACAATGCTTATGTTGCTGATACTCCAGGCTTTTCAAAATTAGAAATAAAGGTTGATTTAGTAACATATGCTCATATTTTTAAGGATTTTGAAAAGTATTCAGCATTTTGCAAATACAAAACATGCTTGCATAAAGATGAACCACAATGCAAGGTAAAAGAAGCTGTAGCAAATAATTTAATAGATAAAAGAAGATATGAAAATTATTTGCATTTAATGAATGAGATAAAGGATGGTAAACACGTATGGCGAAAAAAATAATAAGAATAGCTCCTTCACTTCTAGCTGCAGATTTTAAATTCTTGGATAAAGAAATGAAAAGGGTAATTAAAAGCAATGCAGATTGGATTCATATTGATATTATGGATGGACATTTTGTACCAAATATTTCATTTGCTTTTCCAATTCTTGAAGCAGTTAAGGATTATATGATTTTTAAAGATGTTCATTTAATGATTGATGACCCATTTAAATATGTTGAAAAAGTAATGGAAAACAATGCAGATTTAATTACATTCCATTATGAAGCACTAAAAAGTAAAAATAAGATTAAAAAATTAATTCAAATCATTCATGATAATAATCGTGCATGTGGAATTTCAATAAAGCCTGAAACTAGTATTGATGAAATCATGCCTTTTATAAAAGATTTAGATGTAGTATTAGTTATGTCAGTAAATCCAGGCTTTGGAGGTCAAAAATTCTTAGATAGCTCAATAAACAAAATAAAGGAGTTAAGAACTATAATTGACTCAAATGGCTATGAATGTTTAATTGAGGTTGATGGCGGTATAAATGAGCAAACAGCTAAAATTGCACGTGAAGCCGGAGCTGATATATTAGTGGCTGGAAGCTATTTATTTAAGAGTGAAAATATGAAGCAAGCAATAAAAAAATTAAAATAGCTATAATAATATACAACTACATTAATGTAAAATTTAATGTAGTTTTTTAATTAAAGTATTTTTATTTGCATACATATTATTAGGTGATTATATGCAAGAAATAATTAACATATTAAAATTTATTATTATTGGCATTATTCAAGGAATAACTGAAATTCTTCCTTTAAGTAGTAGCGGCCATTTAGCAATTGTATACAAAATATTAAATATAGATGTTAAAAATCAACTTGAATTAACAATTTATTTACATTTTGCTAGTTCCATAGCATTACTTTTATACTTTAAAAAAGATATAATTCTTTTAGTAAAAGATTTTTGTTATTATTTATTTCAAAAGAGGAAAGAAAGCTTTGATAGTTTTAAAATGGTAATATACTTAATAATTGCTTCAATTCCAGCAGGAATTTGTGGTGTTTTTGTAAGTTCCTTCATCGAAGAAACGTTTAATAATATAAATATAATTGCTATTAATTTTATTATAACAGCCATCGTTTTGATTATAAAAAACAATATAAGTTTTAAAAAACAATTGGATTATAATTTAAAAAATACGTTTATTATTGGAGTATTTCAATCATTTGCAATTTTCCCAGGCATTTCACGAAGTGGAATAACATTATTTGGGGGTAAAATTTCAAAGTTAAATGATGAATTTGCCAAAAAATTTTCCTTTTATCTATTAATAATAATATCTTTTGGCTCATCATTTTTATCCTTATTTAAAAATAAAATTATCATTAATAATGAAACAGTATTATATATAATTGCAATGCTTGCTGCTTCATTATTTACATATCTTTCTTTAAAGTTGTTTTTTATTAAAAAAACTAGTGAAAATAAATTTTTTCCTATTTATTTATTAATAATATCATTTTTAATATTATTATTTATGTAATTAAATGTTGATTATTATTATCATTTTTTTTAAAATATAAGTAATTAAAGGAGTGTATTATTGTGAAATATAATCCAGCAACAACAATTAAAGATTTAAGAAAAGCAAAAAAACTTAATCAAGATGATCTTTCAAGAATAATCGGAATTAGTGAGAGAAATTATCGTGAAAAAGAAAATGGTAAAGTACCTTTTAATCAATACGAAATAATTAAATTAATAATTTTTTTTGAAATGGATGCAGAAGATGCATATAACATTTTTTATATAAATGCTGGAAATTCATTGTTTTATAAAATATATGATAGTAATAAATTTTTAATAAAATTGCAAAATAAAGTGCATAATAAATTATAACTATTGCATATTTTTTAGTGGTGATTTATTTGTATAGAGAAATTTTAACGAAAGCAATTATCGCAAATGGTGAAAAAGAATTTGATGATTATAAAGAAATTTTAACAGATGATGATATATCTAAAGTTTTAGGCTGTTATATTTTAAATCATACTCATAGTATTGCTATAAAAAATCAAGATATTTACATAACTGGCTCTTATCAAGTTTGTTGCTGGTATAGCTATAATAATAATACTAAATGCGTACTTTGTGATTCATTTTATGATTTCAATGACATCATACCTTATGAATTTTCACTAAATAAAGTGGAAATTGATGATAAAACTGAAATAAAGCATTATGTTAGCATTCCACCAAGCTGTACTTCAATGACATATGAAAAAAACAAAATAATAATTAATGTCAAAAGGAAATATGAAATAGATATAATTGGTGAAACAAAACTAAAAGTTAAAATAGATGATGTAATAATTGACCAGAAAATTAATACAGAATATGTCAAAGAAATCAAATAATTAATAATAGCAATAAAGATGCGCTTAACAAAATAATAGCTATAGGCATACAATATTTAAAAAATGTTTTAAATGTAAAACTATTAATATTAAAGCTTTTAATTATACTTATAAACATTATTCCCGCTAAAGCACCAATAGGAGTAAATAATGCTCCAATATTACTGGCTATTATACAACTATAAATTGCTTTACTAGAAAAAGAATAACAATTAAAAATATTTGAAAATAAAATAGACATCGGTATATTGTTCATAACACTGCACATTAAAAATGAAATTAATCCAATTAAAAATACTGATTCATTATTAAATAAAAAAGTTGAAATATTAAAAACAACGTTACAGTTATTTAAAGCTAAAATAATAACTATCATTGATAATAAAAAAAATAATAATTCATATGGTATTTTTTTAAATGATTTAAGCAAAATATGATCATGCTTTTTTAGTATAATTTTATAAAATAAAACTATAATAACTAATAAAAATGCACAAGAAAAAGCTATTAAATACATTGGGATGTTTATATATGAGCTAATAGCCATCAATATTGTTGAAATACTTAAGAAAATTAAGCCAATGATAATATAGAATTTGTTATGAATAGCGTATCCTACATTCTGTTTTTCAATTTTTATACTTAATATTTTTTTAAAAATCATTATCATTAAAAAATATGCTATTATACAAATAATTAATGACAGCAAAAACATTTCTTTAAAAAAAGAAATAAAGTCAATATTTGCATTTAAAGCAAGGTAAATATTTGTAGGATTTCCAATAATTAAAGACATTGAAAGGGTATTTGCAGCAACAAATTCACTAACTAAATATGGAGTTGGATTAATATTCAAATTTTTACAAAAATAACATATAAAAGGAGTAAAAGTTAAAATAATTATGTCATTACTTGTAAATATAGTAAGTATAGATATAGTAAAATATAAAATAGAAAATATTTGAAATTGACTCGTCTTTGCCCTGTTTATAGCTTTAGCTGCAATTAAAGTAAAAAATCCAGCTTTATCTAAAAAAATTGATATAAAACTCATTGAAAAAAATAACAATATAATTTTTAATGGATTTACTATAGAATCATTTGATAAAACCAAATAAATATCCCATATATTTACCTTTTTTAATACAATCATTAATAATGCTACAATCAAAGTAATAATCCAATAAGCACTTAAATTAATATTAAAAATTTTAATTTTAAAATTAAACAAGATTGATATAAACATTAAAATAAAAGCTAATGCTGAAATAATGATTACACTGGCCATAATAAAACCTCCAGTTTAGAATTATAAACTTAGCTAATTAAAAAATCTACACTTATTTATTAAATTTATTAAAAAGGCAATATTATGTAATATTGCCTTTTACAAAATTATTTAATTATAACGAGACCCCTCATAATGATTTCTAATATCTCTATTAGTAATATCAGGATATAATGGTTCTCCATTTTCATCATAATATATTAATGAAATTTGATATGCTAAGTATTCCCAAGCTCTTTTAGAATTATCATTGATGTATTCTTCAATTTCAGCAAGACGACCCATAACGCTACCAACATATGTGTCTGTTCCGATAACATTTGTATAGTAAGTAGCACCATCTGCATCTTCATTTGAAACTGCATAACGAGTAAATCTTCCTTGCCATCTATCAAAGATACCTTCTTCGATTTCATCACCAATATCAACTCTTACTGGTTCATTCCAATAGTTAAGACATCTTACATAGTTGTCAGCTTCATCACCAACATTTTCAAGAGCATAAATACTATCAAGCATTTTAACAAGTCCATAAGTAATGTTTGTAAAGTTTGTTACATCTGGCTCTTGATCATTTGTTAAATACACTTTATATAATTTTAACCATTCTGATAATTGGTATGACCAGTTATCTGTAAATGAAGCAGATGGATCTCCACCCATTGATTCTACTTTTTCAGGATCATTTTGCCATGAGAATTTATAATTTTGTTTGATTAATGGTAAAGATAAACTGCCAGAGAATTCTTGACCATTGAAAACATACTTAATTTCTGTTCTTTCTTTTAATGCACGTGGGTCAAGATTAGCAAACATTGTAAAGTATGCTGCAATATCTTGTTTCAACTTAGCATTCTTTTGTGTTGGAACCTTTTGCCCATTTTCCATTCTAAATTGATTTCCAACGACCATACCTTCAACAGCAATTCCTGTATATGCATCTGAATTTTCATCTGCCTTTGGATAAGGTAGGAAGTCAACCTTTGTATTTCTTGCTTCGTAATTTGGAATTTTATTACCTTTTTCGTCAAGAATAGCTTGTCCTTTATCATCTTCCATTACAGCACTTGAAATATATTGAGAAACCATTGGTAATGCCCATGGTGCTTCAGCGTAGAATGTACATTCATGATCAATAGAAAAATCTTGAGTTGAGTGCCATGGTTGAACATTATATCCTTCTTTAGCATTTTTTCCAGTTGACGTTTTATCATAAACATAGTTACAATATTGAGATAATTCATTCTCTTTTTCAATCATATGTTGAAGCTTTGCTTTTACTGCTTCACTTGTTAAATCAATTTTTCCATCTCTAATGAATGATTCATTGATTGATGACATTGCATATGAAGTAAAATATTCAACTACTTTTGATAATCCAGCATGTTTGTCGTTGTTTGTTTTCTTTACTGCATCAGTAAATGTATCAATTGTTAAATTATCAACCCAATTCTTATATTCTTGAGTGCAATAACCATCCTCAAATACAGAAGATACAACAGGATTAGCAGGATCTTCTAAAATGTCTAAGTTAACAAATACACCCCAAGGTTCAGCAGAAATAGGAAGAGCAGCTTGACAATTACCAAAATTAAATCTTGTCATGAAATATTCATTGTAAGCCTTATAATATTCTGAACTTGAATATTCTGATAGGTCTGTACAATATCCTTTTTGGAACATTTCAACAACATGGTCAGTACCCCACATCAATTCAGGCAAATGTCCAGTTGATTCAAAATACTCTTTTATTCTTGAATTATAGTTTGCAATAGAGCAATATTTCAAGTTAATCTTTACTCCTGGAGCAATCTTTTTAAATGCACTTGCAGCAGCAAACCATCTAACCATTTCGTGTGAAGATATATCCTCTGGGTGATACTTTCTTCCACTATCATTAGGATCATTTGAGAAGTTTCCGATATCAAGCAAGTTGTTATCTTGACCTTCAATGTAAACTAGTAAATCAATTTCTTCTTTTGCATTTAAAACTTCTTGTGGAATCATTTTTAAAACTTCTTCTTCTTGTGAAAAGCTATATTCTTTTTCTGAAGAACTATCATTATTCTTATCACCACAACTTGAAATTGAAGTTGCAAGAAGAGGAATTAAGCTAAGCATTAGTAATTTTTTATTTTTCATAATTTACCTCCTTATTAGCCTATATGCTTTTTCAAGGTATATTATAATTGAAATATTATTTTTTGTAAATTTTTTTTCATTGGCTGACAATTTATTACTATTTTTTTAAAAATATATTGTACACTTTCTACAATTATTGTCATACTTTTATTTTTTTAGTAGCTGTTCCTTGCTAAATTGTAGTTTATACAACTGATAATATCTTCCCTTCAATTTTAATAATTCTTGATGATTTCCTTGTTCAATTATCTTCCCATGTGATAATACAATTATATTATTGGCATGTTGAATGGTTGATAAACGATGAGCTACAATTATCATTGTTCCTATGTTCATCATTTTTTCAAGTGAATCTTGAATTAGCACTTCAGTTTCTGTATCTATATTAGCAGTTGCTTCATCAAGTATCATTATTTCAGGCTTATGAACAATTGTCCTTGCAAAAGAAATTAATTGTCTTTGCCCAATTGAAAAATTATTTCCCCTTTCTCTTACTTCCTCATATATTCCTTTATCAAATTTATTAATAAATTGCATTGCATTAACATAATTGCATGCCTTTATTACCTCTTCGTCACTTATATTTTCATCTCTTAAAACAATATTACTTTTGATTGTTCCAGAAAAGATAAATACATCTTGTAGCATTTGTCCAAAATGTTTCCTAAGTGAGGAAATCTTTATTTTTCTAATATCAATACCATCAAGTAAAATTTGTCCTTTTTGAATTTCATAATTTCTAACTAATAATGAAAGAATTGTAGTTTTTCCACTACCAGTTGATCCTACTAAAGCCACTGTTTCATTTGCATTTATTTTAAAAGAAACATCTTTCAGTATCCATTCATTTTCAATGTAAGAAAACCATACATTTTTAAATTCAATGTTTCCTTTTACATTTTCAAGTTCAATTGCATCATCAGCATCCTTTAACTCTTCTTCTATATTTAAAATTGTAAATATTTTTTCTGCTGAGGCAAACGCTGATTGTAAAGCATTAAATTGCTCAGCTAAATTTTGTACCGGATTAAAAAATCCACCAACATATGAATAAAAAACAACTAAAGTTTGGCATGTTATATATTGCCCTAAAAAAGTCACATGAGTAATGGCATCGCTCCCTGCAACATAAAATAATAGTAACAAGTTAAATGTATAAAGCATATACACAGTTGGTCTAAATATGCTAAATACACCTATTTGGGAAAACTTGGCTTTGCATAGTTTTTCACTTTTTTCTTTAAATTCTTTATATTTTCTTTCTTCTTGGTTAAATATTTGTGTAACCTTTATTCCTGATAAATTTTCTGATAAAAATGTATTAATATCTGTCGTACTATTTTTTACTTTTCTATAAGCTTTTCTTGAAAATTTTCTAAAAATAATTGTAAAAATAACTATAAATGGAACAAAGCAAAATACTATTAATGCAAGTTTAACATTAATGATTATCATTGCAAGTGAAAATCCAATAATTAAGCAAATGTTTTTAATTAAGTTAACAAATAAGCTTGTAAACATCATTGAAACAGCGTTAGTATCATAAGTAACTCTTGTCACTAATTTACCAACAGGAATGTGGTTTAGCTGATTTGTAGATAAATATTCTATTTTAATAAACAAATCTTCTCTTATATCAGAAATAATTTTTTGTCCTGTTTTTTGGAGCAATATTGTTTGGATATATGAGAAAATCAAGGAACATATAAGAATTGTAGCATATAATATTACTATATTCAGAAGTTGAGAAAACACAAAGCCTCCTTCTGATTGCAATATATTAATTATTTTACCAGTTATGATTGGCAAAAATATATCTGACGATATTGAAAGCAGCATTATTATTAAAGCAATTGTAAAAGCTTTAACATGTTTTTTACCATAGACAAATAATCTTTTGATTATTTCACTATCCTTCATATTTCTTTCAAAACCAAAAGCTTCTTTTTTATCTTTTATCATCAGAAATGCTATAAAAAACACTAATGTAAACACCAAAAGTATAGCAAAAACATAAATTATTGGACTCATTGCTTATCACCGCCAAACTCTTCTTCAAGTTTTTGTAGATCAACCATTTGTTTATATTCAGTACAATTATTATATAAATCCAATGGCTTTCCAAAGGCAATTATTTTGCCATCATCTATTAACAATATTTTATCCATTTGCTCAATTGTTGAAATTCTATGAGCAATTAGAATTGTGGTTTTACCTTTTCTTGTTTCCTTTAAGTTATCAATAATTACTCTTTCAGTTTTTGTATCTACTGCTGATACTGAATCATCAAGGATTAAAATAGAAGCGTCCTTTATAAGTGCTCTTGCAATTGATGTTCTTTGTTTCTGACCGCCAGAAATTGTCACACCTCTTTCTCCTAAAACTGTTTCATAACCATCTTTAAAGTCTAAAATATTCTCATCAAGGGATGCTAAAATAGAAGCTTTTTTTATTTCTTCAATACTGGCATCTTTTTTTGAAAATGCAATATTATCAGCAACACTTGTTGAAAATAAAAAATTATCTTGCGGTACATAAGCGCAATATTTCCTTACTAGCTTTATTGGTAAAAGATTAATATCGACATTATCTATAAAAATAGAATTATCTGGAACATTATATGTTCGCAAAATTAGGTCGACAAGTGTTGTTTTACCACTTCCAGTTTTTCCTATTATGCCAACATTTTCACCTTCATTAATGACAAATGAAGCATTAATTAGTGAATCATATTCTGCATTTGGATATTTGAATGTTAAATTTCTAAATTCTATTTTACCCTTTATTTCATTTATATCAGTTCTAACATTTTCTTTATCATGTACTTCTATTTTACTATCTAATAATTCTTGTATTCTTTTTAGTGATGCTTTCCCACGAGATGACATTTCAATAAGATGTGAAAAAGCCATTATAGGCCAAACAATTGAATTAAAATATGAAATAAATTCGATTAATTTAGCCGAGTTGAATTGATTTACTGATGCGTAATAACCTCCAACCCCCAAAATTATACAAACAACTGATTGCACAAAGAGTGTTACAAGTGTAGACAATAATGCAGACATTTTGGTGAATTCAACATTAATGTTTTCGTTTTCTTTATTTATTTTTTTAAAAGCTAATAATTCTTTAAATTCTTTAACAAAAGCCTTAATTACTGCTATTCCAGAAAATGCTTCTTGCGTAAAATCAGACAGTTTTGAAAAAGCCTCTTGCCTTAATTCCCATTTCTTCATCATATAATGTCCAACAATGTAGCTCATTATTCCCATAAGTATCATTGGAATAAAAGAAACAAATGTTAAAACAGGATTAATTTTAAACATTTTGTATAACGATAAACCACCTAATGCTAGTGCGTCAAAAAGCATTAATGCGCCATCGCCAAAGCATTCGTTAATAGTATCAATATCATTTGTAAATAGCGACATTAGATTTCCAACCTTGTTTTGCGAATAGAAATTTTGTGATAAATCTTTACAATGATCAAACATTTTATTTTTTAGATCTGTTTCAACTTTAATAGCTGTGCCAAAAAAGCATATTCTCCATAAAAATCTACCAACGACCATTACGGCAATGATTATTAGCATATTTTTACATAATGTTTTTAATAAATCAACTGTTATTGTGGCTGCAGTTGTTGGATCTAAGCCATCAACTATTTGACCATAAATTTCTGGAATCTTTAACTGATAAATATCAACAGCGACCAATGATGCTATTCCTATTAAAAATATTATTCCATACTTAGCATAATATTTATTAATATATTTTCCAAAAATCATATTATCACTTCCTTACCCTATAGCATTGTATTTTAAAATATTATGTACTTAAAGTCAATCCATTTTATTTATTAACTTTATAAATAATATTTGCTATAATAATAAAGATAGAAAGAGAGAATATATGAATTACTTATTTATTGATATTGAAAATGCAAATTCCTATAATTATACTTCAAAGATGTGTACATTTGGTTATGTAAACACTGACGATCATTTCAATGTTTCTTCTAAAATTGATGTAATAATGAATCCCGAATCAACTTTTGATAAACATATTATTAGTAAGAAAATGAATGCATATCCACTTATTAAATATCAAATTGCACCATCGTTTAAATTTTTCTACAAATCGCTTAAACATATACTTGAAAAGGGTGACCAATTGATAATTGGTTGGTCAATCGATAATGACATAAAGTATCTAAATGATGCTTGTAGAAGATACAAAGAGCAACTATTTAGCTTCAAATTCATTGATATACAAAGAGTCATGGTTGATGAGTTTAATTTAAATAATCCACCTAGTTTAAAAAATGCTTGTGAGTTTTTGAAAATAAAGCTTTCTATAACTCATAAATCAGATGATGATGCTTATATGAGTATGCAAGTAACTAAATCTATTTGCAAGAAGAACAAGTGTACTTTAAATGAACTTATTGAGAAATATCACGACTATGTTTTTTGTGTAGATGATTTTAAAGATAATTTCTTAACTGAAAAAGAGATTAATTATAAAATTTTAAAGGGAAAAATACTAAATAAAATTAATACTTATAAACCCAAATTAAAAATTAATTCAAGTATAATTAAGGAAAATGATATTTTCTCTATTTCTAATTCTATACTTTATCACAAAAGTATATATATTCTTAGAATAATAGAATATATAATTGATTGTGGAGCAATATTTACGCTTAATTATTATAAATGTAATAAATTATTATGTTATGATAATAAAATTGATCATTACAAAAAAAATGAAAATCTTTCTAATGTTGAATTTGTTGGTATTAATGAAATATTAAACGATATGAAAATAGGTATCAATGATTGATACCTATTTTATATATTCATCTACATTATCTAGTATTTCTTGTACCTTTAAAAATGCTTTTGATAATGGATAACCATCTACTAATGAATGATTAACTGTTATATTTAATTTAATTGTTACTTTTCCATCTTCATGAAGATGGTATTTATTCCAGCAAATTCTTGGAACGGATGATGATGATGGATTATCACTTGGTAAAGGATGTGACATGCAATCATATTCAAGCCATGGAATGCATGTTATATAAAACTCATTGTACGTATTATCGTCATTATATTCGTTTTTTACCTTCTCTTGGCTTTTTGCATTTTCAATAACCATGTGGGCTTTTTCATAAAATGAATGGTAATTATAATCCATTTTATTATAGCAATTTTCAAACACTCCTACCTTTGTCATAACAACATATGCAGGATTGATTATATCATGTAATACTACTTCTCCATTGACAATTCTTAACCGCATTTCTTCAATTTGATTTAATGCATACGATACAATATATAACATATTAATAAAAAAGGACGTATTAGTTTTTTTTGTTAAATTGTATAATTTTGTAATATCCATTGTTACATCAAATCCATAGCAAGGATTAGAAAATGTAGAGAACCAATTATACGCCGACTTTCTATTCCATGTTTTAACATCAATTTTTTTCATATTAACGTTGGCCTTTATCATATGGAATTCCTTCAGCCTTTGGAGCTTTTGAATTCTTTGATGTTAATGCTAAGACAATCATACATACAACATATGGTAGCATCTTATAAACAAATGTTGGTATTCCAAATGAACCAGCATAAAGTAAAGAAAGAGTTTGGAAAAAGCCAAATAATAATGCTGACGCAAATATTTTGATTGGTTTCCATTGTCCAAAAATCATAACTGCTAGTGCCAAAAATCCAAAACCGACTACACCATTTTTAAAATCCCATTGGCTTGCGGATTGTACAATATATGCAAAGCCACCAAGTCCGCCAAGAACTCCAGAAATACTTACACCTAAATATCGATTTTTATACACATCTATACCAACTGATGCTGCTGCTTGTGGGTGCTCACCGCATGACATTAAATGTAATCCTTGCTTTGTTTTATACAAAAACACAAAGCTTACAATAACAATAATTATCATAATTAGTAAGAAAATATATAGACTAATTTTTCCAGAAAAAATATTATATAATTCTGTTCTATAATCAATTTGTGAAGATGGAGTTTTTGTATACATTCTAGCAATTACTACAGCTAATGCTGTACTCATAATATTTAAAGCAGTGCCAGTAATTGTTTGGTCTGCTTTAAAGCGAATGCAAGCAATCCCAAGCAACATGGAAAATAGCCATCCAGCAGTCATTGAACATAATAACGAAATAATTACATTTAAAAATCCAGGTACATTGGCTTTTGAAAGTGAGGCACTAACAATAGCACCTGCTAATGCCCCAATTACCATAATTCCTTCAAGTCCTAAATTTATGATGCCACTTCTTTCAGAAAACATGCCACCAAGAGCAACTAAAGTCAATACAGTAGTAAATATTATAGTATATGTAATCAATTGTGCCATTATTTAACTTCCTCCTGTATTTCTTTTATTTCTATTGTTTTATTTTCATTTTCTTCTTTTGCTTGTCTTTTATTTATTACATTTTTAATAAATAATGAAAATGCACATAAATAAATAATTATTGCTGCAATTAAATCTCCAATTTCCTTTGGATAATATGTTGTATCTAAATATCCGCCAGCAACTGTAATATGAGTAATTAAAAATGAGGCCACTATTGCTCCTATAGGATTTAATCCACCTAAGAAAGCTACTGCTATACCATTAAAGCCAACGCTTGGTAATGTTGCTGTATTTTTTGTTGCTGAATAAATTTCCATTCCAGTTAAATAAAAACAACCGGCCGCAATTCCTGCTAATGCTCCTGCAATAGCCATTGTTATAATAATGTTTTTCTTGTAACTCATACCAGCATATTTTGCAGCATCCTTATTATGACCTGTGGCTTTTATTTCATAACCAAATTTAGTTTTGCTTAAAATTATTTGGATAATAATCGCAAGTATTAATGCAACAAATACTGCAACAGTAACATATTTAAAGCCATCAAACATTTTTTCACTTCCTAAATTTGGAAGCAAAGCTCTTTTAGGGAGTTCATAGCATTCTGATAAATTTGTATTATACATAATTCCTGCTTCAGGACCAGCCACATAATTTAATATATGCAAACCTATCCAGTTAAACATAATTGAAGTAATTACTTCATTAACATTTAAAAAAGCTTTGAATATGCCTGGTATAATACCCCATAATGCTCCACCAACTGCTGAAAGCAATAAGCACACATACCATGGAGCTTTAAAAGCAAATGCTCCTAATAAAGCAAACATCGTCCCCATTACATATTGCCCTGGAGCACCAATATTAAATAATCCACATTTATAAGCAAAAATAATCGATAAGCTACATAATAATAATGGAATTGAATTAGTAATAACCGTTCCTACTCCTTTTTTCCATTTTGCAGCATTAAAACCACCTTTTAAAATAGTTACAATTGCTTTAGGAGAATGATTAGCATCAGCAATAACAATGATTACTATTCCACATATCAAGCCTAATAAGACACATATTAATGATGAAAGAAAGTTTTTAAAGCCATCTGATTTAATAAAATTTGAAAAATGTATTTTCTTCAAAAAATTAGCAAATGATTTACTCATGTTTATCACCTACATTTCTTTTAGCACCAGCCATATACAAGCCTAGTTCTTGAGCAGTTACATCTTTAGGGTTCAAATCACCAACAATTTCTCCTTCATACATTACCAATATTTTATCAGCCAAACTCATTACTTCATCAAGTTCAAATGATACAAGTAAAACTCCTTTGCCTTTATTTCTTTGCTCAACAATTTTTTTATGAACATATTCAATAGCGCCAACATCTAATCCTCTAGTTGGTTGAACAGCAATTAGTAAATCAGGATTTTTATCTATTTCACGAGCAATAATAGCTTTTTGCTGATTTCCACCAGACATTGAACGAGTTAAGGTAATTGGACCTTGCCCACTTCGTACATCATATTGTTCAATTAAATCTTCAGCATATTTTCTAACGTTTCCTTTTCTAACAAATCCATATTTGACAAATTCATCTTCATGATATCTTTGCAAAATCAAATTATTTTCCAAAGAATAATCTAAAACCAATCCATGCTTATGTCTATCTTCTGGAATATGGCTCATACCCATTGTCAATTTTTCACGAATTTTTTTATGAGTTATATCAACACCTTTAAATAAAATTTTTCCACTTTTTAATTTTTCAAGGCCTGTTAAGCCATAAATAAATTCAGATTGCCCATTACCATCAATTCCTGCAATACAAACAATTTCACCACTATGTACTTTAAATGAAACATTTTTCACTGCATTTCCCTTATGAGCATGTGAAGCTATTGTAACATTTTCAACATCAAGAATAGTTTCGCTTTGATTAACTTCTTCTTTTTGGACACTTAAGTTAACCTTCCTACCTACCATCATTTCTGACAATTCATCCTTGGTAGTACTTTTAATGTCGACAGTTCCTATATATTTCCCTTTTCTTAAAACGCTACACCTGTCCGCAACAGCCATAATTTCGTTAAGTTTATGAGTAATAAATAAAATAGATTTACCTTCTTTAGATAAATTTTTCATAATCTGCATTAATTCATCAATTTCTTGAGGTGTTAAAACTGCAGTTGGTTCATCAAAAATTAAAACCTCATTATCACGATAAAGCATTTTTAGAATTTCAACTCTTTGTTGCATTCCAACAGAAATATCATCAACCTTTGCATCAGGATCTATTTCAAGTCCATATTGTTTAGATAGCTTAAGGATTTTTTCTTTCGCAACATTTCTTTCTATAAAGCCAAATTTTGTAGGCTCACATCCTAAAATAATATTATCTAACACGCTAAAAATTCCAACTAACTTAAAATGCTGATGGACCATTCCTATATGTAAATTAGTTGCATCATTAGGAGAAGTAATCGATACAACCACCCCATCTTTTTTAATAACGCCTTCTTCTGGCTGATAAAGTCCAAAAAGAACACTCATTAATGTAGACTTACCAGCACCATTTTCGCCAAGCAAAGCATGAATTTCACCTTTTTTTAATTGAAGTGAAATATTATCATTGGCAATAATACCAGGAAATTTCTTGGTAATATTAAGCATTTCTATTACATATTCACTCATAATTTATCCGCCTTTATATAATATAGTAATATTATAACATACATTAAAGAAAAAAATTATACTCTTGCAAAAAAAAATAAAAAAAGCTATTAAGAAATATTACAATTCTTAATAGCTAAATTTTATTTAATTTAAAAACTTATTTGATTGAGCCACCAGCGTTATCATTTTTAATATTAATTTTAGTGTTTTCAACTAATTCAGTAACTGATTTACTTGTATCATTATTAACATTAATTTTGCCAGCTCTAATATCAGCAATTACTTCATTATAATTAGCAATAGTAAAGTTTTTCATTGACCAAGTATCACGTGGTAAACCAACATATTCTTTAGAAGTATCAGTCTTTAAACCATAAGTTAATACTTTTCCACCATTTTTCCATGTTGAATAGAATTCATCAAGACATGTAACTGTAGCATCTGTTAAACCTTTCATTGCTGAAGTTAAAACTGGAGCGTCTGTTACAACTTTACTTTGGTCACTATCAACACCAATTAATTTACAACCATCTTTGCCTTTCATTGCATCAACTGCTGATGTGTAAATTCCGCCACCACATGCAAAGATTGTTTTACAACCTTCAGCAACCCATTTTTCCATTGAAGCCTTAATTGTTGCATCACCAAAGAATTGACCACCATAAACATACCATAAGTCAACAGCAACATCTTTTTTTGCTGCAGCCTCAGCAATACCTTGAACATATCCATATCCATAACGTTGAACTGCAGGAACTGCCATACCACCTAAAAATCCAAGTTTAGTTTCGCCTTCCATAACTGCTGCATAACCAGCTAAATACCCAGCTTCTTCTTCTTGGAATACAACTGAAACAACATTTTCTGCAACATGTGGCTTATTATTTTCATCAATTAAACCATCACGTTCTCCCTTATCATTATGCTTATAGAAAGAATCTTCAATATCATATTGAGATACATCAAGTGCAATAAATTTAACATCTTTATATTCATCTTGAACATCATGAATAGCTCCAGCAAATGCATAACCTGGCATTACAACTACTTTTGCACCACTGCTAATTGCTTGTTCAATTTTTGCAACTCTTTCAGCAGTTGAATCGCCAGCTGGCTTATAATAAGCATATGTCTTATTATTTTTTTCAGCGTAACTTTTTACAGCTTCCCAAGTAGTTTGATTAAATGATTGGTCAGTAATATCACCATAGTCAGTAATCATAGCAATTTCATATGTTTCATTCCCACCACATGAAGTTAAACCTGTTAAAGCGCCAAAACTAAGTAAAGCAGATAAAACTAATAATTGTTTTTTCATAAATGTTTTGTTTCTCCTCTAATATTTTGAAAAAAGTTGACCTAAATGTTGTTTATAATGCTTAAATTAATTTATCAAAGTATTTAATCAACATTCAATTGTCAATAATATTATACTAAATTTATATACATTTTCAATAGGAAATGTAATTAAAGTGCTTTCATTTTTTTATGCATTCGACTAATTTCGAACAATTATAGACAAAATGATAATTATTTTTTTGATTATTTTTAATATCATTTATAAATATTCTTAAATCTTCAACAACACCAAAATTGTTTTTATTTAAAATCCAATCTATTTCTTTAAAATCGATAATTCCTTCATCAATTTTTAAAGGATATTTTGATATATCAAAATCATCAGGAAGAGTTGAAACATATGCATAAATCAAATCATCATCATAATTCCAAGTAGAAATTGAAATTAATTCTGCATCCATTACTTCAATATTACTTTCCTCTTTTATTTCCCTAATTGCGCACATTAATGGTGTTTCATTTTCTTCCATGTGACCGCCAACACCATTCCACATCCCCATAAAAGGTGCTTTATTTCGATTAATCATTAATATCTTATTACCTTTTTTTATAAAACATAAAGTTACAATTGCCATAATAAACTCATCTCCACGTTTATTATATAGTAAATTGTATCTATTTTGTATTATTTCTATTTATTTTTATAATTTTATTAGTATAAATTTTCTTTTTTACTACAAGTACTGCAGTCAAGAATATTAAAAGTAGGCATAAAGTAATTATAATGCCCAAAGTAGATTTATTATAGATATTAGCTCCCATAGAATTCCAAATAATTATTCCAGGAATTCTAGATAAACAATATATAAATAAAGTCTTTTTTGCTTTTAATGGCGTTAATCCCGCAGCATACATTAATACATCCTTAGGGACAAATGGCAGATTACAAAAAATAAACATAGATAAAAAACCTGTATTTGATTCCATAAACGAAACTATTTTATCGATTTTTTCTTTTTTAATAAATTTATTGATAAATGAATATCCTAAGCCTCTTGATATATAAAATGTAATTATTGAACCGATACAAACACCAATGAAAGATAGAATACTTCCAATAAATATATTAAAAATAAACCCGCCAGTTGCATTAATAATATCACCTGGTATTGCAAAAATTACCACTTGAATTACTTGTAATAATATAAACAAAAAGGCCCATAAAATTTTGTTTTCACCAACAACATCTCGAATATTTTCAAATGTGAATTTATCTTTAATTTTAGGATAAATGAGAATACTTGTTATAATTGCTGCAAGTAAAAAAACTAATAGCAAAATAAACTTTATAATATCTTTTTTATTGATTTTCATAAAATTACCCCTATATATACTATGAAACTTTCTTGCCAAAATATGTAATACTACGAAATAGAAAATAATGATATAATATGCAAGGAGGTAATAAACATGGAACGTATCTATTTATGTATTGATTTAAAATGTTTTTTTGCCTCAGTTGAATGCGTTTTAAGAGGGCTAGATCCATTTTTTACTAATTTAGTTGTTGCAGATCCAACAAGAGGAAATGGAGCAATTTGTTTAGCAATATCTCCAAAAATGAAAGAACTTGGAGTTAAAAATCGCTGTAGGATTTTTGAAATTCCTCAGAATATTGAGTATATAACAGCAATGCCTAGAATGAAAAAATACATTGAGTACTCAGCTAATATTTATGAAATATACCTAAAGTATGTATCTAAGGATGATATATTAGTTTATTCAATAGATGAATGCTTTTTAGATATTACAAGTTATATGAAAATGTATCAAAAAAATGCAATTGAAATGGCAAATATGATTATAGATGATGTTTATAAAACAACGAATATTTGTGCAACAGCAGGAATTGGTACAAATTTATTTTTAGCCAAAGTTGCTCTTGATGTAACAGCTAAACATTCAAAAACACATATTGGCTATTTAAATGAGGAAAAATTCAAAAAAGAAATATGGCACCACCAACCTATTAGTGACATTTGGAATATAGGACACGGAATCGAAAATAGACTAAAAAAATATGGGGTTTATGATTTGTATGGAATATTACAATTAAAGGAAGAAATTTTATATAAAGAATTTGGTGTCAATGCAGAATTATTAATTGATCATGCCAAAGGTATTGAACCATGTACAATTAAAGACGTCAATAATTATAAAGCAAAAAGTAACTCATTATCTAATAATCAAATTTTATTTGAAGATTATACGTATGATGATGCATTTTTAGCATTTAAAGAAATGATTGAACTTAATGTGTTAGAACTAGTTGATAAAAATTTAGTAACAAATTGCATATCTATATATGTCGGATATTCAAAAGATATAATTAAAGCGACTAGTGCTTCTATGAAACTTGATGAATATACAAACTCATATTTTAAATTAAATGAATACTTTATTAGTATGTTTAAAAAGAATGTTAATAAAAATTATTATATAAGAAGATTAGGCATTGGCTTTAACAATGTTGTTGATGAAGCCTATCAAACAATTAATTTGTTTACAGATATAGAAAAAGAAAAAAAAGAAAAAAAATTACAAAAAGCAATTTTAGATGTTAAAAAAAAATATGGTAAAAATTCAATACTAAAAGCTATGAATTTGCAAGAAAAAGCAACAACTATAAAAAGAAACAAGCTAATTGGAGGTCATAATGGAGAATAATTTACGCGCAAAGCAGTTCATGCCATTCGATGCTTTAAAAGGGTATAAAGAGGCAATAAAGGAAAAACAAAAAATAGTGGTTAGGAAAAAAGAATTATCTGATGATGAATTAGAACTCTTATCAATAAAAATTAAACAAATCAAAAAAAATATGATAGTTAAAATTGTATATTTTTTAAATGATGAATATATTTTAGTAAATGGTATGGTTTCAGCAATTGATTTTTCAAACAAAACTATTACAATTGTTAAACAAAAATTGAATTTTAGTGATATTATTGAAATATCATGTGAAGAAATTGAAAAATTTTTTTAATAAAAAACTTGCATTATAAATTTTTAGTGATAAAATTTAATTTGTAAATAGAAGTGAAATGGTGGAGTCTGTCAAATATGGGTGGACTTTGTCTACTCATTTTTATTTAAACTTAATATAAGTGTTTTTATGGTGGAGTCTGTCAAATATGAGCGGACTTCGTCTGCTCATTTTTATTAATATTGGTGGAGTCTGTCAAATGTAGGATAATTGAGCTATCCTGCGAATTTCTTTTCAATATCGTAATAATTATGTTCATGGTGGAGTCTGTCAAATGTGGGTGGATTGCGCCCACTTATTAGACAGGAGATATTGGAAATGCAAGAAAAATTTTTAAAATTACCAAAAGGTTTACGTTTTTTAGTTTTAGCAGTCAATTGGATTATAACTGTTGGCTGCTTAGCTGGTTGTACAATAATTAAAAATTATTTTGACATAATGTGGCTTGAAATTATTTTGGCTTGTATTGGCATGCTTTTTGCAGTTGTTGCTATTTGTTTAACAATTTATCAAGTTACAGCAAATGAAAAAATAGCTAATAATTAAACAATAAGGTCTTTCATTTATTCCTCCGTAAAAAGGCACATTGTGCCTTTTTATTGTTGTATAATTATTTTTAAAGTTATATAATTAAATCATAGGGCAATCGCCAAGCGGTAAGGCATCAGATTCTGATTCTGACATTCGTGGGTTCAAATCCTACTTGCCCTGCCATATAATAAAATGTGACATTTTGGTAACATCAATATGTCTTTTTTTGTTTTATATACGTAGTATATAAGTGAATAAAATTAATATTTAAATAACATGACATTGTCACACTTTTGTAATATAATATAAATATGAGATGAAAAAGTGATACAGGAATTGTTAGAAACTACTGCTAAATCATGAAGACGGTGTATTTGATTTAAATTATCTTTCTAAGCATAATTTTTCAGATATCCCAAATGTTAATCTAAGGAAAATTGTTACTAGATTTATAGATCAAGGTATTCTTAGACAAGTGTCAAAAAGGAGTATATTTAATTGGTGAATCAAATATGTCTAACGAAGATAGAATTATAAAACATGATCTTAAAGATGATGAAGGTATACCTGCAGGCAGGTATCTTTTATATACTTTAGGAATTGTTGAGGAAGAACCAATAGAAAAGACTATTAAAACAAATAAGTCTATTAGTAATAAAAAGATTGGTAACATTCAAGTGATAGAATCTCATTCATTTATGTAAAAAACTAATAAATGATGTCTATGAGAAATGGTCGAATATATTTTTAATGATTATGTTGATCTTTATCATAAATTGAATTCTCGAAAAATTGGATTAAAAATGAAATTAGTTAGAGAAGCTAATGACATGAGTAAAACAGAATTAGCTTTAAGATTAAATGTCAATCGAAAGACAACTGCGTTACTTGAAGCTGGTGAAAGATTACCGTCATTAGAATTCATATATAACTTTTGTAAAATATTTGATTATTCGATTGAAAAGATGTTAAACTGAGGAGGATAATAATATGAAATATATAAAATATCCGTTTTATAATAGTATTATTAAAAAAGAAAGTAAGCTCCGTTTTAAAAATCTTGATAAAGAAGCGAGAAGAAATGTTAGGATAAATAAGATATTTATATGTTTTATTATTACATTATATGTTATATTGGTAGTTTCGTTTATCTTACTTATAAAATATTTGCTTAAAATTATTGAAAACCATATATTTGAAACATTGATGATGATTGTTATGGTTTTAGCCACAATAGTTGTTCCTTTTGTGGTAATCGCTTTAGCAATAAAGTTAATAGGTAAATTTATTTTTCCTTCAACTTTAGGTGAATTGACATTGCAAAACATTCAAGATATTACAAGTCCATTAAAAAAATATTATAAGTTATATGGACCGTCTATTGTGACTAAATGCTACAAATGTTCGAATGAATCATTCACTAATAAAGATGTTATTATTTTTTTTCATAAAGGTAGAATAAGAATTGTTTTGGATATCAATCATACAATAAAAGATTTTGGATGTTATGAATTTGAACTTGGTGAAATGAAAACATCATACATTAAAGAAGAAGGAAAAGTTAAAACGTTGTTAAGTGATTGTGAATTTGAGTTCTATTTAGGAAAAAAAGCTAATGCTTTTATTAGGAAATGCTTTACTTCATCAAGATGTCCTTGTTGTGGTTATTATACTTTTATAGAAATAGAAAGAGGAAATTATGATATATGCCCTGTATGCTTTTGGGAAGATGACTTTGTACAAGAAAAGAATCCGTATTATGATGGAGGAGCAAATAGAGTATCGTTAGTAACAGCTAGAAACAATTTTAAGAAATATGGTGCTTGTGAACAAGAAATGGTAAAATATTGTAGGCCACCTAAGGAAAATGAAAAAAAGAAAATATAATTATTTTTAGTGTTTTTCTTTAAAATAAAAAGCACTAATAAATTACTCAATAAGAAATAATATTCTTGATATTTATACTCAAAAAATGTATAGTATTATAAATACTATAAAAGTATTTAGGAGGTTAAAATTATGGGAATAATTTATTTAATGAGGCATGGTGAAACATTATTTAATTTAATGAATGTAAATCAAGGCCAATGTGATTCTCCATTAACGCAAAAAGGAATAAATCAAGCTCTTAATGCACACAAATACTATAAGATTAATAATGTTAAATTCGATTCAATATATAGTTCATCTTTAAAAAGGGCTTGTGATACAGCAAAATTAGTAACAAATAATATGCCATTTATTGAATGCGATGATTTAAAAGAAATATCACTTGGCATTAAAGAGTCAAAGCCTAATAAGGATAATCCTGCTTTCCCATATGGAGACTATTTTGTAAAATATGGTGGAGAAAGTATTGAAGAATTTACAAATAGAATTTACAATGCTATTTTTAAAATTGCAACTGAAAATAAAAATAATACAACATTAATTGTTTCACATGGAACCGTTATTCGTTGCTTTTTAATGAAAATATCAAATGATAGTAAACTTTATGATAGTTTTATTGGCAATTGTGGTATAGTTAAATTATCATTTGAAAATGATAAATTTACTGTTGAAGACATAATTAATGTTAATAAGTAATTAACTAAAAAAATTTATAAGGAGAATAATAAAAATGAATAATGAATTAAATGAAAAGCATGAACAAGCAAAAAAGAGAATAAAAATTATTGCATTTTTTTGCTTATTTATTGGACTGGTTTTAACAATTATTGGCTTTGTTGATTTCTTTACAAGTGTAGCAAATAATACTATGCCAAGCTTGTTTTTCATGTTAATTATTGGCTTTCCTTTATTGGGTATTGGCATTTCTTTACTTGCATTCGGCTTCCGTAAAGAGATTATGCGTTATAATAAAAATGAAAGTGTACCAATTATAAATGAAGCTAGTGATGAAATTAGTCCGACTATTAATAATATTGCAAAAGCCTTTAAAAACACAAGTAATGTTACTTGTCCATTTTGCCGTGAGGCAAATGATAAAGATAGTAAGTTTTGTAAAAAGTGTGGTCATAGCCTAATAAATATATGTCCAAATTGCCAAAACGAAGTAGATAGCGATGCTATCTATTGTAATCATTGTGGAAAGAAACTTAAATAAATTATGAAATATAAATTAGTAATGTTTGATCTTGATGGCACTGTTCTTGACACAATAAATGATCTAACAAATAGTATGAATTATATTTTATCATTACATAGTATGCCTCTTCATACAGCTGATGAAATTAAACAATACTTAGGAAATGGAATTAGAAAACTTGTTGAATCAAGCGTCAGTAAAAATACAAATGAAAAAGAAATAAATCAAATTTATAATGAGTTTTTATCTTATTATAAGCTTCATTCTCTTGATGAAACAAAACCATTTGATGGCATAATTGATCTATTGTATAACTTAAAAAAAAGTGGTTGTATTTTAGCAATGATTTCTAATAAAGCAGATGTCGTTGTTCAACAATTATCGCAAAAATTTTTCAATAATTTGTTTGATTACGTTAGTGGAGAAAAAGCAAATATCAAGAAGAAACCATATCCTGATATTATATTTGAGGTAATGAAAAAGTTTAATATTGATAATGAAAACTCAATTTATATTGGGGATACTGAAGTTGATTCGTTAACTGCTATAAATGCTAATATTGATAGCATTATAGTTACTTGGGGATTTAGAAAAAAAGAATTTCTAGAAACCTTAAAGAAAACATATTTAGTTGATGATGTAAATGATATATACAAAATAATTGCTAATGGTTAAATTTTATTTGACAACATAAAAAATATATTATAAAATAATATAGCGTGAAATCGCAGCACATATGTACAAACTGTCATGTGGTCTTCAACATATTGCATTATAAGTAGCTAAGCTGAAAAGTGAAAGTATTAATGAAGATATTCGAGATTTGGGATATATGCTATTGATGATTTTGGCAAAGTAATCGACAATAGGAGGAAAATTAAATGTCACGTTACACAGGTTCTACATGGAAACTTTCAAGAAGAACTGGTTACTCTATTTTAGAGACAGGAAAAGAATTAGTTAAACGTCCTTATGCACCAGGTCCTCACGGAAAAGATAAGAGAAAAAAAGTTTCTGAATATGGAAAGCAATTAAATGAAAAGCAAAAAATTAGATACATTTATGGTGTATCAGAAAAGCAATTCCGTCGTCTTTTTGAATTAGCTAAGAAAGCAACTGGAGTTACTGGTGAAGAATTCTTAAAAATTCTTGAATCAAGACTTGATAACTTAGTTTATCGTATGAGTATCGCAAGAACTAGAAAACTTGCTAGACAATTAGTTACTCATGGTCACATTCTTGTTGATGGAAAGAAAGTTGATATTTGTTCTTATATCGTTAAACCAGGACAAGTTATCACTGTAAAGGAATCTTCTGCTAAAATTGTACCAATCGTTGAATCAGTTGAATTGGTTGGAACAATTATCCCTCAATATGTATCATTTGATAAAGAAAATTTAAAGGGTACTTATGTAAGATATCCTGAAAGAAAAGAATTATCAGCTGATATTCACGAAGAATTAGTAGTTGAATTCTACAACAAAATGTCTTAGTCTTAGTTGACAAAATAGAATTAAAAATCGCATCATAATGGTGCGATTTTTTTATTATACTTAAATTGCTTCAACTTTATTTTTAAACGTATTATTTAAAATTTCAATAAATATTAAAAATAGTATGAAGAAGAACAAAATAAAATATGGCATAATTTTCATTGTTACATTATTAGCAATTACACCAAATATAGGTGGCATAAATGTAGAACCAATATATGCGCAAGTCATTTGTAAGCCAATTATTCCCTGTGAATTTTTTTTGGCAAAATAAAATGGTGTGGAATGAATAATAGAAGGGTAAATAGGGCCACAACCAATTCCAATTGTAATAAATCCTATTAGTGACACTATATAGTCATTTATTGGAATTAATAATAAAATAATACTTATAGCGATAATAATACTTCCTAGCCTAATCATTTTTTTATCACCGATTTTACATGCAATAAACCCAGATAGAAATCTACCAATTGTTATGCCAATAAAAAATAATGAGCCAAATGATGCAGCCTTTTCTGGCGTAATATTTTTTACATTTACAAAATAAGTTGCTGTCCATTGAATTAAAATAGATTCAAATGAGCAATAGCAAAAAAAGGCAACTAAAATAAAAATGACACCTTTAATTTTAAATTTTTGCTTTAAAGTTAAATTAGCAGGTTTTACTTCATCTACTTGATTATTACATTTATTCTTTTTCCAAAGAGGAAATGAAAGCAAAACAATCATAAAAATAATGGATTGTAAAATAGCCACAAAACTATATCCTTTGTGCCAACCATACTGATTTGTTAGGCAATAACTCATTATATAAGGACTAATTATTGTTCCAACGCCCCAAAAGCAATGCAACCAACTCATAGTTTTTGATGAGAAATTTAATGCAACATAGTTATTTAATGATGCATCAATTGCTCCTGCGCCAAGGCCGTAAGGAATTGCAAGCAAACAAATTAATGCAAAGTTATTTGATAGTGAGAAGCCGATTAAGGCAACAATTGTTAAAAGAATACTTAAAGCCGTGAGAAGCCAAGTACTCATTTTTTGCAACAATTTATCAGAAAATAAAGTTGAAATAATTGTTGAAAATGAAATAATCATTGTGATTATTCCCATATATGACATTTTAACATTAAAATCCATTTGCATTACAGGCCAAGCTGAGCCAAGTAATGAATCTGGTAATCCTAAACTTATAAATGCCAAGTAAATAACTGCTATTAATAGAGCAATCATAAATATCTCCTAAAAAAATAAAAAGGCTCAACGCCTTGTTTACTATTTAAATGGTCGGGACGGCAGGATTTGAACCTGTGACCCTCTGGTCCCAAACCAGATGCACTACCAAGCTGTGCTACGTCCCGAACTGCTTTATTATTATATAATAATACTTAATTAAATGCAAGTGGTTTTTATTAATTATTAACAAAAAAAATCAGTTTTTTTTCATATTTATTATTTCAATAAATATATATTATGATATAATTATTTTAAAAATGAGGAGAACTTTATTATATGAACAAATTAATTAATGATTTTTGCATTAAGCATAATTTAACAGTTGAAAACAATAATTGTGCACATGGACTTATTAACAATTACGAAACAAATCTATTTTACATTCCACTTGATAATGTATCACCAGTTAGATTTTTTATTTCATGTTTCTTACCTGATGATAAAAAAGAACTTGTTAGCCAGCAAATTATTGATTTAAAGCAAAAATTTCTTAAACTAGATTTTACGCCATTTGGATTAGTTATTGGTTTAAATGCCATAACGCTTAAAAAATTAATGGCAAATTTAGATAGTATTCTTGACTCAGTTTATAATATTTTAATTACAAATGAAGTATTAGATAGTGCTTATTGTCCGGTTTGTGGAAACGTACTTGACGAAACAAATTCATATGTTGCAAATGTTGCATTTGGAAAAGTAACTATTGATAATGATTGTAAAGAAAAAATAAATTTAACAATAGAAAAAGAAAACAAAGAGTTTGATGATGCGCCAAATAACTATGCTAAAGGATTTGTTGGTGCATTAGTTGGATCACTTATTAGTGCAGTCGCTTTTATTGTTTTATATATGATTGGTTTTATTTCAGCAATTACTTCATTTTTATCAATTTACTTAGGAGTTTTCTTCTATAAAAAATTTGGCGGGAAACCAAATAAAACAATGGTATTAATCGTTAGTATTATTACAATTATTGTAATGGCATTAACTTTATTTAGCATTTATGTCTATGCCGCAAACGCGCTTGCAAGCAAATATGGCTATACATCTAGTGGTATTAATGCTTTTATTGATATGATGAATGTTACTGACTTTAAAAAAGAATTTACAAGTAATGCCACTATGACTTTGTTATTTACGCTTCTTGGATGCGGTTTCGAAGTGTTTTCACAAATACAAAAAGTTAAGCGCTCAAACACAATTTAACTAGAATCATTTTACCATTAAGAGGTAGATAAAATGAAAAGATCATTAACAGTTAAAAATATTATTTTAATCATTGTACTTGGTTTAGCAGGTCAGCTTTGCTGGAATATGGAAAATCAATGGTTTAATACTTATGTTTATGCCAAAATTGGGCCTTATCCTGGCATTGTAACATGTATGTTAATTTTCTCTGCTCTTGCAACATCTTTTTCAACATTTTTGTTTGGAACATTTACTGATAGAATAGGAAAAAGAAAGCCATTTTTGTGCATTGGTTATATTGTTTGGGGAATTACAACTTTTATATTTGGAATTACTGATTATTTAAAAGGTTTTGCCCCACTTTGGTTTGTTTCAACAATGGTTGTAGTTGCTGATTGCGTAATGTCATTTTTTGGATCAATGGGAAATGATTGTGCCTATTCTGCTTGGACAACTGATATTTTAAATGAAGAAAACAAAGGCTTCATAGGAACAAGTATTGCAGTTATGCCTATTGTTGGAACGATTATTGGAACACTTTTAGGTGGCATTATTATTAATTTATTAGGTTATCATATATTTTTTGCAATAATGGGTGGTATTGTAAGTTTAATAGGAATAATATGTATATTTACAATGAAGGATGAGCCTAATATTAAAACCAATAAAAATGGTTCATTTTGGAAACAATTTTTTTCAAACTTTAATTTCAAAGAATTTATTAAAAATCATGAATTAGTTTTAGTTTTTATTGTTTTATCAATATATTTCATCGGCTTTAATTGCTTTTTTGCACATATTGGTAATCTATTTATTTATAATTATAATTTTAAAGAATCAGATTTTGGAATTATTGAAGGTGGTGCATTAATGATTTCGATAGTTATATGCTTATTCTTTGGCAAATTATTAAGCAAACATATTGCTCCAAAATTAACACTTATATCTATTATAATAGAAGTTCTTGGTTTAATTACATTAACAATTCTATCATTTAATAATTTGTTTGATAGTAACAATATATTTTCAATAAATAATTTGCCTTTATTCATTGGTATGATAGTTGTTGGCGTTGGCTACATTTTATTTATGCAAGTAATAATGATTTGGGCAAAAGAATTATATCCTGAGGATAAAAGGGGACAAATAGAGGGCGTTAAAATTATATTTTTTGTATTAATTCCTATGATATTTGGTTCGCTAATATCTAATGCTTTAATTAATTTATTTGGAAAAGAAACGCAAATCAATTATGGCTATGGCTTAGTTACTGGTAAAGCTCCTAATCACATTTTATTTATTGCTGGTGCAATTATAATCGCTTTAAGCTTAATACCTTTATATTTTGTAAATAAAAAATATAAAGAGCGTATTAAGAATAATACTAAAGAAAATTAAGAAGAGTCAATGACTCTTTTTTTTAAAAACATCTTTTTAATCTATTATCTAATTCTAAATAGAATTTTTCATCACTTAATGTACTATCAAATGTCATTGATAGTCGAATACATGGTTCAACTTCATCCCATGGTATAGTGAATATTCCACAATTTTCAAGTAAATATCTAGAAAATTCATCACCGCTACTAAAATTTTTGGGAGCATTAATATACAAATAAAACGTGCCATTGGAAATATGATTTTCAATATTATATTTATTTAAAATTGCGCTTACTTTTTTCATACGAATATAATATTTGCTTTTTAATCTTTTTAAAAATTCCTTTTCATTATTAATAGCTTGACTTGCTGCTAATTGAATTGGAATATATTGACCAGAATCGACATTATCTTTAACTTTTTTTATAATATCTATTATTTTATTATCTCCAACTACAAAGCCTATTCTAAAACCAGTCATATTGAATGCCTTTGACATTGAATGAATTTCAATAGCACATTCAAATGCTTTTGGAATTGACATAATACTTAATGGATTATCTTTATATGTTAATGGTCCATATGTATTATCATTTATTATTAAAAACTCATATTTTAAAGCATATTCAATTAATTTTTCATAGAATTTTTTATTAGCTATTGCCCCAGTTGGATTGTTAGGATAATTAATAATAAAGATTTTTGTTTGCTTATAAACTTCTTCTGGTATGATATCTAGATTTGGCAAATAATTATTGCACTTTAATAATGGTGCTTTATATATTTTAGCATTCAGCCAACTACCCATATTAGCTAAAACATCATATCCTGGTGTAGTTGTAATTATAATATCATTTTTATCGATAAAAGCAAGGGGTAATATGCATAAAGCACTCTTTGCCCCCATAACATGATTAATTTGATTTTTATAATCATCAATTTTTAAATTAAACACTTCTTGTAAATAAATGCTTGCAGCTTTTTTATATTCATCAATTCCATTATCAGCATAGATATTACTTCCTTTTTTGAAAACATTTTTACTCAATTCATCTAAAGCTATTGATGGTGGAAGGTCATAACTTTCACCAATTCCAAAATCTAGTAATTCTTGTGAATTGTTTTTTTTATACTCTTGCTTTAACATCGTATATTTTTCAAATTTATAATAACCATTTTTATAAAAATCAACACCACCCAAACGTTTTGATATTAGTTTTTCAAAATCCATTAATATATTTCTCCTTTATAGATTAAATTTGCATTTCCTTCTAAAAAATATTTATTATTTTTAATAGAACATTTTATAATTCCACCATCTTGAATCGCATTAGCCTCATCATCGAGCTTATTTAACATAAGTAAAGTAAAAAATGAAGCAATTGATCCCGTTCCACAGGCCTTCGTTTTTCCAACTCCATATTCATATGTTTTTATCTTAAAATTGTTTTTATCAATTAATGAAACATAATGTATGTTAGCTTTTTCATTTCTTGATAATTCAATATCTTTATCTGTAAATTCAACATTATCAATATTCTTTTTCAAATAAACAATATGATTATTTAAAGAATGAATAAAATAGCCATCCTCTTTTTTTACAAAAAAAGGAACAGGCATTTCTACTCTATATTCATCATCATTAACTTTAGTAAGAGTAATTTCTCTATTATTAATATAAACTAAATGTTCATTGCTATTAGTTAGAAAGCTTAATAATTTACATAAACATCTCATACCATTACCACACATTAATGCATCACTTCCATCAGCATTAAAAATTTTAACATTATAAAAAGAATCAATAAAAATTATACCATCAGCTCCAATGCCATAGTTTCTATTTGCTAGTTTACTAACATTGATTGTTTTATAATCTACGTCGATAAAAATTACAAAATCATTTCCTGATGCTTCAAGCTTATAAAAACTAGTCATTATAATTCTCCTTTCAAATATAAATCATGCAAATAAAGTAATATTTTTTTGACATTGCTTTTACATACAACTTTTATAAAAGAATTACATGGTAAAATATAATCAAATTCATAATTGTTAAGCCTTAATATATTTTCAATTTGTTCTTTATTGTTGTATCCATCAATATATATTTCATTATCCTTTAATTGAAAAATTACAACCTTTTCATTTACAAATTTTGTAATGGTTGTTTCATTATCATGGTTTAAATAATTTTGAATATGAACTTGTATTTCATTATCTTTTGCAAAACGTAAGGCTTCCTCTTGAATTAAGTCATTTCCATGAGCTATGCTTTGTAGCATCAAATCATAGCTAACTGACCTATATAATTTATATTCTTTATATACATGTGGACTAATTGATGATAATCCTAAAACATTTTTATATAAATATACATCTTTACAATCAAATACGTTTGCCATAATAACCGCCGTTAAATCACTGCCATTTTTATTTAATGATACAATTTTATTGCTTTGACTAATTCCTATAAATCCTGGGACAACCATCACTTTATGATTTTCAAGTTTACTTTTTATTGATTCCTTATCAATTTTAATAATATGTTCCATTTTATCAGTAAATTCAACATAAATACCTATTTCGTTCTTGTACATAAGTGTTGCATCGATATATTTATTTAATAATTCGTTGCATACTCTTAAAGATGAAATAATTTCTCCAATTACAATCATTTCTTGTTCCATTTCTATTGAATAATTATTAGTTAACAACGATTTTAAAGAGTTCGTTGAGTATGGCGAATCATTAAATGCTGAAACAACAAGAATAACTTGTTCATCATATGATTTTATCTCATTATAAAGATTTAATCTACTTTCATAATTTTTTAAAGCATCTTTACCGCATTTTATAATTTTCAAATAAATCACCTAAATTAATATATGATAAAGTTTTTAAAATAAAGACAAATAATTGCCTTTTTTTTACGTTTTTTAATCAAAGCACTTGTAAATTCATTAAAAATTTAGTAAAATATTGAAGACTAATGTTATAGGAGTGTGAATTACATGAATAGAAAAGCAAAAAATATTATTTTTTGGACTGTAGTTGGAATATTAATCTTTCTATTTGTAGTTGGATTTGGTTTTGGTTGTGTTAAAACTATCTATGGTGCAGGTTCAAAAGTTTATAATTCTGCCGCTAAAATTATTATGGCATTTGGATTAAATAAATCTGACTTTTTTACATGGTCGCCTTATTTATGTATTATATCAGGTATCGTATTAACATTTATGTTTTTCAAAAAATTCAATACAAGAATTAACTAAAAAGTTCACTAATCAGTGAACTTTTTTATTTCTATTACAAACGCTTCATATGGCATTAAATCTATACTATTGTTTTTATAAATTTTATTATAATTTGATAATAGTGTTTCTTTAATTTCAAAAGGCAAAGAAACATGCTCATTATATTTATTCATATTGCAAACAATGCATACTTGAATATCCTCAAGTTCTCTTAGATAAATAAATATATTTTTTTGTTCCTCATTTACTGCCTTAAATCCCCCATAAGTAAATAAATTACCATATTTTTTGCTTTTCCTTAAAGCAATTAATTTTTTATAGAAATTAAGTGTTGAATTTTCATCCATAATTTCTTTTTTGGCATTTATTTCTGTATAATTTTCATTTACTTTAAGCCAAGGCTTAGCACCTATATTAAAGCCAGCATTGACAGTATTATCCCACTGCATTGGTGTACGATTATTGTCACGTGCCTCTAAATTACATCCTTTCATAAATTCATCATATGTTAAAAATTTCTTTTCAAGGACATATTCTTTATAATAGCCAAAAATTTCAACATCTTCATAATCATTAATATTTGTAATCTTTATATTAGTCATTCCTAATTCTTGACCTTGATAAATATAAGGAGTTCCTTTTAAAAAATAATTCATTATAGCAATTTCTTTGCTTGATTCAATTGCATATTTTAAATCACCAAATCTATTGATTGCTCTTCCTAGGTCATGATTTTCAACAAATAATGCATTCCATGACAATTCATTTAAGCCATTTTGATATTTAATTAATGTTTTTTTAACAAATTCCATATCAATTGGTCGAGGAGAAAACTTACCATATTGTGTTAATGTAGTGTAGCTAGTACACTCAAATTGAAACACCATATTTAATTCTTCGTTCTTAGGATTTGTAAAATCAATAGCTTTATTTAGATCTCCCCAAGCTTCACCAACTGTAACAATATCATAATTTCCATATGATTTTTTATATAATTCATGAACCTTTTTGTGCAATGTTGGGCCATAGTCTAAAATATTATTATCTATTTCTTTGCCAATCAAGTGAATAACATCAAATCTAATTCCTTTGATACCTTTTTTAAGCCAAAAATTTATGCATGATGCAATCTCATCCATTACCTTAGGATTTTGCCAATTCAAATCCGGCTGTCCTTTGGCAAACTCATGAAAATAATACTGATTAGTTTTAGAGTCATATTCCCATGCCGAACCACCAAAACATGAATGCATGTTGAATAATGGTTCATCCCTCCAAATATAATAATCTCTATATGGATTATCTTTACTTGAAGCAGAATTTATAAACCATTTATGTTGATTCGAAGTATGATTTGCAACAATATCCATCATTATATACATATTTCGTTTGTCGCATTCGCTTATTAAGCAATCCATATCTTCCATAGTTCCAAATAATTCATTTACTTGTAAATAATCTGATACGTCATATCCATTATCTTCCATTGGCGATTTAAAAAATGGTGTTAACCATAAAATGTCAACTCCTAAATCCTTTAAATAATCTAATTTTTCAATTATCCCTCTTATATCGCCAATTCCATCATTATTACTATCCTTAAAACTCTTTGGATAAATTTGATATACAATTTTATCATGCCACCATTTCTTTTCCATATAAACTCCCTCGCTTTATTTAATTATAAGCGATATATGTTTTTATAACAAGAAAATTAAGAATAATAACTAGTATATTTCGTTCTTCCACTTCCATTTAGCTTATTTGTTAACTTACTCCATGTTTTACATCCAACAATTCCATCAGCACTTAAAGATGAACTCCTTTGAAATCTCAAAACAGAATTTTTAGTGCTATTTCCAAAAATACCATCAATTGCTATATTACCATATAAATTATTTAAAGCATCCTGTAATATCATTACATATGTGTTTTTACTTCCAAGCTTTAAAAGTGGATAACCGGAGCTACACGCAGGATTAGTATTCCTTTTATCAAAATGAACCCAGCGTGGTGTTTGACTTATTGGCTCAACATAACTCCAAACATTAATTTGCTTTGCTTTTAAATATAATGTTCTTCTTTTAGAATATGTCCATGTTTGTCCAACGTCAAATGACGTTCCAGCATAATGCTGTGATTGGTTAGTATGTCCCCCTTCAAAAATCCTTTTAAATGCATATCCAACAGAAATTCCACCACCAAAGCGAACCCTCGTTGTGTTAAAAGCTTGCATGGTTTTTTTGGTTGACCAAAGTATATTCGTAGATGAATTACTTTTAAATTCCTTTAAAGTTAAATATTTGTTATTTACGTAAGGCATTGGATCGCCTAGATTGCGATTATATCTTTCTATTTTATTAGTATCCTCATTATAAATTAAAACAAGCATAATACACCTCATAAAAATATATGAAAATAATATTTTTTTTAGTATAAAAATTAAATAATGTCACAAAATAAAATGGGATAATAGAAAGGATATATATGAGTAGAAAATCAATTCATGTTACATATCGTAAAAGCGATGGACAATGGCATGTATGTAGTGGTATGAATGGTACATCATCTGGAAAATATCAAACTCAAAAAGAAGCAATTAGTAAAGGTAGAAAGCTAGCTATGGAAACTGCTGCTGAATTTTGCGTTCATGGAAAAGATGGGAAGATTAGATTATCAACATCATATGGTAATGATCCTACCGATTCAATTAAATACAAAACTCATACAACCTCAAAAAATAAAAGAACAAGACGAAGCTCTTAGCATTTTATTTGGCTCTTTAAATTTAAGACTCTAAAGAGTCTTTTTTATTTTTTTTACACACTTTTAAAGAAAAACACTAAATTATATATGAGGGGGCAAAAATTATGAATGCTAAAAAACATAATAACGACTATGAAATTTTAAATAGCGACAAAATAATTTCATTTAGAAAAAAGAAAGAAAAAATTGTTCAAATTATTACTAAATACAAAAAATCAATAATACAAATTACATATTATGATTCATTGCATCGATTAAACGAGAAACAAGAAATTGAAAAAAGTAATTGTCAGGCATTTGTAAAATACATAGATGATATATTGCATACTGTAAGTTTAACTACAAAACAATACATTGAAAATGAATTCATTAACAATCTTGATGAGCAATGGTGTTTAAAAGAACATTCACGCTCATATTATTATAGAATTAGAAACATTGCCATTACTGAGTTTTTTCAATATGTTCAATAAAATAATTATATTCAATCTTTTTCTTTCTGTATTTGCTAATTATAAAAGCAATTCTTCGCTTGATCCTATCATAATTAAAGGCAATGTTTCTATGGTAGAGTTAAACGAAGATATTCCTCTTTATTTGTCAATGGTTGAAGGCCATCCGTTTGCTTATTTAAACATTAATATTTACATTGATAACGTTTTAACAACAACAGATAGAGAAATAAGTAAATATTTAAGCAATAAATATTATTCACTTGGAACTTTTACAAACAAAAATAGAAGCAAAAAAATCAAGGTTGAAGTAAATTATGAGGGCACAGATACAATAAGTAGCATTTGCGAATTCAAAGTTTATTCGCCACATTATGGAAATATAAAAAATGCTGGAAGTAGTAAAATTATGAATAAAGACAAAAACGCAATTGGCGTTTCGTTTCAAGCACAAGGAAATGAGAATAGCGTTGAATACGAATATGAACAAGTAAATTTTTTTGGAATATGGGCTTATGAATGTAAGCATACAAGATTTTTCGATTTTAGTAAGTATAGTATTAGTGCTTCATCAAATATAGATTTGAAAGATACCTTTTTAGAGTTTAAAATATATGAATCATTTCAAAACTCTGATTTATTATATAAAAGTAATTATACCTCTTTAGATATTTCCTTTAAAAAGCAAGCTGATAATTCTCTTATAGGTGAAAATGAATTTAAATTTTTTATAAATAAGAATACTGGAATGATTTTTGAAAATGAAACAATCGAATGCGATAAGGAAGCTCTTCCGTTTTTCTTTCCATTTTCAATAAAAACTGAAAGTTTAATTCAATATAGTTTAAATTTTTATGATGTTGGAAAAAATCACAATAACTACATATTTTCTGGAGTAATAAATGTTAATTATATTAATGAAAGTGATAAATTTGGTTCCGTTTTGGATTTTATATATCAAGAGAAAGAACCATTTAAGGATATAATTTATGCATAATTGTTACTTTATAATGCTTGTTAGTTGCTTAATGCTGCAGCTATATTCGAATAATATTACAGCCATAAAAATTGATTCAACTTTATCATTGATAAACGAAGAATTAGTTGTTAAATCTATTAGTGAAAAATCATTATTGTATGCTTATTATTATAATGATATTTCAAAAATTGAAATCGATCATCAAATACTAAACAACCAAATCAAAACTATATTAAAAAAAAATTTGTCATTTAGTAAATACCAAATAAATTATTACTATTATGATAAGGAAAGCTTAAAGCCTTGTAGTATCAATCAAGGCTGTAACAGCGTTCAAATTAAAATTAGAATTACTTATAGTAAAAAAAATTATGAAAGTGTAGTAAGATATGAGCCTATTAAAAAGTAAAAAGAAGAAAAACAATATAATTATTCAAGAAAATCCTGAGGAATGTATTAAACTTGTAGAGAATATCTTCTTTAAAGGTTTATTTGTTGAAAGTGTAACAGATATATCATATAATGGTTCGACTTTTTTTGCTCAAAGCAATGAAATTGGAAGATATAAACTAGATTTAAAATGGAATAGTGATGAAATTTTAACATTTATAAAAAAAATATCAAATTATATGCTTCAACCATTTTCCAGTAAGGTACCAATTCTTGATGTTTCATTTGGTGATTACAGATTAAGCGCTATTCATCCAAATTATGCAAGGACAAATAATAAAAAGGTAGTGACTTTTTCATTAAGGAAAATAACAGCGACAATTAAAATAAAAGAAAATGATGAAGCACTTTGCCCAATAGAAGTACACAAATTATTAAAAGCTTTAATTAGAAGCTACGAAAGTATTTTAATATCCGGGCAAACAGGAAGTGGAAAAACTGAATTTCAAAAATTTTTAATTTCTTTAATGAACAAAAATGATAGAGTAATACTAATTGAAGAAAGCTATGAAACACATATAAAAGAAATATATCAAGATATGGATGTTACCAGTTGGATTGTAAATAATAGCCGTGATGAATTATCTTTTTTAGTAAAAACCGCCTTAAGAAATAATCCAGATTGGATAATAATTGCTGAAACTCGAGGAATTGAAGCTTATGATATGCTTCAGGCTGCTATGACCGGGCACAGTGCTATAACTACAATTCATAGTGAATCTGCTAAGTATTCTTTAGATAGAATTGTAAATATTTGTAAAAAAAGCATTGATGTTGACGAACAGCTTATGTCAGCAAATATTGCAAAGCATATAAGAATTGGAATACATATGGAAAAAGTGTATGATAATTCACTTCACAAAATTATTCGACGTATTAGTGAAATAGTTGAATATATTCCCAAAAATGAAGGATATTTTGTAAACTCATTATATGAAATTGTTAAAAGCGATACATTAAAGGAAAAAAAGATTTACGGATGTATTAGTAGTGAACTTAAAAAAGCTTTTATTAAACATGATGTTGTTTTAAAAGATATTAATAAGTTTATTAAAAAGGAGAAAGAATGAAAAATAAAGATTTTAAAACATACGTATTACTATTAGTTGTTTTAACTGCTTTAATTTGTATAGCTTGGTTTGTATTAAATTCATTATTATTAGCTTTAGCATATGGAATAGCTTTAATAATTTTCTATATGTTTATATTAAAGCAAATAAAGATTAACAAAAGACTTTTTCATTGTATTGATGCTTCCTATAATTTTGTTAATTTAATGGGAATGCAAATGATTTCAACAAAAAGTGTTTATGAAGCTTATAAAAATATTGAAAATTACTTAGACGTTGATTTTTCAAATATCTCAAACGAAGATTTTCAAACACAACTTGCTGAAATTGCTAATGATTACAACTTAAAATCATTTAAAATGTATATAGATATTTTACAAATTTACGATAATGACGGAGGGAATTTTAAAGAAATGGAAGCAATTCCTACTTCATTATGTCAAAAAACTAAAATATATTATGATAAATTAAGATCAAATAAATTATTTAAATTACTCGAAATATCTATGCTTTTTACTTTATGGTTTGCTATTTTAATATTTATTAAGCTTTCCATTCCAGAATATTATAATGCAATGCTTGAAAATATAGTTTTCCAAATCTTTATCTTATTAATACTAATTGTTGGCAGTTTCTTTTACTACCTATCAGTTAGTGAATATTTTACGAACAAAATAAAAGGAATGTAAAAATATGTTAAGCAAAATAAAATTTATGTATAGTAAATTAAAGATTTCAATAAGCAAAGATTTAGCAATTACTATAAGTGTAATGCTCTTAATTATTGGGATAGGAATTTACATGATTATTAAGCAAATGATGATATTTGGTGTGATGATATCGGCATATTCACTTATTTATTTATTGATGCATTTTTTTAGTATTAAATCAAAATACAAGCAATTAGTAAACGCTAAGGAAATTGCTTTTAATGCATTTTATAGATATGTAATCACACTACTAAAAAATAATAATATTTTATTTAGTGCCTTACAAACATCACTTGAGTACATTGATGAAGTATTAATTGATGATGTAAATGAACTAATATGCAATATAGAAAATGACACATCATTAGAGCCCTTCTTAATTTTTATGAATAATTTTGAAGATGAATCCATAAAGCAAATGATTATAATGCTTTATAAAGTTCAAGAAGTTGGTGTTATTGATGAAGTGCTTGATAGTATTAATGATAGCATTATTAAAATTCAAGATACAGCTATTAATAATTATATTTTAAAAGAAGAAAAGAAAATTGAAAGATACTATTTTATACCAATAATTCTTTCAGCACTTATAATGTTACTTATTTCATATTATGTTTTTACTTTATTAGGAGAGGGTCTTTATGTCTAATCAAATTGGATTAATTTTATCATTTTTCTTTTTAACGATATTTATTTTATTTTCAAGTGAAATTATTGCATACCAACAAATAAGTGCCAAGACATTAGCTAATACTAATATGTTAGCCTTATATATTCAAAAAAATGGTTTAGAAAATGAAAACGATATTGAAAAGCTAGACTATTATAATTATTTTAATAGTGTTTCTTTAACAAAAGATATAGATAGTGCCACTAGGCTAACTATTTATAATATAAAAACAAACAAATCATATTCGTCTTTTACAAAAATTTTCAATTATAATTCGAAAGAAATTATTTGTAATATGACAATATGTAGAAAGGAGTAAGTATGGCTGAATTCAAAGCTCAAATTTTAGGTATTTTGCTAGTACTTGGTGTATTTGGTATTTTACTAGCATCGTATAAAACTTTTGCTCAAGATTCAATTGATAATGTTTCTGCAAAAGTTTCTGAAGTTATTTCAAGCGCACAATAAAATAATTATTTGCAACCTCTCATATAATTTATGGGAGGTTATTTATGTTGAAAAAAAATTTTAAATCTGCTTATATATTTTTAACTATAATAGCTATAGTTATATCTATTCTTATATTTAATAACAAGGAATATTCATTAAAAGATAATTCATTCTTTAATAAGATATACAATTATCTTTTAATTTCAAGGCAAGATAAATTTGTTAATAGCATTAATATGCATAAGCATATAAAGGATGACATGTTTACAAACGATGAAAAAAGAATTTACCCATTGAATAATGGAACAATTATTAAGGCTTCAAGTAATGAAATAATACTTAAAACTACTAATGGCTATTTGATAAGATATAGCAACTTTGTTAGTTTTACTATACAAAAGTATGACGTCGTTAAAAAAAATAATGAATTAGCTTTCTTTGATGATTATTTCACTTGCATAATAAGCAAAAATGGAGAAAAAATTAACTATGAAGAATATATTAAAAATAATTGATAAGATGGAAATTAGCTTTATAACTATTTTAATTTTAGTATTTTCAATATTATTTGGATTAGTAAAAAATATGTTTAGCTTATATGTCATTTCATTTATTCATGAAATGTTTCATTTATTGGCATGCATCATTTTTAAAATCAAAATAGATAAACTAATAATTTTACCATTTGGTTTCTCTTTAAAAGTACAAAATATAGAAAAAGAATCATCAATAAAACAAATAATAGTTTATATTGCTGGCCCTTTATCATTTTTTATAAATATTATTTGGATTTCACTTTTTTATAGGAATAATCTTCTAACATCTATAAATTATAATTTTTTAACCACAATAAATTTTGTAACATTTATTGTAAATTTACTACCAATAAGCCCTCTTGATGGTTTTAATGTATTAAAAGGGTTTTTACAAATGATATTTCCTTATAAAAAAGCATTAAAAATTTCCATGATTGCATCCTTAATGTTTTTTTCATTATTTATACTAGTAAATTTAATCACATATCAACCGATGTTTACATTTTTCTTGTTAATTGAGCAAATAAAAAACATAATTACACAAAAAGAAAAATACAAATATTTTTTATTAATTAAATTAATTAATAAAAAACATAAAAAATATAAAATAATTAGCAATTATAGTATGTATAAGGATTTTAATAATTATAAAATTGAAGGTAAAGAATTTATAAACGATTATCAAATTGCCAAAATCGAATTAAAAAGCATAAAATAATTGTCAATGAAGCTAATATAATATAATTATATTATTATTGACATAAATAAATAAATTTGCTAGAATAACTATGTTGCACCTATAGCATTTGGGGTACAACCGCACAAAAAAGGTTAAAAGTGATAATTATCCACCTTAATGGCGAGTCTAAAATGCAATTTATTATGGAGGTGTATTTATGTACGCAATTTTTAAAACTGGTGGAAAGCAATTAAAGGCTGAAGTTGGTGACAAGTTATTTGTTGAAAAGTTAAATCTTGAAGCAGGTAATGAAGTTGTATTTGATGAAGTTTTACTTATCGGAGAAAAAGGCAAAATTAAAGTTGGAACTCCAACAATTAAGAATGCTAAAGTTACTGCAAAAGTAGTTAAAGAAGGAAAAGCTAAAAAGGTTCTTGTATTTAAGTACAAAGCAAAAACTAATCACGATATCTTAAGAGGACATCGTCAACCATATACATTAGTAGAAATTACTGGTATAGAAGGATAATTCAATGATATCTGTAAATGTTACATTTATAGGTAAAGATATTGAGACATTAAAAGTAAGTGGCCATGCAAACTTTGCAAATTATGGTAAAGATATTGTGTGTGCAGGAGTTAGTGCAGTTGTTACTGGTGGAATTAACGCTTTAGAAGATGAGATAAAAAATGTTGAAATAATTAATCAAGATAATATGCTTGGTGTAAAAGTAATTAATAACAATGAAAAAATTCAAATCATTCTAAATACAGTATTAATTCAACTGCAAACAATTGAAGCATCGTATAAAAAATATATTAAAATTAAAAATGAACATGGAGGTATCTAGAATGCTATTAAAGTTAAATTTACAATTATTCGCTTCTAAAAAAGGTGGAGGTTCTACTAAAAACGGAAGAGATTCTGAATCAAAAAGATTAGGTGCTAAAGCTGGTGATGGACAATACGTTACAGCTGGTTCAATTTTATATCGTCAACGTGGTACTAAAGTATATCCAGGCGTTAACGTTATGAAAGGTGGAGACGACACTTTATTCACTACAGTTTCAGGTGTTGTTAAATTTGAAAGACTAGGAAAAGATAAGAAGAAAGTTTCTTGCTATCCTGTTGCTCAAGACTAATTATTACTATTAAGCCCTAATAAAAGGGCTTTTATTTTGTTAAAGGAGGACTATGTATGTTTATTGATAAGGCAGTCGTTGAAATTGTTGCCGGAAATGGTGGCGATGGCGCCATTGCTTTTAGACGTGAAGCATGCGTTGAAAAAGGTGGACCTTCTGGCGGTGATGGTGGTAGAGGAGGCTCTATTTATTTTGTTGGTGATAATAATGTTAATACATTATTAGAATTTAAATATAAACGTAAAATTAAAGCTGATGATGGTCAAAATGGTATGACTAAAAAATGCTATGGTAGAAAGGGTGAGGACGTTTTTGTAAAGGTTCCCCTTGGAACTATAGTTTATGATGTAACTAATGATTATATTATTGCTGATATTAATGAAATAAATCAAAAGGTTTTAATTGCTAAAGGTGGAAGGGGTGGAAGAGGTAATTGCCACTTTGTTTCATCTCGTCATCAAGCACCTGAAATTGCCGAAAACGGTGAATTTGGTGAAAGAATCACTGTCCGTTTAGAATTAAAGTTGCTTGCTGATGTTGGCTTTGTTGGCTTTCCATCTGTTGGAAAATCATCATTGCTTTCAGTAATTAGTGCGGCAAAGCCTGAAATAGCAGCTTATCATTTTACAACACTTGCTCCAATTTTAGGAGTTGTAAAAGTAGATGAAAACAAAAACTTTGTAGTTGCTGACTTACCAGGATTAATTGAAGGAGCAAGCCAAGGCAAAGGACTAGGCTTTAATTTCTTAAAGCATATTGAAAGGTGTCGAGTTTTAGTACATGTAATTGATATGGCATCAACTGAAAGTCGTGATCCTTATAATGACTATTTAACAATTAAACATGAACTTGAAGAATATAATCCTTCATTATTAAAACGTCCTCAATTAATAGTGGCTAATAAAATGGATCAAGATGAAGCACATTTGTTCTTAGAAGAATTTAAAGCAAAACTACAAGATGATATTGAAATTATTGAAGTTAGTACAATTACAAAAACTAACATTAATAAATTAATCTACAAATTATCAGAGATTCTTGATAACACGCCAAGATTTCCATTATTTGATGAAAAAGATGAATATAAGGTTTATCTTAATACTGAAGAAGATTTCTGTAAGGTTAAATATGAAGATGGATTTTATGTTGTTTATGGAAATCCAGTTGAAAAGGCCTTTTATAGAACAAACTTTTCAACAGATGCCGGCGTCTTAAAATTTATGAGAATATTAAGATACAATGGTGTTGAAGAAAAACTAAAAGAGGCTGGTATTAAGGATGGAGATAGTGTCAAAATTTGTGATTACGAATTTGATTATTATGAATAGTAACTAAAAAGAACTTAAAAAGTTCTTTTTGTTTGCAATTATTTGTTTTTTAGATATAATGATAGTGAAGTAAATAAAGGAGATTTTTATGAAGAAATTTGGAGTAATGCTTGATTGTTCAAGAAATGCTGTATTAAATGTAGAAACTGTAAAAAAACATATAGATAATCTAAATAAAATGGGCTTTAATATGTTAATGCTTTATACTGAAGATACATATGAAGTAAACAATGAAAAAATGTTTGGCTATTTAAGAGGAAAATATAGTAAAGAAGAATTAAAAGAAATTGATAAATATGCCAAAAGTAAAAATATTGAATTAATTCCTTGTGTACAAACGCTTGCTCACTTAAATCAAATTTTTAGATGGGATGAATATGGTGTTATTAATGATGTTAATGATATTTTACTTGTTGACGATGAAAGAACTTATAAATTAATTGATAATATCTTTAATACATTAAGTGAATGTTTTACTTCAAGAAATGTTAATATAGGTATGGATGAAGCTCATATGCTAGGACTTGGTAGATATTTAACTTTACATGGTTATCATCATCGTATGGAACTTTTATTACGCCATTTAAATAAAGTAAATGAAATAGCAAAGAAATATGGATTTACTATAATGATGTGGTCTGATATGTTCTTTTCAATTGCTACTAATGGTGGCTATTATGATTATGAAAAATTCACATTAACTGATGATGTAAAAAAATTAGTACCACAAGGCATAAAGTTAATTTATTGGGATTATTATCATCAAGACAAAAATGTTTATGATAGCATGCTTTCATGTCACGAACAATTTGATAATGGCATTTGTTTTGCTGGCGGTATATGGACATGGACTGGCTTTGCTCCACAAAATAGATTTACAATTAATGTAACGAAAGCTGCTATGTCAAGCGTAAAGGAACATAAAGATATTGACACAATTATTATGACGCATTGGAAGGATAATGGTGGTGAATGTTCTTTTTTTGCAACACTTCCTTCATTATTCTATGCTAAAGAAATATATAATAATATAACTGATGAAAAGCAAATAAAGAAGGATTTTTATAATACATTTAATATTAAGTTTGATTATTTTATGAATTTTGATTTATTAAATGTAGTTGATGATAAAGACAATTATGGCTTAACTAACCTATGTAAATATATGCTTTATAATGATCCATTCTTAGGATTTAATGATTACACAGTAATGGGAAATGAAGTAAAATTCATTAGAAAAAATGCTAAAAAGATTTTAAATGCTAAAGGAAAAATGCAAGAATATGATTACCTATGTGACTATTATGCATCACTTGCTAAGCTATTATCTTATAAATATGATTTAGGAGTTAATACAAGAAAAGCTTATAAAGATAATAACAAGGAAGAATTAAGAAAGGTAATTAAAAAATATACTTATACAATTAAGTATTTAAAGGAGTTTATTAATTACTTTAGAATTGCTTGGTTTAAAGAAAATAAGCCACATGGCTTTGATGTTCAAGAAATTAGACTTGGAGGATTATTATTAAGGCTTGAAAGCTGTAAAGCTCGCCTTGTTGATTTTACTAATGGTACAATTAATAAAATTGAAGAGCTTGAAGAAGAAATCATACCTCTTGGTAAAAAGCAACCAAAGGAAGCTAATGTATATCAAACAATGTCAACAGTAAATGTTATATAAAACTAGGAACAAAAGTGATTTAAAAAGCAAAATAGCAAAAAAAATGGTTCTCCGGAATTCTATGTGGTGAGGAGTAATGGGGTTCCCCATAGAAATTCATAGTTTTTAATAAGTATTTAAA
>CAKPXF010000001.1 GCA_934201705.1 uncultured Bacilli bacterium | reverse complement strand
GACGTTGTTTTCTGTCTAGTTTTCAAAGATCATTTCTCAGTCTTTTCGTCGACTGCTCATATATAATACATCATTAACTTTTTTATGTCAACATCTTTTTTATTTTTTTTTACTAATTTTATAGTATTAATAATTTATTCAATTTTTATTGTACGCGAGTGCGCGCACGCATTATATAGATTATATTTTATTAACTTCATATTATTTTTATGAAATGCATAAAATAATTTAGGTGATAGAATGAAAAAACATTTAAAAATTTTTTTGCCCTTGCTTGTATGCATATTAACTAGCTCATTAGCTATTATTTTTGGTAAATATAAATACACAACTATTAATACTCCTACATTTTCTCCACCTAATTATATCTTCATAATAGTATGGAGTATTATTTATGCACTCATGTATTATACAATGTATACTTGTTTGGATAGCAAAAAAATATATTTGCAATATTTACTAATTTTAATTTCCCATACATTATGGAATGTTCTATTTTTTATCTTAGGGTATTTCTTAGTTGCACTTGTCCTTTTATTTATTATTTATTTTTTAAGCTTTGTATTTGTTTATTTTATAAGTCAAATAAAGAAAAAACTTTTTTATGTTAATCTTATTTATTTGGTTTGGCTAATGATTGCTATTTATTTGAATTTTGGCGTTGCTTTATTAAATTAAAATACTCACTATTTTACAGTGAGTATTCTAGTTTATTTTTTTAATAAAGCATCTACGCCTTTTGTGTTGTATTGCGTCAAAGTTTTTCCATTGATTAATAATATGATAGTTCGTTTCTAAATTTAGATTTGTTTCAGCATATTTTATATTATCTTTTTCTAATGTTTTTATAATTTTAGCAAGTGCTGATGAAGCAATTCCTTTCATTTCATATTCTGGCAATACGCCAATTAATCCTAAATCTATTATTTCAGGATTTTTCTTAGCTTTTAAAATTCTAACAATTGTTGGAATTGTTAAATGCCCACTTGATTTTTGAACCGCCTTAGAAATTGAGGGAATAATTATTCCAAAACAAACTAGTCTATCATTTTCATCCACTATTAAAGCCACATCTTTTGGCCTAACAATTAATTTAAAGTTATCAATCATCATTTTTCTCATTCCATCTGTAAATGGTACTGTGCCATAAATGTTTTCATATGTTTTATCAATAGCTTGAAATATTTGTTTACCATATCTTTTGATAATTATGCTTATACTTTTACAATTTGCATAGTGTAGATTATATCTTTTCATCATTAAATCGCTTAATTTTTCAAGACGTAGTAATTGACAATTGTCTTTAGGAACTGTTAATTTATGTTCAAGCCAATCCACTTCTTTTTCATAGCCACATTCTTCTATTAATTTTTGATAATATGGCGCATTGTATTGTTCTTCAAAAGTCGCAAGTTCGTCAAAGCCTTCAATTAATAGTCCCTCGCGTTCAAGGTCAGAAAAGCCAAGTGGTCCAACTATTTCATCCATTTGTTTTGCTTTTGCCCATTTTTCAACTTCTAAAAACAATGCTTTAGCAACATTTACATCATTTATGGCATCAAATCTTGTGAATCTTACCCTTTTTTGATTCCATTTTTCATTACTTGCTTTTTGTAAAATTGCTGATATTCTTCCAACAATTTTATCATCATAGCAATTAAAATATATAGCTTCGCAAGTATCATAATATATATATTTTTTACTAAAAATCTTTTTTTCATCTATATATAATGGTGGAACAAAGTTTTTGTTATCCTTATACATTTTTAAAGGAAAATTCAAAAAATCTCTTTTTTCTTTATTTGTTTTAACTTCTTTTACCTTTAACATTTTAAACCTCTATCTTTTTCTTTCACCTTAAGTCTATATTTTTATTTTTAAATAGTCAAATAATTTAGTCAACACATAAAAGATATTTGTTGCTAATTATCCTTTAAAACTTGCTTTATTATAAATAATTGCATTTTATTTGGAAGAATGTTTAATAATTTTAACAATTTGTTATTATTTATTTTATATGCAAATTTTGGATTTTTCTTATTTAATATTTTATTTACTTTTTGTGCAACCTTTATAGGTAAAGCACTTTTAGTTTCAACATTATCAACAATACTTTTAAATCGCTTGGCATTACATTTGTACAATTTTGTATTACTGCAAAAGTCATCAAGTTGTGACGTGGAAACATTTAACATATCAGTTTTAATAGCACCTGCTCTTAAAACTACTACCTTAATATTTAAAAGTTGTAGTTCCATATTTAATGAATAAGCATATTTATCAAGAGTTGATTTACTAATTGCATATAAACCCGTAAATGGTAAAGGATCTAATTGAGCTAGTTCACTTGTAGTAATAATTATTTTACTATTACTTTTTAACAACGATAAAAAAGTTTTGTTAATTAAAAATACACCAAAAACATTAATATCAAAAATCTTTTTAAATTTATTAGATGATATTTCAACTAAAGAATCAAGCATATAAATACCTGCAAAATGAATAATTGCATATAAAGAGGATGTTATTTCACATACCTTATTAAAAGCATTATTAATACTTTCTTCATTTGTTACATCCGCCAAAATGGGATAAACATTTTCTTGCTTTTCCATTTCTTTATTGTCCAAAGCTAAAACATAATACCCTTGTTTAACTAAATATGAAATTGTTTCTTTTCCCATTCCACCATTAGCACCACTGATAAGCACATATTTCATAAGCATCACTTCCTAAATTAATGATATCATATTTTGTCTTCTAACTCTAATATTTTACTATTATTTAGCAATTCACCATAATGATTAATTGATAAAACTAATTTATTCTTTGATACATTATCAATAACATCAATTATATGCTTTGCATTAATAGCATCAATTTTAGCATTCATTTCATCTAAAAATAGTACTTTGCTATCTAGCAATATAGCACGAGCAATATTAAACATTGATAATTCACCTGTGGAATAATCATTTATATTTAGCTTTTCATTTATATTAGTTATTCTACTTAAGCCAACTAAGCTTAATACCTTATAAACTTTTTCATCACTAATATTATTTAATAAAGTTAATTCCTCTTTAATTGTTCCATTTGAAAAAAAGTAATCTTGATAAACAATACCAAAAAATTTTCTTTTTAATTCATTAGGTAATAAATATGTTGGAATATTATTAATTGTAACACTACCACTTGTTGGTTTAATCAACCCATAAGCTAATTTAAAAATAGTTGATTTTCCACTACCACTTTTTCCTTTTAATACTAATCTATCATTATTAGATATTTTTAAATTAAAATGTTCAAAAACGTTTTCTTTGCCATCATATGAAAAAGTTACATCTTTAAATTCTAAGATAATGTTTTTATCATCAATTACTACATTTTCTAGTTTTTCATCATCTTCTTCTAATTTAAAAAAATCATTGATTCTTTTAATTGCAGCAAATGATTTTTGAATTGTTTGTATTTCCATTCCTAAATTCTCAAGTGGCGTAAATAATGACGTAATTAAATCTATTAAGCTTACAAGTACACCAATACTAACACCAAACAAATTTTCATTTATTGTTGAAAGAACAATTATTAAAACAATTAGTGATGTTTTTAGTATTTGCATAACTGGTGAAAACATTGCATCATAGGTATTAACCTTTTGATTTGTTTTAAAATGATTATTCAATATATTGTTATATTTCTTTTCAATTTTATCATAAATTCTAAATGATTTAATAGTTACAATATTATCAAGATTTTCAAGAACTAAATTATTAATACTTCCTTCTAGTTTCCTATTTGTCAATTGTGCCTTGTACATCATTTTCCTAATCCATAATGTAAAAATAATAATTAAAGGTATTATTAGTAAAGTAATTACTCCAAATAAATAATCATATAAGAAGATTGTTATAATTATTCCAATCATTTTGATGCCATCAATAGTCATTGAAATAACACCACTCGTAATAAGAGTGTTTATTTCATCAACATCATTTGAAAAATAAGCCTCTAAAGTGCCCGAATCATATTTTAAGAAATTGTTATAAGACATTTTATTTACTTTTTTTAACATTGAAAGCCTTATGTTTTTACCGATTCCATTTGAAATAATAACTAATAGTATTTCTTTTAAAAAATTTATTAAATTAGTAAATACAAAAACAATCATATATAATAATGCAAATATAAACAAGCGATTGTAATCATTATTCGTAAAAATATCATCAACTATAATACGTAGTAATTGCGGTGGTATTAAAGCAAGCAAGGTTACTAACAAAACTGCAAAGATTGTTAAAAATAATATATGCAAATGTCTTTTAAAATAATTAACAACACATTTTAAAACCATATTATCTTTCTCCTAAAAGATTTTTAAAATCTTTGTCTTTGATTAATTCATCATATTTTCCATATAAATAGCCGTCATTTTTTAAAAAAATTATTTTATCCATTTTTAATAATATTTCCTTTTGATTATTAATTATTATGACTATCGAATGTTTATAATTGCTTTTAATATTATTTATAATTTCCTCTCCCATTTTTATATCTATAGCGTTAAATGGATCATCAAGTAGTATCAGTTTGCTACTTTTATATAGGCATCTAGCAATTTGCAATCTTTTTTGCTCTCCACCTGATAAATTATTATTACTATGTGATAATATTTCATTCTCATTAATGTCAGCAAAGCATGCCATTTCTAATTCTTTTTTTACATTTTCATTTGAAAAGCTAACATTATATTTAACAGTATCACTAAAAATCTCGACATTATTAGTTCCGTAGGCAATAAAGTTTTCTTTTATTTCGTTTTTTACATCTTTTAGTTCAATGCCACAAAGTTTTATACTTCCTTTATAATCATAAACACCACTTAATGCAGACATTAAAGTTGATTTCCCTGTATGTATTATTCCGCATATTGCCAATGCTTCTCCTTCATTTAATGAAAAACTTATGTTATTAACGCTAAATGTATTTGTAAAACCAAACGACAAATTCTTAACTTTTAACGTTGTATTCTTATTTATTAGTTCAATTTCTTTTTCATTTTTGGTTTCTTTTAAATATGGCAAACATCTTTTCCAAGAAACATCAAGTGTTGCTTTTGCATTAAATACTTTCCCAACCTTTGAAGCTTTTGTTGCAACTAGCATATATGTTGTTAAATATGCCAAAAAAGTACCGATTAGCCATGTCTTGTCAATTACCTTTATTCCACAATAATAAACAACAAAGAATAAACCTAGTAACGCTATTGCTTGATATATTGGCTCAAGTGAGCCTTTAAATATCATTGATTTGATGGATTTTTTTTCTAAAGCATCTTGAGATTCTTTAAATTTATCATAATAGTTGCTACTCACACCAACGCCTCTATAATATATCTCATTTTTTAAAGAAGATAATGTAATGTCTTTTTCCTTTGAAAAATACTCTTTATAAGTTGATGTGGTTTTATAAATAATCTTTTTCATTAATTTAGCTAATATAATAGATAAAAATACAAAAGCTAAAACAATTAAAGAGGCTTTATAATCCATTACAAATAAACTAATTAGATAGCCACTTATCAAAATGATACTATCATATATCTCAGTTAATATCTTTCTAACCCCTTCTGCACTATCTTTAATATCAGCTAAATTTTTATTCATAATGTCACCTTTAGTGACTAAAGAAGATTCTTTAATATCATCATGGATTAAAGAAAGAAAGCTAACTGTTCGCATTTGTAATACCATTCTATTAGCAAAATCTCTAACATAATATCTCTTTAAAAATCTATTGAATTGTATGAAGATAACAAACAATAAAAACAAAAGAGCAAATTGTATTATGTATTGCTTACTTGCTTGTTCTTTAAAGGCATTAATTAATTTACCCATTATAATTGGAATAAAAACCATTAAAGCATTATAAAATATTCCTGATAATGTTGCAAATATAAAACTTTTTTTGTTTAATTTAAAATACGTACTTATTCTATCATATCTATTCTTTGACATCCTTAAATCCACTCTTTCTTAATCTTTTAGATTCTAAATAGACCTTATTTACTAGTTTGTCAAATTCAATTGCCTCTTCATTACTTAAAACCTTTAAACAAGTATTGTAAAAAACTATTTCTTCATTTGCGACCTCTTGCTTTATTTCTTTAGCTTTTTTCGTAGCAACAAGAATTTTTTTCCTTTTATCATTTGTATCATTTATAATTTCTATATAGCCAAGTTTTAAGAGTTTTCTACTCATTCTTGTAACGAGTGATTTATCAACATTTAAATACATAGATAAATCAACTAAAGATAATCCTCCTTTTTTAGTTAAATATCTTATCATTTCAAATTCACTATCATTTAAAAACACTTTTCCTTTATTTTTCTTATTTTTATAAAGCATCATATTCCTAACTATTTTAGTTATATTTCTAGAATCCATATTATACCTTCTTTCATGGACATATTATAGCTATAATAGTTGACAAGTCAACTAAATTTCATATAAATTAAAAGAATGATATTTTTTCATTCTTTTCCTAGTAAAGATATTTCCTTGCTGTCCTTTGAAATTGACGCATAATAAGTTTTATCATTATAACCTAATGCTATATGAATAAAGCAATCATACTCTGATACCTCTTCTTTTATAATTTTTAAAGTTTTTAATAAATCATCATTTTTATCAGTAAGTAATGTGATTTGTAAATATAAGGTATTGCAGTCAAATTTATAAGAATAGTCTTTGATATTTGTATCATTAATTTTAATCACTTCATTTTGATATTTATTTATACAATAAGGATTTATTCTTTTTTCATTACTTAATGAGTAAGAAACTATAATGGCAGAAAGGAAAAATAAAAGTAAAATGAATGTAACACTTTTTGCAACAGTAAAAAAAATAGCTATAATTTTTTTCATTTAATCACCATAACTATTTTTAGCAATAATTTTTTAAATATTCATTTATTCCATTTTTTATTAGTTTTGCAAGTTTTAGTAAATATTTATCATCCAACAATTTTTTCCTATCATATTCACTTGATAAAAAACCATATTCAATTAATATTCCTGTCACCTGACAATTGTTTAATAAATAAAAATCTCCTTTTTTTATTTTCTTTTTATGAACATTTTCATTATTTAGGATTTTTTGCATAATACTAGCTAAATACTTGCTATTTTCATTACTTTGTTGATAGAAAACCTGTAAACCATTAACATTATTGCTTGGATAGTAATTCAAATGCAAGGAAACAAATAATGTTGATTTTACTTTTTGAATATATTCAATTCTTTTATTTAAATCATCTAATTTATGATTTTTTGAATAAGCATAGCTTAAATCATAATCACCATTTCTAGTTAAATAGCAATATCCACCATCATTTAATATTAATTCATAAAGATTTATAGCAAGCTTTAAATTTAATTCATCCTCTAAAACATTTTCATAATGTGTGCCATTATCCTTACCACCATGTCCTGGGTCAATAAAAATAATATTATTGATTAATGATGATACTTCCTTTACTTTAAACGTCATAAAAAAAGACATTAACTGAATAATTATCATGCTTATAAATAATATAAATAATACTGCTTTTTTCATAGTTAACACCATTTAAGTATATTAAATAAAACGCAAAAAAAGACCCAAATAATTGGATCTTTTTCTTGCATAAATAAATTAACGTTTTGAGAATTGTGGAGCTCTTCTTGCGCCTTTAAGACCATATTTCTTACGTTCTTTAGCACGAGCATCTCTTGTTAATAAACCTAAAGATTTTAATGTTGGACGATATTCAGCAGAAGCTTCAAGTAAAGCTCTTGCAATTCCTAAACGGATTGCACCAGTTTGACCATTGTATCCTCCGCCTTTAACATTACACATGATATCAAAACGAGTTTCATTTGATGTTGCTACTAATGGTTGCTTTAAATCCATAACAAATGTTGCAGATGGAAGATAATCTTCTACTTTAACTCCATTTACAGTAATATTACCATTACCTGGAACTAAAGTTACTCTAGCAACAGATGATTTACGTCTACCAGTACCTGTATAGCGTACTGCTTCAACTTTTTTCTTTGCTGGCATGTTTTCTTCCTCCTACTTATTGATTACAAGTACTTCTGGCTTTTGAGCTTGTTGACTATGCTCATTACCTGCATATACATGTAATTTCTTATACATTTGACGGCCTAATTTTCCCTTTGGAAGCATTCCCCAAACGGCTCTTTCAACCATTTCAACAGGATATGATTCTTTCATAACCTTAGCACTACGAGTTCTAAGACCACCTAGGTAACCAGAAACATTATAATATTTCTTGTTATTTAGTTTATCTCCTGTTAGCATAACTTTTTGTGCGTTGATAATGATAACATTATCGCCTGTATCAATGTTTGGTTGATATGTTGGTTTTGATTTTCCAGTCAATACCATTGAAACTTTTGATGCTAATCTTCCTAAAGGAATGTCTGTAGCATCTACAACATACCACTTACGTGTAATATCTTGTGGTTTAATAACTGTTGTTTGTCTTTGCATAATTTTTTTCTCCTTTTTTATAGTAACTGTACCGGGGCTACTACTGGCCGGATAAGGCCACTTATTATGATACTATATTTTGACCATCTAAGTCAATTAAATTTTAATTTAATTATAGCTTTTTTCTATGAGTTTCTTGTTATTTTAAAGTTATCAAATTGTACCTCACAAGCAGCATTTGGGAAAAACTGTAATACAACATTTGCTGATTGGCCAACCTCAACTACGTATACACCATGATATTTTTTGTTATTTTCTGCTACAAGTTGGGCATCTTTTTCAACATCTGAATAAGACTTGATATACAGTGCGCCAGAAATTGAAACAACATAATAATCAAATTCTATTGTATAAGTAGCATTTGCTTCCCATAAGCCTGGTTTTGTTATATAAAAGCCTAAATAATTTCCGCTTGAAACTAAATTAATACAGTTTCCTTCAAAGCCTTCTTTAATTGCTGATGAGTCTTTAGTTGGCGCTAAATCAACATTTAACACAACATTTTCTGTATCATCAAAATTTTCACTTACAAAGTTATTTACTTGTAATTTTCCTTCGCAATTAACATTCCCTTTTTTTAATTCATTTCTTGTAACCTTTAAATTATCAATAATGCATTTAGTAGTACCTTTTGCACCACCTGGGAATATTTTAATTAATACTTCATTGCTATCTAATGTATTAAATGTCCAAGTAAAATGCTTGATTACTCCAAGTTCATTACTTCCAAATTGTTCATAAGAAACGTTTGACCCATTATATACTTGGAAATAGATTGTGTCGCTTAATTCTAATACTTTGTAATCAAATTCTATTGTATAAGAAGCATTTGTTTCCCATAATGTTTGATTCTTTAAAAATACACCTTTATATTCACCATTTGATTCAAAATATAATGAGTAAGCATCTATTGCATCATTAGTAGTAACATTAGAATTATTAGCTTCAGCAAAATCAAATGAAAAGATTGGATTATTACTATCACCAAATTTCTCTAACACATACTCATTTACTTTTAATGCACCTTTAACAATTTCATTTTCTTCAACTAATACCTTACTTATTTTAATATTATCGATTAATAAAGATGTTTTGCCAGTTCCTCCACCTGGGAAAACTTGAATAACACTATTATTTCCATTTAAAGTTGTAGTATATTCAAAATGCTTAACTACATCTAGCTCATTACTTCCAAATTGAGTGAACTTTGTTTCTCCATAATTATATTGGAAATAAATTGTATCAACAAAGCTTAAAACAATATAATCAAATGTTACAGTATATGTACAATCTTTTTCAAATTCTACACCACCATTAATATATAAGCAGGCATAATTTCCTGTACTTTCAAAATAATAAGCCTTATTACCAGTTAATGTATCACTTTCAACAATTTTAGAATTACTAACCTGTGAATTATCAAAACTTAAAACTGGATTAAATTCATCTTCAAATGTTTCAACAACACTTTCATTTAAATTTAGTTTTTTATTAACAACTTTATTAATACAGCCAAGATTTAAAGTAAAGTCCATATTAGCATATGTACATGTTACTTTCTTAACTCCAGAAGTTGTTGTATCAAAATCTTTAACTATTACATCAGCAAATGTAATATCTTTAGTTGTATTATCGTCTAAAGAAACAGTAATTTTTCCACCTGTTAATTGTATATTGCTATCACCAACATTAACAGATTTTTCATTTGGCATTTCTGCAACATTTATATTTGTTACCTTTAAAGCCTTTACTATAACTACATATTCTTTTTCTTTTTTTGTTTCATTTAAAGTAAAAGCAGCTTTTATAGTAATTTCTTCATCGCTTAATGTTTCACTAGGTCTAATGACCTTAGCTTTATCATTTTCTATTTTAAGGAATGTTTGATCACTACTTGTATATGCTATAGTAACATTATCCTTCTTTAAAACTAAATCAAAATCATTTGTAACTTCTTTTTCATAGGAAATTGAAGAAATAACTCCATTAATAGTTTCTTCATCGCTAATTGTCGAACTACTTTCCTCAATAGATGAACTATCTTCAACACTTGAGCTGCTTTCTTCTATACTTGAAGATGATTCTTCTTTCATTGAGCTTGAGTCTTGCTTAACTGATGATTCTTCAATACTTGATGTTTCACTAACTTGTTCATTTGAAGAACTTTCATTTGTATTACAGCTAACTAACGAACCAACTAATAATAAACTAAGGATTAAATATTTTCTTTTCATTTTTTCTTCCTCCTATTATTTAATTCTTTTTATTATAAAATTATCAATATAAAGCTTACTTACCCCACTTTTTTGACCTGGGAATATTTGTATTACATAATTAGTATTATTTTTTATAGTAAATGTAAATTCAAAACTACATATTTTGTTTAATCCATTTTCATTATCAAATTGCTTATAAATAGTATCGCTACCATTATTTAATTGAAAATATAAGGTATCTATTAATGATATTATTTTGTATGTAAATGTTACTTTATAAGTGGCATTAACTTCATATTCAATACCTTTATTAATAAATAAGCATTTATATTGACCTGAGCTTTCAATATATAGTGAATTATTTTCAATAGCATTTTCACTAGTTATTTTACAATTTGGTGTTTGCGATTTGTCAATTCCAATTTTTAAATTAGCTAAATCATCAAAGTTTTCACTTATTTCCTCGTTAACATTTAGCTTTACATTTTTAATTTCATTATTATAGCCGATTTTTTTCGTTATTTTTATATTATCAATAATAATCTTACATGAAGAAATTGCTGGGAACATCATTAAATAATAATCGTTATAATTATTTAAAGAAAATTCATAACTAAAATGATTTATTTCATTTTCAATTACACTTTGCATATTTATATTAGTAAATACATCTGAAGCAGTATACCCACTATTTGATCTAAATTGGATATAAAAATTATCACACTTAGTTATAAATTTATAATCAAATTCTACTAAATAAATACCTTTAGCATCGTATTTTATTCCTTCAAATATAGATGAAGAATAAGCTCCAGCACTTTCAAAGCAAATTGATGTGTCACCTGCTATGGCATCATTTGTATAATATACACTTGATGTTAAACTTTCACTTTTAAAGTAAATGTTATATTCATCTTTTATATCATTTTCAAAATTCTCAATAAAGCTTTCCTCATCTTTTAATCTTTTTGAAGCATTAATATTTTTTGCCTCCTTGTTTATTGGATGATTACTATAAAAAGTTTGACTTAAACCAACGCTTTGACTATCATTTCCCTTTGAAATAGGAGTAATATCAACACCTAAAAATAAGCCTTCCATAACACTTGTTATTTCTAATTCATTTGAATTATTATCTAAATAATTTTTATTAACGCCTTGGTTATTAAAGGCTGAAAACCAACGAATTACACTATTTTCTTCTTCATCATCTTCACTATCAAAATAATCATAGCTAAGGAATGCTTTATTATCTAAAATGTCAATTTTACCATTTAAAATAACAGGTTTACTATTCAATCTTGTTATTTTTATATTATCAAAAGAAATTGCGCCACTTAAATCACGAGGAAATAAATGAATATAATAATCATCATAGCCCTTTAAATTAGCATAAAGTTCATTATGTCCTATTTTTCCACTACTTCCAGTAATTGTTGAATAAATGCTTTCACTTGCTCCACCAAGTGGTGTTTCTATTTGAAAGAAAAAGTCATTTGATGGAGAAATAATTTTATAGTCAAATTCTATTTTATATGAACCATATTTAGCAAACTTCATACCTCCAAGCTTTACGCCCTTATAATTCCCATCACTTCTTAAAAATAATGAATTATTATCAATACTAGCATTAGTTGTATTTTTAATTGAACATTCAGCAGTACTTTCGACATCATTAATAAATAGCTTACTATCTAAGAAATCTTTTTCAAAATCCTCTATGTATGTTTCATTTACCTTTAATATTTCTTTTTTGGCTATTATTTTATCATATAAAGGATCATCAATTGTTCTATTTTCATTTTTAGCATCGCTATCATATTGCCCTAAAGCATTTTTATCATTTGCTAAAGAAATTGGATTAAACTCATCACTTGCTCCATTATCTCTTATTTCTTCACTTGATGATGCAAAATAATTGTTAGTATTACAAGAAGATAATAATAAAATCATTAAGACTGTATAAAATGATTTCCTTTTCATAACTAATCTCCTTGAACAATTCTACTCATCTTGCTTGGAATATATTTGTTATATTCAACAATATGAGGACATGAAGCGTATTGTCTTCTTATACCATATGAATCTAAGTCAATAAAATTAATAGCAAAGCTAAATGGTTTATTATTCATTAAGTTATCTTTTATTCCTTTAATTGCTGAAAATGGAATAAATACCTTACCAACATAACCTTTTCCATCATATTTTTCTTCAAATACTATTTTAAATTGATTTTGCTTTTCCATTATATTTGCTGATGTTCTTAATTCGACTAATTTATTACCATTTATAGCGTCATTTGACATAAATATTTCAAGTGTATCAGTATTAGATATTTTTACAACACTTAATGGATCTAAGCTTTCTATTTCAGATGACATAAATATTTCAACGCCATCACCTTCCCAAGAAGATTGATAATTATAAATTAGCTCATCATCAAACACATCAAAGCCAATAAAAATTCCTTCATCATTGTAAGTCATTTTTAGTTCATTAATCTTAAAGGTAGTATCATCAAGTTCAAGCTCATTTAAATCAACATCGCTAAAGCCATATAAAGCAATATTACTTTCAATGCTCTTCCAATTACTTAAACCTTCGCCATCCATTAAATCATTACTATTAGTTTTAATAATGCTAAAGGTTTTAGTTTCACTTTCATTAAAAATATTTGATACATCAACACCTGTATTATTACTAACTAATAAATTGTTAGCATTCATTCCACCACCAGCCGTTAAACTTTTAAAATCTGCCGATGAGTTTTTATAAATTCTATTATTACTTACTTTAACATCATCACAATATGATATTGAAAAGCCAACATTTGCTGATTTTGCTTTTGGTTGTAATCCCATATTATAAACACAATTATTTTTAATTGTTAAATCACTTACAGAATTAGCAAAAACTGCACCATTTGCTCCATTTGCAAAGAAATTATTTTCAATTAAAAAGTTTTTTAGTGTCCCGCATGAGGCTAAATTATAATTTTCACCATATGATGAAATAGCAATATCTCCGTATGTATTACCCACAGCATAATTGTTTTTTAAAAATTTATTGTTTCTAATAATTAAATCTTGACTAGTGATTGATTCATACCAATTATTAGCATCGGCAGTAACTAAAATGCCACCATCTGATAAATTAGCAAATGTATTATTTTCAATAATAGTATCACGACTTTGAACTAATACCCCACGACAACGTTTATTACGAACAATATTGTTATAAAAATGAAGCTTTGTACATCTTGAGGCATTACCAACTACATAATTAATAGCAATATCACTACTTAATTTTTCATTAAATGTTATTTTAAAGCCACCATTTTTTAATGTAGCTACTTCTTTAACTGTTAATTGCTGAACTAAAGATAAGTCGTTTCTTTTATTTATTTCAAGGATATTTCCAATACTTGGAATAAAATTATAACTGCGAGGATTAATAGCCTCAATGCTATAATCATCAGTAATTGCTTTTATTTGTAAATATGCTCCATGGGAATTTAAAGCATCATCACCACAATTTTCAAACAAACTATTTGATACAATTAAATCATTAACACAGTCAATAAAATGAAGGGCATCAGCAGTTGAAGTCATTAATCTATCCGTATTTGGTTTTAATTTAACATTAAATCTATTAAAGTATAAATTTTCACTACTATGAGCTCTAACTCCCATTCCTGGACAGCTATAAACATTTACAGTTTCATAATATATGTTTTTAGAGTTATTTATAAATATACAATCATGCTCATATAAATATTGCCTTATAACCACTAAAGTATCATATGGAGCCACATTATATGTTGAATTAAAAGTGATTTCAAGTTCATTGTTATTTAGATATTTGACATTTTTTACATTACCGTAAATATCATTACCTTTACTTCTTGGAGTAAATGACGTTTTATTATATTCTAAAAAAGCTGCTACTTTAGTATTTTCATTAACTGTGTAGCCATCATTTACTTTTACCTTAAATGTTTTTCCATCATTTTCTTTAATTTTTCCCACAACAAATGGAGGAATAGCATAATCAATATTTATATCCTCAAAATAAACATTTTCACAATTTTCAAGAATAAAGCCACCAATTTCACCATGAAAATAAATGTTTGTGTTGCTTCCTTTAAAGACGACATTCTTTAAATCATTTAGTACTATTCCATAGCTTCTATTTAAATGATTTATTTTTTCAATAAAATCTAAATTTCCACTAGGAAGCAATACTTTAACGCTTTTGTTTTCATATTCCTTAACCTTATTAATTAAAGAAATAAAAGCTAATGTATCATCCTTATTATCGTTTCCATTTACATTGAAATCTAAAGCATCAATAATTACATCAAATGATTTATTTTCACTACTATAAAGTTTTTCATTATAAAAATTTTCTTCATTTACTCCGACATTTTTAATATCACTTAAGCCAATAAACTCATTATTTGCTACACTTGTTTCAAATTCGCTACTACTTAAGCTATCTATAAGATCTTTACTTGGATTGTTTTCCACATTATTACAACCTCCAATTAATAATAAGCCCATTAAAAATAAAGCAAAATGTTTATATTTCATTTTATTTACCTTTTTAAATACCTTTCATATGCATCATTTTTAATTTTAATTAATTCATCAATTTTTAGCTTCTTCAAATTAGCTAAATGCTTATTCCATTCATCATCAGTTAATTCTAATTTTCCACTAACAACCTTTTCTTCAAATACTTGCATATAAATATCTAAGTCAGTTTCAATAATAGCTACACGTGATTGCTCATTACTTGTATAAATAAGCTCTGGAACTGGTATTTTTAAATAATCCATATATTTAGCATCCTCAACAACCTTATTAATTCTTTTAGTGAATTTATTATTATCCTTTAAAACAAAATCCTTTTTCCAATAAGTCACAACTCCAAGTCCTACTCCTGGAGTAATAGTTCCTCTAAACTCCTCGATATTTTTACCTTCTGGAACATTAAAGGTAAATGATGTTTTACTTTCATCATCATAGGTAAAATCAACCCCTTCTTCACCAAATGATTGAAGTTCAATTCCCTTTTCACTATATAAAAAGTCTATCCATCTTACAATTTCTTTAACATATGGTGATGTTTTTGGGACTATAATAGCTGATGGACTAACAGTATTAAAGCCTAACCACATTTGTTTATTATTAATAGATGATGTTAAAGCACTAACTGCATCATACTTTTCATCATTATCCTCACCAACTACTAAATAAGCAGCAGAAGTATCAAAGCACCCAACTAATTCACCTTTTGCTGATAAATCCCTTTCATCCATATTAAATGTATTATTATCAAGTAATCCTTCTTTAAATAATTTAGCAGTATATTCTAAATATGCTTTATAATTATTTGTTTCTGGGACATAAATAATTTTATTTTCATCATTTACTTCAAAGCCTGTTGAAACATAGCCAAATGCGCTCATTAAAAAATTTCTTGTTTGATTTAATGAAGCAGAAGATAGAGGTATTTCATCTGGGATGCCATTACCATTTGGATCATCGTTTTTAAAAGCTTTTAAAACATTATATAGCTCATCAACATTTGTTGGCATTTTTAAATTTAAATTATCTAGCCATTCTTTATTAATGTATTGCTTAAATGTTTGATCTCTTGGAACATCATTTATAGAAAGTGTTGAATACATCCTTCCATCATCCATTGTCGCTATTTTTTTATATTCTAAATTAGAATTTAAAATACTAGTATAGTTAGGTGCATATTGATAAATATAGTCAGTTAAATCATAAATTGTTTGATTTTTACCATATTTATTTACCTCTTCCGTACTATTCCATAAAAAGAAGGCATCAACTTGATTTTTACTAGTCCATTGCCCAGCCCTTTTTTCATCATATTTTTGTGTTGAACCATATTCCCATTCAATATGAATATTTGTAATTTCTTCCATCTTTTTAAATAATTTCATTGCATTATAGCCCTCTTTTGTATGCAATGAATGAAGGGGAGCAAAAAATCTTAAAGTTATCTTGTCTTTAACAATTTTATCACCTGTTTCTAAAAAATTATTTGGATCATAAGACACCTTATCATTACAACCATTTAGTAAAGTTAAAGGCATAAGCATAGCTAATAATAATAGTTTTTCTTTCATTTTTTATCCTCCTATTCTTTAATGCCACCAATCATTACACCCTTTTCAAAGTATTTAGCTACAAAAGGATAAAGTAATAAAATTGGAGCACTTGAAATAACAATCGTAACGTACTTAATTGATTCAACCATTTTCCCTTGATCTTTTAAGCTTCCACTAGCTCCTGTCATACTTGATGTATCTGAAGCAATAATAATGTCACTTAAGATTCTTTGAAGTGGGAAGAGATTAGAATCATTTAAATAAAGTAATGAATTAAAGTATGAATTCCAATAACCAACAGCATAAAACAAAGCCATAATAGCAACTATTGATTTACAAAGTGGTAAAACAATTCTAATTAATATTTTAAAATCATTTGCTCCATCAATTTTAGCTGCCTCATACATTTCAAAAGGAATTGAAGATTGCAAATATGTTTTTGTTACAATAACATTCCAAACGCTTAAAGCCCCTGGTAATATAAAACCCCATATTGTATCTTTTATACCAATACTATCGACAATTATATATGTTGGAATCATTCCACCTTGGAAAAACATTGTAAATAAAAATATAATCATTATTGCTTTTTTGTATTTAAAATCTTTTCTTGATAAAGGATATGCTGCTGAAAATGTTAAAACTAAACTAATAATTGTTCCTAGTATTGTATAAATAATAGTATTTCTATACCCTTTTAAAATATAATCATTTGATAATACTATTTTGTATACTTCAAAATCAATATGTCGTGGTATTAAAAAGACATTGCCATTATAAACATCAATATAATTACTAAGTGAATTTGCTAATACATAAAGAAGTGGAATAATAATAGTTAAAGCAAATAATACTAATAAAAAATAAATCATAAAATTAAAGAATTTATCTTTTTTATCTGTAAATAGCATCTATTATCCCTCCTTTAAAATAAAGATTCATTATTAACTTTTTTAGAAATAAAGTTAGCAATTATTAATAAAAATGAATTAATGACAGAATTAAATAACCCAATTGCACTACCAAAGCCAAAATCTTTAGTATTTTTAAAAGCGACTGTATAAGCATAGGTTGCAATTATTTCACTAACCTCTCTATTTGAGGCATTTTGCATTAAATAAACTTTTTCAAAACCAACACTCATTAATGATCCAACAGCCATAATAAAGGTAATTACTATCAAAGGCTTTAAGTATGGTAAATTAATATGGATAATTCTTTGAAAACGACTAGCGCCATCAATTGAGGCAGCCTCATGTAAGGATTTATCAACATTTGATAAAGCTCCAACATAAATAATTGACCACCAGCCTATTCCTTGCCATAAGCCTGATATAACATATATAGCTCTAAAATATTTTTCGTTTCCTAAAAAATCAACACTAGGGATATTCAATAAATTAAGAATTTTATTTATCATTCCACCATCAGTTTTTAAAAACATATTAAACATTCCAACTAATACAACTAAGGAAATAAAATAAGGCGCATACGAAATTGTTTGGATAAATTTTTTGAATTTTTTATTTTGAACCTCGTTGATTAATAAGGCTAAAATAATAGGAAGTGGCGTATTTACAATTAAAGAAATAACACTTAAAGCTAAGGTATTAATTAAAATGTCTTTAAAATAATAAGAACTAAAGAACATTTCAAATTTAGCAAAACCAACATTTGGGCTTTTAAATATTCCAAGGCTTGGAACATAATCTTTAAAAGCAATTACTATACCAAACATAGGTGCGTAACAAAATATAACTAAATAAATTAAACTAGGTAGTAATATTAAATATAAAATCCATTGTGTCTTTATTGCTTTAAAAAATTTTTTCATTATGAATTATAGTAATTAACTACCTGTTTTAACATTTCTTCTTGATTTTTAACATCTAACAATGCTTTTATTTTAATATTACCTTGTATCATTTTACCTTTATTATCAATTGCTATGTATATTTCTTCCTTTTTATAATTGCTTTCGTTTAAGTAATACATTAAAGGTGCTAAATCATAAAGAATAGAGGTTGATTCATTAATATCAAACTTTATTGCGCCTCCAACATAATCATCTAGCCATACCTTATAATTTTCCATAATAAGCTTACATGCTATATTATTACTTTCCCTTAGCTTTAAATATAATGGCTTTTTAATTATAATATCGCGGCATACATCTAAAGGCACTAAAGTAAAATCAACATTTTTAATAACATTTTCATATTCTTTAATTCCCATAATTACATTATATTCAACATCAGCTTCACTTTGATTTATGTAGCCTCTATTAATTGCACCACCCATTGCTATAACTTTTATTTTATTTTTTATATTTGAATAAATGTCTAATAAATTTGATAATTCAACCATTGGACCAAAGCCAAAATATAAATAATTATTTTCAATCAATAAATCGTTTATTTCCTTATACGATGTAATTATTTTACCTTTATAATCATCTAAAGAAAAATTATTAATCCATTTATCTTGTGCTTTTAGCTTGCAATTATTTTCTTTACCAATAAAAATAGGAATATTTGTTTTATTAAGTAATGTTAATATTTTAGCAACCAAGGTAGCTTTATATTTAGTATTATTAGTAGTTACCATAATAAGCTTAATATCAATATTTAATTTTAATGCTAATACTAAAGCATATATATCATCAATATCATCACCGATATCTGTATCAATTATTACTTTATTCATATTTATCAATCCAATCCTTATGAGCTTCAAATAAGTCATCACATAAAGCTTTAATATCATCAAGTGATAATTCAGCTTGTGTATGTGGATCTAAATAAGCCGCCATATAAACTAAGTTCTTTTTTCTTTCTTTAATAGCTTTTATAGTCATATTTTGAACGTTTATATTTGTTCTATTAATAGCTGCGCATTGCTCTGGTAAATCACCTACAAATGTTGGATGAATTCCTTCTCTATCAATTAAGCATTTAACTTCAACACAAGCATCATTTGGCAAATTAGTTATATAATTTTTGTTTAATACATTACCATGGACAACATAAGGAACGTTATTAATAACTGCATCTATTATTCCTGAAGCAAATTCTTTACTTTTTACATGTTCAATTTCATTTGAAGTCAATTTACTTCGCATTTCATTCCATTCTTTAATTTGCTTTTCACAACGACGTGGATATTCATCTAGTGGGATATTATATTTACTAATTAATTCTGGATATCTATCCTTTATATACCAAGGAGTATATTCTGATGTATGCTCACTACTTTCAGTAATATAATAGCCAAAGCGATGCATCATATCATGACGTACTAAATCCCAATTCATCTTATCTTTATATTCACTTGATAAGCTACGTCTTTTTATTTCTGGGTATAAGTCAATGTCATTAAGATCAGTTATTTTTAATAGCCAAGCTTGGTGATTAATTCCAGCTATTTCCCATTTACATTTATTGATTAAATCATCCATTCCTAAGGATTTAAATAAGCCTTCAACACAATATTGTACTGAATGACAAAGTCCAATTGTATTTGGCCATAAGTATTTTTGAATGTAGCCTGTAATAATAGCCATTGGGTTAACATAGTTAAGGAACATTGCCTTAGGGCATAATTCTTTCATGTCTTTAAATATTTCTTCAAGAACTGGTATAGTTCTTATTGCTCTAAAGATGCCACCAATTCCTAAAGTGTCAGCAATGGTTTGTCTAAGCTTATATTTTTTAGGAATTTCAAAATCAGTTACAGTACAAGGCTTATAACCGCCAACCTGAATAGCATTAACAACAAACATAGCATCCTTTAATGCTTCTTTTCGATTTAATGTTTTATAAATTATTGCTTTACCATTATATTTTTTATTAATATTAGTTAGCATATTATACGAATCATTTAAACGAATATCATCAATATCATATAAATAAATTTCAAATTCATTTAATGATGGTGTTAATATACAATCTCCTAAAACATTTTTGGCAAAAATAGTACTTCCAGCCCCTAAAAAAGTAATTTTAAACATATTATTTCTTTCTCCTTATTTGTTTGTCAAAAAAATTATAAAGAAAAAATGTGCAATATACAACCTACTTTTGTTTCAAAAAATAGGTAAATTGTTGCACATTTTATTCTGTTGTAACAAATGGATCTTTTCGATATTGACGTGGAGAAACTCCATACTTTTTCTTAAATGTTTTTAAAAAATTTCCATAATCTGAGAATCCACACAAGCTTGTTATTTGATTATTTTTTAGCTGGGGATTTTTTAAAAGAAGGCAAGCTTTTGTTAATCTAACATTTAAAATGTAATCGCTAATTGATAGATTAAGCTTTTCTTTAAACAAACGAAACATATATGATCTTGATATACCAAACTTTTTAGCTATGTCTTCAATTTTTAATTTACTTGAATAGTTATCTAAAATATATTTCATTATTTTAGAAACTAAATCTTTATTTTCATCATCTACTTCTTCTTGAACCATCGCATCCTCAAGAAGTGTTGCAAATAATTCATACAATCTTGATAATACTAAATATTTACTCTTTAAGTTTCTATCATTAAGTTTTCTTATTTCCTTAAAAATTTCCTCTACGCTTTTAGATGGATGAAATGTATATTTTCCATCAAGCAATTTGGCTTCTTTTAGCATTTTTTCTACCTCAAGGCCATGGAAGCCTATCCAATAATACTCCCATGGTTCATTTGAATCTGCTTTATAAAAATGCTCCTTATTCGGTACTATTAAGAATAAATCACCTTGTGATAATTCAAAGGTTTTATTATCTATTGAATATATTCCTTTTCCTTTACTTATATAATGAATTAAGTAATACTCTCTTTTTTGCGGACCTACAAATTTATCATTACAACATCTTTCCCAGCCATATTCATAAACTGATAAGTCTGTATTACCTCTTTTTTCATTATAAAATAATTCAAAGGTTGTTTCTTTAGCATTAATTATTGACATTTTCTTTAGAACTAGTAAGATTTAAGCCAACTGTTTCACTAACAGGAAGTGAAAATACAATTCCTTGAGCTTGGGTATGTGAACCAATTGCTGTATATAAGCCTCTTAAAACATTTTCTTTAATAGAAGTTGGAATAAGTATCATTACTATTTCCTTTTCTGGTTGAATTGAAATATTAAAGAATTTTTCTGCTTCTTTACTTGCTGTACCACGTCCATGAATAATAGTACCACCACGAGCACCAAATTGCTTTGCTGCGTCCATGGCTACTTCTGAAAAGCCATTATTTATTATAGCTAAAATTACTTCACAATTATTTTCCATATTATTCTCCTCACTTTGTCTTATTATTACTTAAAAACTGATAAATAGAAACACCTATTATACTTTTAACTGGTATAGTATAAGCTATTCCTTTTCCATCTTTAATTTTGCTAAATTTTTCAGTTAAGGTATTACAAATATCTTTAACCTTATCTTCACGAACTATTGAAATAATAACTGCCTTTTCAACTTCATTTAGTTTCAAATAATCTCTTATTTCACTATTTGCAGTACCTATACCATAAAGCACCATTTGCATATTGATTTCAAATTGTTCAAGTAAATCAACATAATATGTAGCCTTACTTCTATTTACTATCGTAAATAAGACCTTTAAGCTTTTAAAATCATTACCATTTACTACTTTTTTATTTTCCTTAGCCATATAAAGTCCTCCTACATAAAGTCGATGATTTGATCATCATCAGCACGTAAAATTCTCTTCATTGCAATCTTTTCCTTCATAGACTTAGTTACTACCGCTTTAAAGCCTAATAATTGAATTGTAATTAATGGAGTCATGGCAACCATAGCCACAATTCCAAAAGCATCACTTAGAATATTACCATTTAAGGCTGTACATATTCCAATTGCAAATGGTAATATAAAGCTTGATGTTAATGGGCCACTTGCAACTCCACCACTATCAAAAGCAATTGCTGTATATACTTTTGGAACAAAGAATGATAATCCCAAAGAAATAAAATAACCAGGGATCAAGTAATACATTATAGAAAACTTAAAGATAATTCTTATCATTGATAAACCAATTGAAATACCAACACCTACTGATAAAGCTATAAGCATAGATTTTTTACTTATCATGCCATCTGTTATTTCTTCAACTTGTTTATTTAATACGTGCACTGCAGGCTCAGCAAGGACTACTACTAAACCTAATACAAAGCCAAATATAATAGTAATTACATTATTATTTTTAGCAAGTTCAGCTCCCATTTTGTAACCAATTGGCATAAAGCCAACGCTTACTGATGTTAAAAATATTATTAATCCTACATAAGTAAACAAAACGCCTATAACAATTTGAATCAATTTTTTCTTTGGCAATTTTAAAAATATAAAATTAATTATAAAGAAGAACAATACTACTAACCCTAAAGCTAATGTTACTTCCTTTGTAACACTCCATGTTGTTGATAAAATTGTTTTAAATAAGTTATCAGATAATGAATAATCAGGAGTTGGTAAATTTATATCACCAGTTAAAGAAACACCTAAAATCAATACTGCTAGAATTGGTCCAATTGAGCAAAGTGCCACTAAACCAAAGCTATTTTCATTAGAGTTTCTTCCACCAATAGTTGAAGCAATACCAACGCCAAGTGCCATAATAAAAGGTACAGTAATAGGGCCAGTTGTAACACCACCACTATCAAACGCTAAAGGTAAAAAATCACTATTTTCATTAACAACAACTAGTGATACTAATGAAAATAAAACCATATAGAAAAACATTAATAAACTAGATAATGAACGATTAAATACTATTTTTAAGACAGATATTACTAAAAATAATCCAACACCTAACCCAACCATTACTATTAATAATGTTCCGTTTATAAATCCTTTTACTTGCGAAGCTAAAACTGATAAATCTGGTTCTGCTATCGTTATAAACACTCCTAAAGCAAAACAGACGATTAATAAAATTTTTATACTTCTAGATTTTGTTAAGCCGGCTCCAACTTGTTCACCCATTGGCGTCATAGCTAAATCGGCTCCTAAATTGAATAATCCAATACCTAAAATCAAGAATAATGCACTAATTGTAAATAATATTATCTCTTTTGTTGAAAAATCAACTAAAGGAGTAAAATTAATTAAAATGACAATTAATGCTACAGGTAATACAGAAAATAAAGCTTCTTTTATTTTGATTATTAGCTGTTTGTTCATTTTAAAATCACCTACCCATTTGTTTAATTATACCATAAAAAGCATATGGAAAAAATTACAAAATAAAAATATTTGTCAATTACTTTTATATGTAAATCATATGCTTTTTAAAAATATAAAATGAAAACATGTTTTATTTTAGAGCATTATTTCTTCATTTAATATTTTATTGACTATATAATCTAATGCTTTAAGCAATTCTTCAAACTTTATACCTTTTGAATAAGTAGCAACAATTTGATAATTTTCCCATAAAATATGTAGTCTTTTTTCTGCTTTAATTTTTTCTATTTGTCGAATTATTTCATTAATAATTAAAGGTGTATTACGATAGGAAAAAGTATTTTTGATTGCTAAAGCTAAAATACTATTATTTATTCTTGCCTTTTCATATTTAATAATAACATAAAGATCGTAATAGTCTTTCATTCTCGTATTAAAAATTCCTCGAGAAATTATTGTTTGAAATTTTTCAGCAATGATTGTTTCAATTGTATATGCAAGAACCATTATTTGCTTATTATCAAAAATTGAATTATAACAATATGTTATTTCCTTTGGTGTTATTTTATCACCAGTTGTAAGTTCAATTGTTAAATAAATCTTTAGTGTTTCAAATGTGGCTAAAATATTTATTTTAAAGCCACCATATACATCTTTTTCACGTATATCACTTATTTCTTGAATTTTAAAAATAATATAATCATTATTATTTATTGCTAAAATTTCATCAAACATTTTTTTTACAATTTCTTTTGTTAAAGGTAAGCTTTTTAATGTTGCATCCATATCTTTAGTTGTCCTTAAATCATCGCCAATAATTGATGATATTAACAATCCGCCTTTTATAATAATATTATTTTTATATTTACTTTTTGATAATCTTGCTAAAATTGATTCAAAAAAATACATTTGATATAATTGTAATGCTAAATCACTATTCCCGTTTGATTTTTTCGAAATAATATTTTTTAATTGATCCTTATTAATATAATAAAACCCCCATTATTCGTTTAACTTTTTTTTCAATATTCATTATTTTTGAATACTCAATCAACCTATTTAAATTTTTCGTATTGCTATTTACATATATATTTAATGCTTTTGCAAATATTTCAGCATCCATTTTGTTAATGTATTTAATTATGTCACAAATAGTTCGCTCAGAATTATACGTTTTTATTTTCATACCAAAAGGAGATAATACTTCTTCAACACCTAAATCTAGTAATTCTTTTTTTACATAAGTTATAATAACATTATCCTCTTTTTGTAATGCACCACTATAACCATGAGGCAAAGTGATGTTATAAAATAATGGTGTTCTATCAGTTAAGTTATTTAAATATAAAGCTGTATTTAATGAAAATCTAACACTTTTACTTTTTGAATAAATTTTATAAAAATCATCTTCAATATAACTTATTAATCCATAATAGCCTCTTTTAATCCTTCTAATGATTCCCTTTTTTACCATATTAGTTAGATAAATTTTAGCAATTTTATTATTTGTTAATTCATTAGTTGTGATATAGCCTTTATTTTTTTTAATGATTTCTAATATTTTTTCATAATTGTTCATAGCATTAGTTTCCTTTCTAACTTTAATATTATCATTTTAAAGTTTAAAAGTAAATATAGTTGCTATAACAAACTTGTTTACATTAAATATATATTACTTAACACTTCCTTTCATTTTATTATACAAATCTTTAATTACTTTTTGAAATTGAATGCAAAAAAAGCACTATTTCTAGTGCTACTATTATATAGAATGTAACATTTGCTTAAATAAATTGTAACACGTGTTACATTCTATTTAATGGATTTATATATTTCGATATTGTTCAAATTTAAGTTAATATTTTTAGCTTCGCTAATTCTTTTAACTACTAAGTCATTATCTAATGAATGATAAGCTTCATATAATGAATAGAATTCTTCTGGTTTTACTTTTCTATAAAGTGCTGTTTCAGAAATATTTGTTACGTATGCAAAATATTTCATAGTATAACCAATCCAAGCCATTACATACGAAGGATATATTTCTTTACCACGAGTTAATTTCTTTTCTTTTTTTATTATTTCATATGCTGCAGGAACATCTAAGGATTCTAAAATAAAAGCTTGGGAGGATAATCTTTTTTGAATAGAAGAATAAACAAACGCTTTTATAAAGGCCTTTGATGAGCAGTCTTTCATTTTTGTAGAGTATTCAAATAAATCAGAAACATATCTACATTCAAATAATCCAATATCATCAATTTTCTTCATTATAACAACTCCTTTTTAATTTGATTTTACATAACTAGCAAACGTTTCGTAACCGATGTATCTGCGTTCGGGCGTAATCAATACATCTGATTTTACATAACTAGCAAACACATTACTATCTTTTCTTACGAAATAATATGTAATCAATACATCTGATTTTACATAACTAGCAAACATCAATACGATTCATTTCAGTAAGATAATGTAATCAATACATCTGATTTTACATAACTAGCAAACTTAGTAATTGATTTAGTATTGGAGTGTAGAGTAATCAATACATCTGATTTTACATAACTAGCAAACTTAGTAATTGATTTAGTATTGGAGTGTAGAGTAATCAATACATCTGATTTTACATAACTAGCAAACTTCTTCTAACTTACGTAAACGCTTATTAATGTAATCAATACATCTGATTTTACATAACTAGCAAACCTCAAATCCAATATAAGCGGTTTAACTAGTTATGATTCACTTAAATACTACACCAATCAGAATCAATAATCAATGTGTTTTGATGATTATCATTATTGTTGATGTAGCAATCTATTAAAACGACATCAAGTGCTTTCAAAGTATCTTTTAATAAAATAATTTCTTCAGATGTTAACATATTAACTAGATTTATTGAAACAAAGCACTTAATATGACACACTTCAGAAAAAATTTTAAGGTATAAGGATAATTGTTCTATATACTTTTCCTTTTCAACAGTTGGATATTTTACGCCAAAGCAAGCTAATAACTTTGAAATATCAATTTCATTTTCATATTGAAATGGAATTGGAATATTATAAAACACATCATCTAAAATATTTATAAATTTGTTTTCAATGCTTAACATTTCATTAGCATAGCAATTGCTAATATTCTTTGAAATCATTGAATATAAAGCATTTACAACTTTTTTGTCTGTGAGTGATAAGTCATATGGGTTATAAATAATGTGTCCATATTTATTTAAATCAATTTCAACATTATCAACACTAACAATAAGATTATCATACATGTTAAAAGTTAGTTCTCTAAAAATTAAAGGATTATCAATGCTTATTTCAATTAATCTTTCAGCAATTTCAATTAATCTATTTAATGGTTTTATAAAAACTTTTTTCATAACATTATTACCCTTTCATCAGAATTAATTACATCAGTTTCTATATCGCCAAGTAATATTTTCATTGTTGAAAACTGTTTTTCTGTTACGCTTAAAGCAATAACGCTTCCTTCTAGAGGCAATTTTGATTCAATTCTTTTTATTGATGAATCCATTGCTTGCTTATCTATATCCATTTTACAAAAAACTGATTCTTGTAACCTATAGAAACCAAGTGCTTTTAAATATTTAACAAAATCTCTATACTGTTTCTTTTCCTTCAAAGTGATTGACGGCAAATCAAAAAATAATAATGTTCTCATATATCTATAGCTCATACTTTATAAATTTAATTCTTCCTTTTTCACCAGTTTTTAAGTAAAGTAATAAATCTTCAACATATAAATGTATTGCATTATCTAATTTAATTAGTTGATTATTGTAAAAAACTTCTTTTGAAAGCATATTAATAAATAAACTTCGATAATTATCTTCATTAGCTTGCCCATTTATTACATATGAATCTATAAGTGGACGTAATGGCTCAATAAAATCACATGACAAGTTAAACTGATTTGATTCACCTATATGATGAATTCCAAGTTCTGTTAAATAGCCAAATGATTTTATCTCACGATTAATTGTCGCTAAAACTATAGAATAGCCATAATTTAAAGCTGTATTAATAAAACAATCACTTCTTCTATTAAACTCTTTACCAAATAAGGTATTAAAGTATACTTTAGCACTATGACCTTCTCTATTTGTTACATCATCAAGTTCAATATTATTTCTATAGTCAACTAGCATTTCATACTCTTGAAATTTATTCTTCATTTTTAGATTTCTTGATTGATTGTTAATTTTTTCATAAATTATTTCTTTCCATAAATACTTTTTATTATCATCAGAGAAAGAAATTTGCTCTTTTATTTTTCTATAAGGGTAATAATTATTATAATAACTTACTATTTCACCGCTTGGGTTATGTGAATCATCAGTTATTATAATTTTAATTTTCTTTTCAATACATTTATTAATCAAATACGAAGATATTGATACTTGCGTAGAATTGATTATTAGTAATTTTATTTCATCTAACACGACTCTTTTTTCATCATTTAGTTTTCTGCATATTAAATAATTGAGTGAGTATTCTAGTTTACACCTATCATTAATAACTATGGTTCTAAAAGCCATTATTTAACCTCATATAAAACTTTCTTGTAATAACCAGTATATGATTCAAGAATTATTTTTGTGCCTTTTGATAGTTTTTTATTGATTTTTAGCACACCACTATTTTTAGATAAGCCAATTTTCGTTAAATCAGCAAGCTTCCTTTCATTTGTTTTTAATAATTTTAACAACTCATTTATAACTTCAATTTTTGAAGATAATTTTAAAGATTGAAAGTTATTTCTAATATTATCACTTATTGACACTATATTTCCATAATTATAAGTTGCTGTTGCATACATTTGAAGTATTCGATTAATTAAATTATCTATTTCTTTTTCAGTTAATATAACATCATTGTTTCCTTCTTTCGCTTTTGATATAACAATCATATTTTCATTTTCCACAACATGTTCATTCTTACTAATAAAATCCAAATATTTATCTATTTTTTTGATAGTAAGCATGTCACTATAAGAAAAAAATCTATCATTTAAATTCTTAATCAAATAAGCATCACTTGATTTACCTGTAATAACAAATTTTTTCTTTTCCTGTATTAATGTTGCATTTATTTTTACATTATTACACATTACTCTATAATCACTATAACCAATTGCTTGAAGATACTCATCAATATTATTTTCATTCATCTTTGGAATTGCTTCTAAAATACTAGTAACTTTTCCTTTATTTAAGGTTTCTAATAATACGTATTTTGAAAAAGAATTAGATTTTAATCCACCATATTTTGTTGTATCAGCTACTTTTGTTGTGCTCTTCACTCCGATTAACTGATCATTGCTTGCAGGTAAAATAGTTACTTTAGGGATCATAATATTTGAATTATACGTTCTAATTGTTTCTGAAATATCAAATCTTTCATACATATCATGCTTTATTCGTTTAATAAGTTCGTTTTTATTCCAAATAACTACATTACCATTTATTACAACTTCTTTTTCAAATATTTTATCAACATTTAATGTATCACCATTGTTTTTTATTCTAGCAACATCTTTATATTCATTAAAATGTCGATAGCTAAAATATTTATTTAAAACGCCACCAACTATAACATTTAAATAAGCATCATGAGCATGGTGAAAATTATTAGCAGTTCTTGACTTAACTAAATCAAATTTATGTCTAAATGCTGAAACATTTTCTGCTTTTGAGTAAATAATATTTGTATCTTTTACATTATGATATTCCTTTAACGTTTGAATTAGTGATTTTACTGCTTGATTAGTACTTACTATTTGTCTATTAACAAATTTATCAAGTTTACTACTTGGTATTTCCTTTTCAGTTAGTCTTGTATATTTTTCTTTAGAAATCAAATTAGATTCATAAAGCTTTTTATAAAAGGCATAGGCCTTTGGATTTAAAACATTTGCTTCATATAAAAACTTATCACTTTTAGAATTATTTAACGTTTTCTTTACCAATACTCTATTAGCAATTGAATCATCTTTAATTAATGATTGAGGATAAATATGATCAATATCATATTTTGAATTATCCTTTAATTCTTCTATATCAATCGGTTCTAAAGAATACATACATCTACCTAATTGCGTGAAATATAAAAATAGTAAGTCTGATTTTAAGGCATTTTTATTTTCATCTAATGACTTATTTAACTCATCAAAGTCGATTTTTTCATTAATTAATTGAGTATTGCCTTTACATGCATTATAAAGACGCTTTAGATTATCATATCTTGAAACACTAGCTTTCTTTTCTGCCTTATTTGTTCTTGTACATTCAATATAATACTCATCTATTGGTCTATTAAAAATAGTTTCTATCTCCTCAATAATATGATAGCTTTGAATTAATGGTCGTTTATATAATGGTGAAATTGTTACGAACTCATCAAGATATTCTTTAATGTCCATCTTCTTGTTATCAGATATGAATTCTTCATTATATTCATTAATCGCATCAATTAATCTATAATCTTTTAAATATAATATTTCTTGAAGATTTAAGTTGGTCTTTCTCATTATTTCAAGTACTGTTCCTTGTATTTCACCAGTATTGGGATTTGTAATAACTAATCCATTTAGTAATTTCATACACAAATTTGCGTATTTGCTATAATTCAATCCTTTTAGCTGTTTTATTATTTCATTAGGTAACCCATATTTATGTAACCTTCTTTCAAGAACAGTTTTATCTTCAAATACAGTAATATCCTTAATAATATTTTCTATTTCATCTTTATATTTTGAGAAACTATTTCCAAAAATTCTTTTCATATCACAATAAGATGCCATATTACAATTTACTTCAGGAATTTCCTTTGCAGTTGTTGTTAACACATTTGCATTATAATTTGCTTGAAAATAATTTGCTAAATCTTTTCTTGTAGGTTGCTTCTTTACTAAAAATACTTCATTAAATATTTTTTCTTTATCTTGCACGCTTAAGTAAGAGCCATTTATCATTAGCTTATTTAAATATGCTAAGCAATTATATTCTGAGAAAACGATTGATGATTTTGGCAAACAAAAATCATTATCGCCTTTTAAATATGAACACTTATTTTGCATCCTTTCAATAAATTTTGCTGCAGTACTATCTACATCAACAACCCTATCAAAATTCCATGGTTTAATTCTTTCATCAGTTCTTTCAACCCATGCAAAATCAGATTTTTTATTTAATGGTCCAACATAATATGGAACTTTGAATTTAAATATTGCAATAATTTTATCAATATTAGTTATTCCTGACTCATCTTTTTCATTTAAAAAAGCGTAATTATTAGCTTGATTTTTTAATATCTTTTTTAGCTCTGCCAAATGTAATTGCATAGGTAAAGCGCCATTCTTATTTGATTTTTGCTTTAGTAAAAATGAATCATCATCCATTTTATTTATAAATTTTAAAATTTCATTTTGTGCATCTTCATCCTTTATTTCTAATAGTTTCTTCTTTAAGAAATTATAAAAATCAACTCTTGAGCAATGAGCAAATCTTTTTGCAACTTTATTCCTACTATTAACACTTACCTTATCATACCCTATATAATGAGGATAATTGTTTTTATTTGTATCATTTTTATCTATTCTAAAAACTGCCGAATAAGCTTCTTTTGAATATTTTTTAAAGAATTGTTTTAATTCCTTTAAATCCTTTTGATGATCATTATATATATCAACCATTGCACTAGAAATAGATTCTTTGGAATTTAATATTTTAATTACAAAATAAAAATCACTAATACGCTTTAATTCAGTTATTTTACTAAATATTGGTGCCATTATTCCAATTTCTTCACAAGCATTATTTTGAACTTCCTCAAGATTTTCATCATCTAGAGTAACATCAATTTTTTCATGTTTTTCGTTTTTTATTATAGATAAATTACTTAAATTTATCTTACTTCCAGAAAGAAGAGGTATTATTAATTCATTAGCAAGAGATTTCTTAGGAATATTAAAAAGATTTGTTATTTCTTTCTTTTTGTTTGATATGCCTTTTACATTAACTAATATTTCTTTTAATTTTTCATAAAAGCAGCCAGTTGTATCTATCTGTGCAAAATAATCGTCGATATTATCTTCATATTCTTCAAAATTATTAGACATTTCAACTAGCGTTGCATTTATATCAGTGAATGCATCTTGGATTTGTGCATAATCTGATTGAATAAATTCATCACCAGGCATCAAAAAATTACCACGATATTTTAAAATATGTGCAACTGCTAAATATATAAATCTAATATCAACTTTATTTGTTGTTTCTAACAAATACTTTCTAAGATGATAAATAGTTGGGTAATCATGATAATAATCGTAATCTGTATAATTCTTATCATCAAAAAGATTACTAGAGTTTTTTAATCTTTTATCTTCTATTTTAAAGAATGAATCTTCAGTTCTTATAAAGAAATTTTTATCAGTTTTTGATATTTCATCATAAAAAATTTCTTTTAATTCCATTAATCTTTGCTTTCTTCTTGAAAGTCTCCTTCTATTTGAACGATAGCTTCTTCTACTGCTAGCATCACTAGCTTCTTCAAACATTCTAACTCCCCAAAAAGTATGACCGTTTTTTCTAATTAACTTGTTATTCTCATCTAATAAAGCATAACCAACTGAATTTGTTCCAATATCTAGTCCTAATCTAAGCTTCTTTAAATTTTCCATAAATTCCTCCTAAAATGCTATTGACATTCTAAATGATATAAATTAAAATAAAAGTGATTTTACATAACGAGTGCAAATAAGCATTTTGCGAAATCATACATTAGCCTTGTGTAAGGCTTTTTTTATTTTAATTTATCATTAAATATTCTTTCTAAGATGATTGTAACATATCATCTAATAAAATAAATGATTTTGTAAAAAAAAGATGGATAAATGGAAAAAATAGCAATCTTTTGTTTGATTTTGTAGCAATATATGTCGTATTTACAAAAGACACAATTAAATTATAAATTTAAATAAGCTATTTTCGATAATAGTTGTTTAGTAAATTTGTCATAAAATCACTTATATTTTTATTTCAATTACTTGTTACATTTACAAATAGTTTATTTAGATTAAACAATTCAAAAGCTTGCATTATTTTTTGTTTTTGCTATATTCACAAAAAAAAGATAAAACATTATAACTATGCTAAAAAATTTTTCATTTATAAAATAATAATACTTATTTATATTTAGTTTTGTTATAATTGTTAAGTATTTAATAATAGCATTGTTCAATCTTTTAAAGGAGTATTTATTATATGCCATATGTCTATTTGATTTTAGCCACATTACTTAACTCAACATTTAATATATTTGGCAAGCTTTTCAATAGAAAAGTTAAAAGTGATAAAGATGAAATTTATCTTTATAATTTATTGTTATCAATTAGTGCAACTATTGGCTGGGGATTAATCTACACCTTTAATTTTTCATTTGATATTAATGTATTAATTTATTCATTAGTATTTGGAATCTGCTATATATTTGGAATTATAGGAACTATATATGCATTAAAATATGGTTCAACGACATTAACATCCCTTATTATTTCTTTTTCTCTTATCATAACAGCCATTTGGGGATTTATTTTTTGGGGCTCTAGTATAACTATTCTTGTAATTATTGGCTTATTGTTTGTTGCTCTATCATTATTCCTTTGTTTATATTCTAAAGATCATAGAGACAAATCTATCTCTTTTAAATGGTTATTTTATGTATCACTTGCTTTTTTAGGTAATGCTGGATGCTCAATTATTCAAAAAACTCAACAGATTAATTTTGAAGGAAATCATGGAAGCATGATGATGTTTTTTGCTATGGTAATTAATACAATATTTTTTCTAATTATATACCTTAAAAGCGATAAAGCAAATTCAAAGCAATTATTAAAACAAGTCGGTTGGATTCCAACTTGTGCAGGTTTTTCTAATACATTATTAAATTTATTTATTATTTTACTAGCTACTACTTCTTTATCTCCAAGCCTTATTTATCCTGTATTAGGTGTTGGTGGTCTTTCCTTTGTTACTATTTTTTCTTTTATTGTGTTTAAAGAAAAAATGCAATGGTGGAAACTACTTGGTGTATTATTTGGGGCTATTGGTGTTGTTTTATTATCAATTTAATATTTTTAAATTTCCTTTATTTCTTCTTTTTTCTTTTTTAATGTTTTAACTATCATTAATATAGCTAGTATTAATGGAAAGATTGTAGCAACTAAAATGCCTATTTTCATATCATTATTAAATGAACTTGAAACAAAGCCAACAATTGTTGGACCTAATATACACCCCATATCTCCACCTAATGCTAAAAGAGCAAACATAACGTTTCCACCTCTTTTAATAGATGCTGAAGCTGAACTATAGGATCCTGGCCATAATAAAGCAACGCCTATTCCAGAAAAAGCCATACCAATTAAAGAAATTATTGGATTTTTAAATAAAACTATTGCTAAGTAAGAAATAACACAGATTATTCCACTTATCATCATTGCTTTATTTAAATCCAATTTTTTATTTGCTTTTCCAAAAAAGAACCTACATGAACCCATCATTACTCCAAAAATCGCAGGTCCTACTAAATCGCCAATTTCTTTTTTAAGCTTTAAGCTACTTTCAACAAAGGCTGAAGACCATTGAGCAATAGCAGCTTCACTTGCACCAGCACAAATAATAACCACAAAGAAAAACCAAAATGTTTTATTTTTAAAAAGTTCTTTAATGCTTAAGCCCTTTTTGCCATCTTCAATAACATTTAAAAGAGGAACAAATAAGAAGATAATTCCATTCACAAGAGGTATCAAAGACCAAAAAATTGCTAATATTTTCCAATTATTTATTCCAAATATAAAGAAAAATAAAGCCGAAAGAACTATGACTATAACACATCCCCAACAATAAAATGAATGAAGTATACTCATTGTTTTTTCCTTATGATCACTAGGGCATGATTCAACAATTGGACTAACTACAACCTCAATTATTCCACCGCCAACTGCATATAGCAATATAGATATTACAAGCCCTATAAAAGGATCACTAAATAATTCTGGTAAAAATGATAAGCTAAGTAACCCTAAAAATGCAAACAAATGAGCTGTTACCACACAAATACGATAGCCAACTTTATCTACTAAAAATGTAGAAGCCAAATCTATTAATAATTGCAAAACATAATTTATTGTTATTAATAAAGTAATCTTTTCAATTGGAATATTATAATCCTTTTGAAAGGTTACAAATAGTAATGGTACAAATGTATTTACTATTGCTTGAACGATATAGCCAACAAAGCTTGCATTAATTGTCTTTTGATACTTGTTTTTCATATGCTATCCTATTTCCTTTTAATTGCCTTTTAATATTAACACATTAAGATTAAAGAATATAGCATTATTTTTAATTAGTTTAATTAAAAACGATGCCTTATGCATCGTTTCTTTTTGAATATACCTTTAGTTCAAGGGTTGTTGGTTGTGGCAGAGCACTATCAAGCTTTATGGCATAGCAATAATCCTTACCTTCTTCTTTAGTGCTTGAATAATTCATAGCATTGCTTATTTGCTTTACCTTTCCATTTTTTCTAACATAAGTATTACCAACTGAAAGGTTATATTTTACATTAGCTGTTAAATAAACGCCAAGTTTAGAAAGCTTCTTATTGTTGTTTTTAGCATCATTTAATGAAGTTCCATCTTCATTACTAAATCTAGCAAACATATTATAAAGAGGCACTTCAACATAATAAGTTGGAGCAATTTTGCTATTCCAAGATGGATCCCATCCACCCCATTGTCCAGTTTTCCAATTATAATCTGCAGTTTCTTTAATATTTTCACTAACGCTATAGCTATATTCTTCACTACTACTCTTGCCAAATGCATCATAGAATGTTCCATCATCTGTTGTAGCTCCAAGTCTAAACCAATCTCCAGCAACTGCTTCATTAAATCTTACTTGAACAATAATAGATTCAACGCTTTCAAGTGATATAGCCTCATTTAAGCAAACATATGTCATATTCCACCAGCCTGGTCCTGTAAAGTTAGCACCTAAAATGTAATTATCAGGTAGTGAATCTTCATTTAAAATATCTTCATTTGTTCCTGTTGCCCTTTTTGTAAAAGCATTATCATCGTTAATTAAAGCAAATGTTTTGGCATTTTTATAAAAGCAATGATAACCATAACCATTTTGACCATATTGATTATTTATTCCATCACTATTAGCATTTGTTAAATAAGGACACATTGTAAGGTTTTTATAGCCTTCCTCATATGTAGTATTTAATAAATCATAGCCTAAATATACAGTTACAACATAAGCATTTTTATCATCAAGGATTGTTTTATAAGAGCTTGTATAGAAATTGTTTCCAGGAGCAATATTCATTTCAAAATCACCATTTTCTGAAAATGAAGTTCTACTTTTAGCTCTAGATATTTCATAATATCCATTACTAGTACCAGCAAAATTAATAGTTTCACCACTTGCTAAGCCCTTTGTCTCATTAGTTTTATTTACAAGTATACCAACACTATCTCTTTTAGTTAAATCATAGCCATCTTCAATGATTTCATCATCAAAAACTGTCATCTTAAATTCAATTCCAGCTAAAATATACTTAGTTTCATAATAAGCAATAGCTTCCTTTTCATTAACTTTACTTTTTACTATCATATTAGTTTTAGGGTATGTATAAGGTATTTTAGTAAAGATTGCATATATAGTAACATCCTCATCTATCATAATAAACTTATTATCATTAATTACAGTATCATTACACTTTAAGTTACCACTTAATAATTCATAGCCTTCATCACAAATAATAGTTAGTGTAATTTCTTCACCTTCATAGGCCTTAGTTTTATTAGCTTTAATACTCCCATGCTGATAGTTTGTAATATTAATTGCTCTTAATTCTTTTACTTGTTCACTTGAACTACTTTCTTCTATAGAAGAAGTAGATGAATTAGTATTACTGCTATTTTGATTATTTTTACAGCCTAATATTGAAACACTAAATAAAGCTATTAATAATAAATTTGATTTTTTCATTAATTAATTCCTCCCATTTTGTAAATAGAAAGGCTATCAATAATTATATTTCCTCCCTCAACAGATAGTTCCATCTTACTATCACCCTTTTGCCAAAAATAAGAATAAAAAGCATGTGTTCCATCATTAGCAAAAGCATCTATTCCAAGTCTATCTAATAATACTCTTATAGATATTTGATTATTATTAGGTAATAATGAAGCTTTAATTTTTCCACTAGGATTGAAATCCTCCCAAGGACAATTAGCTCCTGTTGATTTATAATCAATTGTTAATGTAGCATTTTTAGTGTCATAAATAACTTTATAGTAATCTGTATTGGACTTTAATAAAGTTAAAGTAACCTTACTAGCGCCCTTTAAAGTAAATTTTAAATCAACATCTAAACAAATACCACTTAAATCCTTTAAAATATTTTCAGAACTTGGAGTTAATTCATAATTTTCTTTTTCAATTAGTTTTTCTTGATGTAATGATTCAATTTCAGCAATTGGCTTTTTCTTTAAAACATACATATTATTTAATTTAGAAATAGAAAATTCAACTGGAATTGTAAAATAACCATTCCAATATTTATCATCAACATAATCTGATAAATAATCAACCATCCAGCTCATCATAATTGTTCTATTATTTTTCTCATGGTTAAAAGTAACTCCCGCATATGGACAACCCTTATTCCATGTTTTATTAGCAATTATCTTAGAATTATATAATAATTGAGCTGGTGTTAAAGCTTCAAAATAATATTTATTAGCTTCGTCTTTTTTCATATCACCAATAATGTAATATTCACCGGCTAATGTTAAGACATATTTATATGTTCCATCATCACATTTTACTTTAGAAAGATCAGGGCATTCACCGATAAATTCTTCACCATCAAAGCCTTTACATTTTGAATTAAAAGTCCAGTCCTTTAGATTTGATGATGTAAAAATATGGATTTGTGTCCAACCACCAAATATCATCATCCATGTTCCACCATTTGCTAATGTTTCATCCTCAAACCATATTATTTTTGGATCTCTAAAATCGCCATAAATATCGTTTGAGCCATCAAAAACCATTCCATAATTTGTCCAAGTTACTCCCCAGTCAGTAGAATATGAAGCACTAATTGGATGATGCCAGTTTTCACCATACCATGTATAAAAAGCAATTAAACGTGAGCCTTCCTTGTCATTATCATTAAAAAATCCTGAATCATTATTAGTGTCAACAATACAGCTTCCTGAAAATATATTTCCTTTATTATAAGGAGCTAAAGCTATAGGCATATCCTTCCATTTAACTAAATCCTTTGAAATACAATGAGCCCAATACCTTACAAATTTATCGCTTGAGCCATCACCTTCAACATTCTTATTACCCTTAACATCACTATTTAATGTCTTCGTATATTGATAAAACATATGATATAATCCTGTTTTTTCATCATATACTAAACCATTTGGGTCGTTACAAAAGCCTGTTTCTGGGCTTTTATGATAATATGGTCTAAAGCTATCATTATAGCCTATTCTAGTATTAACTAAATATGTAGTAGAATTTATCCCATTGCTAGCTACAATTTCAATTTGATTGCTTTCGTTTAAATTTATTTTTTTACTATTTGTTTTTTCATTATTAATAGTTACCTCATAGCCATTCTTTGGGGTAACATTAACAGTTACCTCCTTATAATCTCTTAAAGGATAATCATAGCCATAAAGATATGGAATATAAATAAAATCAAGCTCTGGTATTTCAATATTTGAAAGAGCCATTTCATCATGATTTATTTTAATATTATAATTTGCAAAATCAACCTTTCCTTTTTTATTAATAAAGCCAAAATAACCTCCTTGATATTGATAATCAAAAATATCATATATTAGCTTTTCATTAGCATAAAGCATAATTTTGCTTGTTGACGTTAATACTAGTTTAATATTAATATCTTCATTACTTGTAAAATTATAATTATGATTATTTGTACCAAGTCCACCAATAACATAACTATTTAATGAAAAATAAGAAGAATTATATATTAATTCATAATAGCCATTTTCTAAAATATTTTTATTATCGCTAACGCCAAAAACAAAACCGCCCTCATTAGTATTTGAGATACTCAATTTAGCTTCAATTACTAAGGTGTCAGTTAATTTTGCTTTATCATTACTTATTAATACATAAGTATCTGATGAATTATTAGTCGATGTTATCAAGCTATCATTAACATTAAAATTACTATTATTAACAAATGTAACTTTATCATTATTTGAGGTTACCTCTAAAGCATCAACCTTTTTAGCATTACAGCCTAACATAAGTAATGATAGTGCTAAAAAAGATATAAATTTCTTGCTCATAATACTTTCCTTTCTATATTTTTTAATTTCTTTAAAATCTTGATATTATTATAACAAGAATTATTTTTAGGGTAAAATATGATTAGCAAAAATTAGCCAAAAATATATATTGCTTTTGTTCAAAAATAAAAAGATGTTTATTAAACACCCTTTTAGTAAAATTATTTATTTTTATTATAATGCTCATTAGCAAAGCTTTTATGAACTGCAGATAGTGATTTTCCTTGCTCTAATGCTAAAATAATTCTTGAGAATAATTCAGCCATAGATAAGACTTCGATTTTATCACTTTTCTTGCTTTCAATAAGTGGAATTGTATCAGTAATCACAAGCTTTTCTAAAGAAGAATTATTAATTCTATCAATTGCAGGCCCTGATAAAACGCCATGAGAAATAGCAGCATAAACATGCTTAGCACCAAGTGATTTTAATTTTTCAGCAGCAATACATAAAGTTCCAGCTGTATCAACAATATCATCAACAATAATACAATTCTTATCCTTTACATCACCCACTATAGCAAATACCTCTGCTTCATTTGGACGAGGTCTACGCTTATCAATAATTGCTATTGGAGCATTTAGCTTTTCAGCAAGCTTTGATGTTCTTACAACACCACCATGATCTGGTGATACGCAAACAACATCATCAAGACTTAATTCATTAAAATATTTATAGAAAATAGGTAATGCAGAAACGTCATCAACAGGAATATTGAAAAATCCTTGAATTTGTGAAGCATGTAAATCTGTACATACAATTCTTTGACAACCAGCAGTTGTTAATAAATCAGCAACTAATTTAGCAGTAATTGGTTGTCTAGCTTTAGCTTTTCTATCTTGTCTTGCATAGCCAAAATAAGGCATGATACAAGTAATTGATCGAGCTGAAGCTCTTTTTAAAGCATCACAGCAGATTAATACTTCCATCAATCTTTCAGTAACTGGAGCACAAGTTGATTGAATAATATAAACGTTATCTCCTCTAAATGATTGCTTACCTTCAAAAAGGATTTCGCCATCAGCAAAATGAGTAACTACTGAATCCATTACCTCAACTCCTAAGTCTTTTGCAATTTGTTCTGTTAATTCTTTATTCGCTGTTAAACTAACTAATTTTAAACGTTCTAGCATTTTTTTTCTCCCTTATTATTTATTATTTGCTATTTTTTTGATTATAAGAAGCATTTATTAATTTTTCCTTATTATCAATAAATCCATTATAGATATAAGCATTAGGGCCGATTTCACAGTCAACTCCAATAATACTTTTACCTAAAATATAAGTGTTTGGGTAAATGGTTGTATCATTGCCTATTAAAACATCCTTACCTATATAGGTTGTAGCAACATCAACAATACTTACTCCATTATCAAGATGCATTTTATTTATTCGCTTTTGAATAATTTTTGTGGCCTCTTGTAATTTAAATCTAGTATCAATAATTTTAGTTTCACTACTACTTAGCTTTATAAATTCTTGATGCTCACACTCCTTTAATATTTTGTTTATATTAATAATACAATTTTTTGATAGAAAAGTTAAGAAGGTTATTGCATTTATTATAAATAAATTATCACTATGTGTAACATCATTATTGTTTTTAATATGAATGCTTAACATTTTATTAGCTGATTTCTTTAATAATAAAGGCATATTAGCATAAGAAATTAAAACATTATCATATTCTTTAATATCGTTTTTTATTAAATAAGCTTCATTTTCATTAATAACTACTATTTTAGTAGCAATATCCTTATAAATATCTTTTGCATATGAAATTAATGGCTCATCAAATATTTTAAACATATAGGATGGACATTTATTAACATATGATTTCATCTTACTACTATCATCATTAGCTAATAATATTACTAATAGCTTCATATTAGAATAATGTCAATTGATCAGTTTCATTTAAATCAATTGCTCCTATTTTTTCAAGAAGTTTAATATTTGTATCATTAAGCTTTGTTCTTTCTCTTAAATCCTGCTTTGAAACAAACGGGCCATTTTTACGAGCCTCAACTACGCTACTTGCTGCGTTACTTCCAATGCCATCACAAACCTTAAATGGCGGTATAATTTGGTTGCTTTCTTTATCTACTACAAACTCAACGTCATTTGATTTATCAAGATTGATATTAGAAAAAGAAATTCCTCTTTTATACATTTCAATAGCAATTTCATAAAATGTATGTAAAGCACCTTCCTTAACAGAAAGTTTTTCATTTTTATCGATTCTTTGATTTAAAGAAACAAAGCGTTTTGTTAATTCCTTTTCACCAAGTAGCATAGCATCAATATCATAAGCATCACTTCTCCATGTAAAATATGATGCATAATATTCAAGTGGATAATAATACTTAAACCAAGCGATACGCACAGCCATTAAGCAATAAGCAACTGCGTGAGCCTTAGGAAATAGGTATTTAATTTTCTTACATGCCTTAATAAACCAATCCGGAACCTTATTTTCAACCATTAATGCTTCATATTCAGCAGATAATCCTTTTCCTTTTCTTACAGCCTCCATGATTTTAAATGAAGTTAAAGGCTCAATATGATATTGCATTAGCATTAGCATAATGTCATCACGACAACCAATACAAGTAACAATATCACAAGAATTATCTAATATTAAATCACGAATATTACCAAAGAATACATCAGTACCATGAGATAATCCAGACACCTTTGTTAAGTCAGCAAATGTTGTAGGCTTTGTATCAACTAACATCTTACGGGCAACAGTTGTGCCAAATTCTGGAAGGCCTGCTGCTGTTAATGTATCACTTGTTAAAACAGAGCCACCATTAAATTGAGCAATTACCTTTGGATCATTAAGTGGAACATCCTTAGGATCAATTCCAGTTAAATTTTGAAGCATTCTAATAACAGTTGGGTCCACATGGCCTAACATATCTAACTTTAAAACATTATCATGAATTGCTTCAAAGGCGAAGTGTGTTGTTAGCCATTCAGAATCAATATCATCAGCTGGATGACCAACAGGTGTAAAGTCATAAACATCCATATCGTTTGGAATAACAATTAAGCCTCCTGGATGCTGACCTGTTGTTCGTTTTACACCCTCACACATTAAAGCAATACGAGCAGCTTCAGCATTTCTAATTTCAATACCTAAGCTTTCATAATATTTTTTAGCATAGCCAAATGCTGTTTTTGTTGCAGCTGAGCCAATAGTTCCAGCTCTAAATACGTGATCCTCACCAAACATTTCTCTAATAAACAAGTGAGCATCTGCTTGATTTAAAGCCGAAAAGTTTAAGTCAATATCAGGAACCTTATCACCATTAAAGCCTAAGAATGTTTCAAACGGAATGTTATGACCATCGCCTATTAATTTGTGCCCACAATTAGGACAAGGCTTATCAGGCAAATCAAATCCTGAACGATATTTTTCATCAACATTAAAATCTGAATAGCCACAATTTTTACATCTATAATGTGGCTTTAATGGATTAACCTCAGTAATTCCAGCACACGTTGCAGCAAAAGATGAACCAACTGAACCACGTGATCCTACTAGGAAGCCTTGAGAGTTTGAATGTAAAACGCATTTACTAGCAATAACGTACATGATTGAGTAACCATTTTTAATAATACAATCAAGTTCTCTTTTTAATCTAGCTTCAACTATTTCTGGCAATACCTTTCCATACATTTGATGGGCAGTTTCATAGCATTTATTAGTTAATTGCTCATCTGATGATGGAATTGATGGTGGATATAGCTTATCCTTTATTGGATAGCAATATTCAATTTCAGCAGCTATTTTATTAGGATTAGTAACAACATATTCATAAGCCTTATCCTCACCTAGCCAATTAAAAGCATCTAGCATTTCTCTTGTTGTTTTAAAGTTTTGAATTGGATATTTTTTAATTCTATGATGGTAATCAAATAAAGGATGATAGCCACCACCAATAGCTGGAGTTGAAATAAATACCTCACGAGCTATGGCTTCCTCTTCATTTATATAATGTAAATCTCCTGTCGCACAAACAGGCTTATTAGCAATATTAGCACACTTAATCATAAAGTTAATTATCTTTTTAACCTTTTCTATTGATTCAACTCTTCCTGTATCAACAAGAATTGAATATTGATCAAGTGGTTGTATTTCTATATAATCATACCATTTCATGGCATTTACTACTTCGGCTTCACTTTTAGTTGAAGCAAGTTCAAAAATTTCTCCACGAGCACATGATGAGCCGATAATTAAGCCCTCTCTATGCTCATTAATAATTTGTGGTGGTACTAAAGCTAAGGCTGTAAAATACTGTGTATTAGCAATACTTAATATTTTAAACAAGTTTTTCATTCCTACCATATTTTTAACTAATATATTTGTATGATATGGGTGCATTTTACGAGTAACTTCATGAGACTGTAGCGTTGCTAAATCAGCATGATCTAGCTTTTTTGAAGTTAATTCCGGTAAAATAGCACTTAAATATAAGTCCTTTAACACCTCCGCATCATAATCTCCTCTATGGGCACTTTCTTCATCATAGTCAATGCCTTTACTACGACATAAACTCCCTAGTGTATATCTTTTTTCATCTTGGAATAAAAATCTTGATAAAGGAAGCGTATCTATTGTTGGATTAACTAATTCATGTTTTAAAGCGTGAGTTAAAAAGCCAATATCGAATGAAGCATTATGAGCAACTAAAATAGAATCCTTAATAAATTCTTCAATTGTTGGTATTACCTCTTCAATTGTTTTTTTATCTTTAAGCATTTCATTGCTTATTCCAGTTAAATTTGTTGTAAATTCTGAAACATCAAATCCTGGATTAATTAAAATATCAATTCTATCAATTTCAACACCATTTTTACATTTAACAGCACCAAATTCAATAATTTTATCAAACTCACATGAAAGCCCTGATGTTTCAAGATCAAAGAAAACATATGTTGAATCACTTAAGCTTATGTGTGATGGATTTTTGATAATATCTAAAGCACGGGGTGCTACATTTAATTCTATTCCATATAAAATCTTAATATCTATTCCTTGCTTTTTTAAAGCAGCTTGCTCACGTTGAGCATCTGGAAATGATTGAACAGCTACGTGGTCTGTAATAGCAATAGCCTTATGTCCCCATTTAGCTGCTTGATCAACTAGCTTTTTAACATCACAAATTCCATCCATTGCCGACATATTAGTATGAGCATGTAATTCCACACGTTTAACCTCTTCATTATCTTCACGAACAGGATCTGTTTTATCTAATACCTCATATGTATATAATTCTAAGGAATCTTCTTTATCGAATTGGTTATAGGCTAATGTTCCTTTTAAAACCACCCATTTATCCTTTAACTTTTTAAATTCATCTAAGGTATGTTCTTTGTTAGTCCAAGCATGAGCTGTATATGATGTTTTATAATTAGTAAAATTAACCTTTACTCTTTTACCAGATTTTCCTTCTTCTTGAACATCAAAAACCTTTGCTTCTACTTCTATATCAACAACATTTTTAGGTATATTATCTAATTCAACTTTAGTGAATGTTTTATTTTTAAAGGAAATACGATTATTGAATTTATTTTTATTATCATAAACTTGCTGGTGCTTTTTTTCTTCTTCTTTCATTTCTTTAAACCTACTATAAAGCTCATCATATTCCTTTTTATCCTTTTCATAATCAAATATAGGCTCTTCCTTTTCAAGATAAACATATTTGATTCTTAAATATGAAAATCCACTGGCACTTAAAAACTTTTCTATTTTTGGCTTATAAAAATTTAATAGTTCCTCAATTAAAGCACTATCATAAGTGATTATAATAAAATCATCCTTGATAGTCATTGGTTGATCATTAAAGAAAAGTAATGATTCCTTTTTTTCAATTTTGCAATCAACATAGTAGTTAATATATTCCTTAACTAGCTTATTATCATAGTTTTTATGATTTAAAGTAATATATAAAGCTACTAATACCTCGCTATCCTTTTCCCTTAAATAGCTAGATAAGCCATCTAATGTTTTTATGTAAACTTGTACTGGAAGTGGCTTATCTAAAGCAATAGTTATACTATATATTTTTTTTTCTTTATTATACTTTAATTCATTAAAGGTACCACTTTCAAAATAGTCATAAAGATTATTATCTAGCTTTATCATATCTAAAGTGTTTTTCAAGCGACTATCCATATTTTCACGTCCCTTCTAAGCGTATTAAAAGCTAGTAAAAACTAGCTGATTTAAAACAAACCTATTATATCTCTGATGTTAATAATAATCATTAAAGCAAATAAAACGATTATTCCAACAAAATGAATTGTTGCTTCAACATTAGGATTAATTTTTTTCTTTCTAATACCTTCAAGAGCTACAAAGAATAATCTTCCTCCGTCTAAAGCTGGAAATGGTATTAAATTAAAGAATCCTAATGAAAATGAAATAGCTCCAGCAATATAAACCATATTTAAAACTTTTACCCCGAATGACACAGCAGCACTTGAAGTAACTCCATCTATTGTGCCATAAATTCCAACTAATCCTGATAGACTCGAAAAATCACCCATAAATAATCTTCCAAATGATTTAACTACCTCAACTGTATAATAGCCAGCAAAATGAAATGTTCCATACAAAGCAGTTAAAGGATTATATTCGTAAGCCTTTAATCCTTGCGATAGTCCTATTTTACTTAATACTTCTTTTCCATCATCAAGTGATAATGTTCTACTAACATCAATTATATATTCATTATTATTATCAGAAACATCCACATAAGTGATTGTAATGTCTTGAACATCATTAACTAATAATGGCTTTCTTTCATTTAAAGCATTTTGAACATCCTTAAACGTGTTCGTTTGTACTTCATAATAATCTCCACCATTTAATCTTGTTTTGATCAAAATAATTTTATCATTAGTTTCCATTCCTTTACTTGCTAATAATGAATCTGAAGCAATAGTTACCTCATTAGTAGTAAGTGGTGTTACAAACCCTGTTGAATTAGCTTTGTTAGTTACAAATGAAATATCATTAAAGGCAATGTAAAAATAAAAGCAAATTAAAGCAAATAAAATATTCATTAAGCCTCCAGCAGCTAATACTAAAGCTCTTTTTCTTAATGGCTTATTGGCTAATATTCTATCTGATGGAATCTCATTTCCTTCATTATCCTTTAAGACCTCTCCATCATTTAATCCTTCCTCACCAGCCATTTTAACAAATCCTCCAAGAGGAATTGCCCTAATACAAATTTTTGTTTCATGCTTTTCATTTTTATAAATAATTGGTCCAAAGCCAATTGAATATTCATAGCAATAAACATTACATTTTTTAGCTGCTAATAAATGTCCAAGCTCGTGCCAAGCTATTAAAAAGCAAATAATAATAACAAATAATAAAATTGAAATAAGTTTTGATAACATTAATACATCCTCCTTACATATTCTCTTGCCCATAAGTCAGCTTTTACAATTGTATCATAAGTCAAAGCTTCATTTAAAGGTGTATGAGCATTTAATGTTTGTTCTACTATATTATAAACATCTATGAACTTAATTTTACCATTTAAAAATAATTTTACTGCTTCTTCGTTAGCAGCATTTAAAACACATGGATATGTTTTCTTTAGCTTTAATACCTTATAAGCTAATGCTAAAGGCTTATATTTTTTATAACTTGCCTTATAAAAGGTAAGATTAGCCACCTTGTCAAGCTTTAAGCTTTTAGCAACATTATTTAATCTTATAGGATAATTTAAAGCATAAGCAATAGGAATTTTCATATCACTAACACCAAGCTCGGCTTTCATGGCATTATCCTTAAAGGTCACTAATGAATGAACAATACTTTGTGGATGAATTATTACTTTTATTTTAGATGGACTAACATCAAATAAGTAATAAGCCTCAATTATTTCAAAGGCTTTATTAAACATTGTTGCTGAATCAATAGTTATTTTACTTCCCATTTTCCATGTTGGATGATTTAAAGCCTCATTTACACTAACATTTTCAAGATCCTTAAATTCTCTTTTAAAAAATGGCCCACCAGAAGCTGTTAAAACAATGTTTTTAACTTTGTTTTCTTTTTCTAAGCATTGAAAAATTGCTGAATGCTCTGAATCAACTGGAAGAATTGCAACATTGTGCTTTTTAGCCTCTTTAAGGACAATTTCTCCTCCAGCTACTAAGGTTTCCTTATTAGCTAATGCTACATCCTTATTATTTTCAATAGCTACTAATGTTGGCTTTAAGCCAATAAAGCCCACTAAGGCATTAACTACTATATCACATTTCGAACTAGCTACCTTATTTAAGCCATCATCCTTCTCATAAAAGGAAATATTAGGATATTTATTTATTAAATCCTTTATTTCATTTTTATCTTTAACTCCAATTAAATAGACGCTTTTAAATTCTATAATTATTGGTTCTATTTTATCTGTTTGATTGTAAACACTAAAAGAAACAAGTTCAAACTTGTCTTTATTTTGTCTTATAACCTCTAATGTATTAGTGCCAATTGAACCACTAGCACCTAAAATAGCAACTCTTTTCATTCTATCAAATCCCTTTAAATCATAAATAGCATTATAGACATAAATATGGCAGCAACCATACTATTTAATAATAAGCTGTCAATTCTATCAAGTACTCCGCCATGCCCTGGAAGTAAATTTGAAAAATCCTTTATTTGATAATGTCTTTTTATTAAAGACATAGTTAAATCACCAATTTGACCAACAAGGGATAAAATAAATGATAGCAACAAATAATAATACCAAGCCATATCCTTTAAAACAAATATAGCAAATATAAAGCCTAATACTGTTCCAAAAATAGTTCCAATTATTGTACCTTCAATAGTCTTTTTAGGAGAAACTCTTTCATTTAGCTTATGAATATTATCGCTTCCAAGTATTTTATAGCAACTAATTCCGCCAAAGTAAGCAAAAATATCTGTACAACAGGTTACTATTAACAAGTAAGCTACAATCCACATGCCCTTTAAAGCATTATCAACTCCACCAATTGATCTTAAATATAATAATCCCTTTAAGCCAAGTGATAATAAGGTTATTGAAGTAAAAGCATAAAAAACATCCCCTACATCTATATTTTTATCAAATATTCCACTTATAAATACTAAAATTAAAAATAAAATTAACCAGAGTGCATTTATTTTATAATTTGGCAATATTCCTTCAAGATAAGAAAAGCTATATTCTTCAAATATATAAATGGGTACATCAAAGATTAATAAAAAGCTTGAAATAAAGCCAATTACATAAAAATAAATTGGTAGCTTACGACATTTTAATAGCTCGATTATTCCACAGCTCATAAGTATTAAAATAAATATAGCCATTGGATATGAACCAAATATAATAAAAGGAGTTACAAATATAGTCATTAAAGCTCCTGTAATGATTCTTTGCTTCACTTTTTAACACCTCCAAATCTTCTATCTCTTTTTGAATAATCCTTTAATGCCTTTATTAAGCATCTTTTAGTAAATGCTGGCCATAATGTTTTCGTAAAATATAATTCAGCATAAGAAGCTTGCCAAAGCATAAAATTTGATAATCTTTTTTCATTGCTTGTTCTTATTAAAAAATCAATATTTGGTAAATCCTTGCTATATAAATGATCTTGTATTGTTTTTTCATTTATATCATTTATAGAAATCTGTTTATGTTCTACTTCATTTGCTATTAGCTTACAAGCTCTAACTATTTCATCATGAGAGCCATAATTTAAGCAAATATTCAAAATATACTTATTACAATTCTTTGTCTTTAATAAAGCCTTATCACAAGCTAGCATTGTTTTATTTGGAAGCTTACTAATATCACCAGAAAAGATAACCTTAATACCTTTATTTACCATTGAATCAATATATTTATCAAAATAAATAATTGGAAGAGTAAATAAATAATCTACCTCTTCTTTATCTCTTTTCCAGTTTTCTGTTGAAAAGCAATATAAAGATAATACCTTTACCCCTAAAGAAAATGAATAATCAATAATTTCTCTCATTGTTTCAGCACCAACCTTATGGCCCATGGTTCTTTTAAGATGACGCTTTAAAGCCCATCTTCCATTACCATCTAAAATTATTGCTAAATGAGTAGGTATTTTTAAAGTAGTTTTATTTAATATACTCATATTCATTCCCCTTTTAAGTAAGTATATTAAGTTTAGCAAAATTTTAAGCATTTATCAATTAATATTGTCAATATAATTTTATTATGACACATAATTTAATTGTCTTAAAAATAAGTGGCAAATTATATATTAAAATAAATTCTTTATTTTACATTTTGATTTATAAATAAAAAATATACATAATTATAATTTCATTAGCTTAATTCATTGTACCTGTATTCATTGAAATATGATATGATACTAATGAAAAGAAAATTTATTAAAATATTGCTTATTTAAAGGGTAAGTAAACAATATATGAGGAAATTATTTTATGGTAACAATTAAATTTAACTATCATGGCGAAATATTAAATGGTGTTTTCTTAGCTAAATATGAAAGATTACATAACGAAATATATACCATTGAAAGAAAGTTTTTTAAAAAAATTAAAAAAATCGAGAAAATTAGGGAAATATCTACACCTTTATATCTAATTTTTATACCTTATAGAGATAAAGAAAAAGAAATTATTGAAATAGATGAAAAGCATATTATAAATTTAAACTCACTAAAATTAGATGATAATTACTTTAAAGCTAAAAGCTTTGTTAGCAAAACAAACTTTGATTATTATAATAATGAAGTAAGTATTAGTAATTTTATAGGCTATAAATTTATATATGATTATAATAGCTTTATTGCTAATATAACACTTCAAGAAACATATAATAGCCTTGACGTATTATATAAAAACATGCCTGAACTTTTAAATATTGATTTAAAGAATACTGAAGAATAAATAAAAGAAAAGAATATCTACTAATAATTTTACTTATTAATAAATATTCTTTTTATTATGCTTTATTTAATTAATTATTTTGCAATTCCGTTTTCAGTAACAACGAAGTTTGTATTAACATCCCAAGAATTATGACCATTAATTAACCACCACATTGCATTAACACCAGATGCTTCAAATCCAAGCTTATCATCAGCATCACTAGTCCAACAATCAATACCAACCTTTACTTGATTGTTTTCATTTGTAATACTATCCTTTGCAATTGCAAATTCAACACTTCCAACATAAACATTTAATGTTTCATCAAAAGTTACAATAGCTGCAGCTTCTTTTACATTATCAGTTTTACTTGCTAAGCCATTTGCATTATAAACAACTTTAAATTCTGTAGCACAATTAAATACAACAGATAATGTATTTTGTGTATTTGATTTACATTTTAAAGTTACAAAGAAATATACAGTATCGCCTTTAACAACGCTTACAACTTCAAATGATTGATTATCATTACCAGTTGATGCAAGTTTAGTATTTAATACATCAGCATTCCAATCCAAGCTATTTCCATCAACAGTAATTGTTTCATTTGCTTTCTTTTCTTCACAGAACATACAAGTGTTATTTTCATCATATTTATGTGTATGATGAATACCATTTGCATCAACTAATAGATGGTCATTTACATTCCAAGCATTAGTTTTTGCAATGTTCCAGTATGCAATATTATCATCAGAGAAAGATGCTTTTGATTTTTCTTCAACGTTGACGTCATAAGCTGCTTTAACTGTTCCATCATCATTTGCTACAATACTTTTATCAATTACTGTTTCAAATGTTGTAATATAGAAGCCATCAACTAAATTTTGTGTCCATTTATATTGTAAAACTCCTGCAGGAATGGCATCATTTAATCTAAATAAAATATCCGCACTATTTCCTTTAGCTAGTATTTCTAAACAATTAACCTTATCAGTTTTTGAAACTATTTTTGAATATACATAATAGAATTTATCGTCTAAAAATGCAGAAACCTCAAATCCAGTTTTTTCTTCGCCATATGTCTTAATAGTATTATTTAATACATTAGCTGGCCAATCCTTATTATCGCCATCTACAGTTATAGCATATGAAATTGGCTTTTCCTCTCCACAGAAATAGCACTTATCATTAGCATCATATTTATGTTTATGTTTAATGCCAGCTGTAGTTATTTCAAAGTGATCACTTGCTGACCAAGAATTTGTTTTTCCTAAAACCCACCATGAAGCTTGAGTATCAGAAAAGCCAAGTTCCGAACTAGTTTCACTATTTAAATTAGATGAAAATCCAAGCTTAACGCTACCATCGCCTTGCATTAAATCAGCTTTATTTAATACTAATTCAATATCAGTAACATTTAATAATGTTTCATCATCTGCATACTCTTTAACCTTACCCATTTCAAATGTTTTAGAATTATAAGTATATGTGCTTCCATTATTAATTACATAGTTTTCCTTCCAAGCACCATCAACTAAAGCTAAAACCTCAAATGTTCCAACATGCTCACTATAGTGTGAAATTGAAGCAAAGATGTAAACATAGTTATCATCCATAAAACCATATACTTTAAAGTGTCTTTCTTCACCATCTGTAGTTACTAAACCACTACTTAAAACATCTTTTGACCAATCAGAGATATCACCATCTACTGTAATTTTATAATTTGATTGACCTTTTTCTTCACCACAAATTATACATTTATAATTTGAATCATAAATATGATTATGATTAATACCACTATTTGTAATTGTAACATAATCAGGTGTACTCCAAGCATTTATTCCATATAAAACCCAATAAGCAATTTGTTCAGATGAATATGAAGCCTTTGATTCTTCATTTGGAACGTTTACGTCAAAGCCACATTTAACATTTCCATTTTCATCAGCAAGTACTGATTTATTTAAAATATATTCATAGTTTGTTGTATAAAGATTTGTTTTTGCATCAAGGGTTTGTGTAACATAGAAAGTAACAATTGCATTATCTTCAGCACCAGTTGCAAAATAGCTGTTATTTTCACTATCGTATGAAATATTAATGTTTTTACCATCTTTATATACTATTTCAACAGTTTCAATAACATTTGAAGTTGATACAATAGATACTGCACTAAACATATAGCTATCATCAGTAAAAGCCATTACGCTAAAGCCACGAGAATCATCACCAAATGTTTCTAGCTTTTTAGTTTTTACCTCACTTGGCCAATCAGCAAATGATCCATCAACTGTAACCTTATAAGCTCCTGGCTTACTTTGTCCACATTCACAAATTCCATTTTCATTGTATTTATGAGTGTGCACGTCACTAATGCTTGAAGATTCTTCAATAACTGAAGATGACTCTTCAATAACTGAAGATGATTCTTCACTACTACTTGATGATCCATCATAAATTGATGATGAATCTTTAACATCACTTGAATTATTATTGCTTGATGATTCTTCTACCATTGAAGAATTATTGTTATTATTACATCCAGCAATAACTAATCCCAAAACTGTAAGAATTAATAATTTCTTTTTCATAATATTTTTCCTTTCCTTATATAAATGAGGTTAAGCAGAAAAAGTTATTTCTGCTTCACCAAACAACCAATATTTATTAAAGCCTGCTAGTTTTTTGCTTTGGCGCAATTCTTTATAAGTTAAAAATTGTCCATTTTCTTCATTTACAAATGTTTGATATTCATTTAAAATTTCAGTACCAATTACCTTAATTGTGGTATTTAAAACAAAGACCCTTTCAAAGTTAGCTTCTTTAGCATTTACTAATGTACCAATTGCTGATTGATAAGTTCCTTCTTCATTAGCATTTAAATAATTAATAATGACATGATTAATATTACTTGATTGAAGAATTACTCTTGAAAGTAAAGACTTTTGAGCATTCTTTGTTCCATTTCCACTTATGCTTCCCTCAATATAGCAATTTTGTATTGTTCCACCACAATATGATGAAATTAATCCTGATTTACCAGTTACCTTAGCATTTTTAAAGCAAACATTTTCTACAATTGAATTTCTATTTAATGTTCCAAATAAGCCTGCATTATCAGCACTGACAACAGCATTAAAAATTGTATATCCTCTACCATCAAATGTTCCAATAAATCCAGTATTATCAATAGATGTTGCACCAAAATCCACACTTACATTTTTAAGAAAAGCTTGTCCATTCATATCAATGTTTGAGCTTAATATATAGTATCCTTCGAATGATACAATGCCTTTTGAGCCTCTAAATAAATTTTTAGCATATTGTGTAAGCTTTCTTAATTCACTAGCATTACTAATTATTTTTGAAGCTAAAATAACATTTAGTTTATATCTATATAAATTAGTTTCAACAATCCAAGTTTGTTTACCAAGCTTATCATATCCTTTAACGGAGTTATTAAGATAAATATTTGTCGTTTGATCCTTTTCATCAAATATCTTTTCAATAACTTCATCATTTTGACTTAAGAATGAATTTGTTAATTCTAATGTAGATAATGACATATCAATATCAAAGCTATTATTAACATTTATCAATGGCTTATTAACATTAATATCAATATAATTTGAAGTATAAGAAGCATTAGATGTCGTATATTCAGCATAAATTTTACAATTTCCAATAGCTTTACCTATTACCTTGTTATCTTTAATATAAGCAATATTTTCATCACTTGATTTTAAAACAACATTTACATCAAATAAATCCTGAACATTATTGTTTATATTAACAACACCTGATAAAGTAGCTTCATTAGTATAATTTATTCCACCTATTGTAACATTACTATTAAATATTTCACTATTTGAAACATTTAGCTGAATAATAACATTTTCACTAACATTAACCTCTATTGTCTCCTTTAAAAATTCATAATCATCTCCAGAAAAGCCATTGAAGCTAGCAGTAATTGTTAATAATGTATTCCCATATGAAACTCCACTTACCATTCCATTTTCATCAACTGTAGCAATGCTTGCATTAGCAATATGATATTTATAGGTTGCATCTTGTATAGTTCCTTTAAATATTACATTAGGCGTTACCACGTAGCTTGAATCTGTAAAAATATTTACTGTTTTTTCATCTGTCTTTAAAAAAGGAACCATTGAATCATCATTTACATAAACATCTATTGAGGCATAAGTTTTACCATTAACTTTAGCATCAACTTTTGTTTCACCTTTCTTTAAAGCAATAATTTTATTATCGACAATTTTTATTATACTTTCATCATTAGCAACAAATAAAACATTATCTGTATCACTATTAATAATTAATTCTTTACTTTCATAAGCATCAAGCTCAATAAATGAGTCAACAAATGAAATATTATAGTTCTCGTTATTACTACTAATATTGTTTTCTTTACAACTATTAAGTAATGCTAATGTTAAAATCATTAAAGCACTTGAAGAAATAGCTTTTATAATCGTATTTTTTTTCATAGCCTTACCACTCCTATTTTAAAATATCGGAAATAAGTGATCCATTTTCGCCTTCGTAAATCATTCCATTTCCTTCAGCATCATCATGGAACAACTTCTTATAATAAGTTAGTTCATCATTTGATAAGCTAGCATTATAAATCTTAAGAAGTAAATATACATAAGCGACTCTTTCTGATGTAATGTTACTATAATAAGTTTGATAAGCTCCAACATCCTTTTTCCTTAATGGTTCAATTGCCTTTAAAGCATCATCAAACATATTAATCCATTTTAATAAGGTGTTCTTTGGCCAATATTCTGATTTTAAAGCATTATGATAAATAGAACTAGCTCCTGAAAATCCTAAAACATCTGTTTGATATGTTGCTAAAACGCGATATTCATCAAATAATTGCTTCATTATAGTAGAAGCTTCATTTGAATAAAAATTAGCAAAGAAATTATTTATTAAAGCATCTTGGTTTAAATTAACATTCCATAATAGCTTTGATGTTAAATATTCCTTTAAAAATGACCAGCCAGTTGCCGATTGGCCTTGATTATATTGGGCTTGATCATATAAATAAGCCGTATTACATTCAACAGCAAATTTATATGTTTCTTGCATAGCATTAAAGGAATTATATGGAGTTAAATAATATCTAAAATTAGTTGAATATGTCCAAAAGAAGAATGTTTTACTAACACTTGTCCAAGCTTTCATATTTTTAATATAGATATCATTTGCTGATGTTTCATCATAATATGAATGAGTATAATCGCCTCTAATATCAGCAAAGAATACACAAACATCATCATTACAAACAACACTACTATCAACTGGAGAATATGTATTAGTGCTACTATCATAATTTACTGGCGCTACATTTGTTGATAAATAAGCAAAGAATAATATTTTTAAATCACGTTCATATTCTTTTCCTTCCGCTTTAAACCAACTATTAATATTATTTGAAACCTCATTTAAAAATTGAATAATTACTGCTGAATTAGCTCCATTGTATTTGATTTTACTATTCTTACAAGTTGTACAGCTACAAAATGTATCGCTATCTTGAATAGTAAAGGTAATTACATTTTTACTAGGATTTGCTATCATAGATTCTTTAATAACATCGCTTACATGCTCAATCATTTTTAAACGTGATTCTTTATTTCCATGAGCTGTGTAGCAAAGCTGCGTACCATCATCTGAATACCATTCTGGGTTACTTTCTAAATATGTAGCCTTTGGAAAATATTCAAAGGTATTATGCCATCTTACACCATTAACTGACATAAAGGCATCTTCAATTGTTAAACGATATTTTCTTACTGATGCGCCTTGAGCAAAGTTATAGCTTGTCATTCTATATTCAATATCTGGAGCATCAACAACATCATAATTCATTAATTTTATGCTACTTACATTTTTATCAATATAATAAGTGTTTGGACCATAAAACTCATAATTTACAGTCATAGTTAAAAATTGATAAATAGCATAAGCACATGATGAATCTGTAAAGCCATTCATATAAATTGCTTTGTTTATTGTTTTAATAACATACCCTTGGGATTTTAATTCATCATAATCTAAGGTAATTCCACTATTTTTAAATAAAGAGGTATTACCAATTGATATAAATTTATCATTTTCTTTAAAATCCTTTTCATAAACATATTCAAGGGTAAGATTAGTTGCTTCATTAATTAAAGCAATCAAATCCTTTACATAAACAATAATCTCATTACTTGCATCGTTAGCAATTACAATTTTATATGATGTAGTGCCATTGTTTATGAAATAATCATTTGTTTCAGTTTGATTTAGCTTATGAATTGAGCCTTTAACATCACCATGATTATTATATTTAGTATTAGATCCAGAAAAATCAAACTCTTGCTCTTGATTTGTTGAGTCAACAAAGCTAGATGAAGAATCAGTATTGCTATTATTACAACTACTAATTGATAAAAGAGATGCTATACTTAATAAAAGTGCCATAATTTTTTTCATTTTCTCTCCTCCTATCTAACGTTTATTTCATAAGAAACACAGCTTGTATTTCCCGATTCATCCTCTACGTAATAATAAATAGTATATTTACCTGTTGTTTGTGGTGTAAATGACTTACTAACAACCATTGTTTCATTTACATTTACAAGAGAATAAATTTTACCATTTGGTACCTTTACACAAACATAAATTGTAAATGTCTTACTACTATTATCACTAATTCTTATTGAAGCTATATTTATTTCCTTATTAACATTTCCTTCAGTTTGTGGATTTACTATTGTAACTACTGGAGGGGTCGTGTCTGTAACTGTTATTACATAAGAATAAACTGCTTCATTTTCATTACTATCAACTGCATAATAATAAATTAAATAATCGCCATATTTATCTAATTTTATTTGATAATCACGTTCATATGAGGCTTTTTCATCAAGTAAAATTCCATCAACACTTCTAACAACTTCCTTATCAGGATCAGTAACTTTCATATATGATTTCATACTTGTATCCAATACATCACTAATAGTTACAGCATTAATTGTGTGAATACTATTTATTTGCTTGTCTCCAAGGCTTGGTGATGCGCTAATTCTAGGATCAATAATATCACCAGTTACCTTTGATAAAGGCTGACCATTAATATTGAAAACCTTTATGGAAGCATTATTATTATCATTTATGATTTCTAATGTTAAATAAACATATCTACTCTTAAAGCCTTTAAAATCATTTAAAGATATATATTTATTTGGGTGAGCGGAAACTGTTAATGATTCATTATCATATTCAAAGGTGATTGGATTATCACTTTGAGCAAACAAAGTATCATATTCAATAGGATTTTCATCATTTATATAAAATCTTACTGTTCCAAATCTTGTCTTTTCATATGTAAACTTCATAGTTTCATCACTAGTGCTATCAGTTAAATAAATATTAATTATATTAAAGTTTTGCTTATCCTCTGAAGCGCACAATTTTACTTGGAAATTGTCTGCTTGTAATTTATTGATAAATTCCATTTTTGATGAGCCATTTTTAGTTGTTGTATATTCAATATATTTGCTAGTTGCTTCAAATGTAAAGTCATTAGTGTACATATATTTTCCAATATTTAATGAGCCACTAAAATTAACATCAATTACTTTGACTTCTTTTTCAATAGATTCTTCTTTATTATTAAAGCTAGCAACATATTTAATGCTTACAGTTTCATTTGCTTTGCTAGTATAAATGTTTGAATCTAATTTTACGTATCCTTTATTATCTTCATTTACATAAATTGTTGTTGCAATTTCATTCTTTTTTCCAGTTGTAAATTCATATCCTTTAATAATAGGAAGAGTATATGCACAATCCTTTATTAAGTATTTAGGCAAATTAATTGTGTCAATAATTGCTGGAATATCTGTTTTATTAATATCAATTTCATATTTATATTCATTTTGATATAAATAATCACTATACGTATAAACTATTTCATATTTTCCAACCTCAAGAGGTAAAAATTGATAATTATTAACCTCATATTCATTTTTACTATCTTTATTTATTGCAACTATTTTTTCGCTTACTTTTCCTTCATTATTTTTATATGTCAACTTATTTACATTAACAATCTTTCCTGCATAGCCTACTAAATCACCATTAGTTATTTTGTCTATTTCAAGTGAATTTCCATTATCATCAACATTTATTTTAATAACCTTTGTAGCTACGTTTCCAAATGAATCTTTTGCAGTATATAAAATTTCATATGTTGCTTTATATGTTGGAATAAAAGCATTATTGTTAACATTTATTTTACATTCATTCTTTAAACCTCTATTTATATATACTTCTTTTTTGACTTCTACCTCTTTATCAAATTCATCATAAGCTGTTGCATCAAACAGATTAAATCTTTGATTTACTTTAGCGTTAGGTAGTGAATCTTCATCATATCCTTTTAAATCAATAGTAATTTCAGGCGCTTTATCGTCTACATAAACATTATCGGCATATTTACTTACATTTTCATTAGCAATGCTATTTATAAACAAATTAAGCTTTTCAGCATTATAATTTGTTGCCTGTAATGATAAATAGGCCTCTCCTGTTGTAAAACCCTCCCATAAATTATTTCCATAAATAACATCTGATTTTAAATCTGTAACAAAAGTTGTATTTGATCCAGCATAAATAATACCTGTATCATAATCCATTGATAAATCAAATGTTTGCTCCTTTAAATAGATAGGATCATAATTTGGATTTTGCTTTGATTCAAAGCGTGGAGCTCCAGCTAATGAAAATGATATATTAGCCCCATATGGATTATTTCTATGGAACCTGTAAATGTTTCCATTATATGTAATTAAGTTACCTGTAGTTTGATATGCTTCAAGACCAATTGCATCTTGAGTAGCACAGTTGGCAGTAACATATGTATTAACCTCAGCCCACTTTGCTAAATTATCATCACATTTTTTGATTTCAATTTTAATATAATTTGTTTCATCATATCTATCAGTTAAAGTAACAATTATTTTACTAGCATCAGCAACTCCAATAGTTTCTGGTATAACACTAAAACTTATTAGCTTATTAGCACTATTATATTTTGATAAATCAATTGGCTTATTAAAGGTGAATTTTTCATTTTGTGCTAAGTTTAAAATTATTCCTTCTTCATCACCCATATATTCATGCTTTCCATAAGTTACTGTTGATTTACTACCAACTATTGAATACATCTTTTGAAGTACCGTAAATGATACTTCTTTTCTAATTATTTTGTCTTCAACATGAGCTAAATAAGAAATATTATAAATACCATATTCACTTAAAGTGATTGTCTTATTTTGGCTAACATTCCCACTAGGGTAAGTAACATAGGCTGTTGATTCATATTCTTTATTTTGATATTTAACCTTTACTTCAGGAACTGTAAATTCATCATCAATATAATAGGTTCCTTCAATGCTTTCTAAGCCTAATAATTCAATATTTTCATTTTTAATTAATGAAAAAGCTGATACTACACCAACAAAAGCTAAAGATGAAGCAAGTAAAATGGCTATTTTTCTTTTTTTCATACTTATAATACCTCCTATTCTTTTATGCCGCCAAGGCTAATATTTCCCATTATTTTCTTCCTAAATGAAATGAAAATAATTAAAATTGGAACTAATAAAATTACACAGCCAGCCATTCTCATAGGTACATTATTCATACCATTTATATTTGTTACACTTAATGAATAAACACCATAAGCAAGAGTTGGATGAGTTGGCAAATAAAGTAGTGGTGTTTGATAATCATTCCAATACTCAACAAACTTTATTAGCATGATTGTTGTAAAGACTGTCTTTACCAGTGGAAATACAATTCTAGTCATTATTTTAAATTCATTAGCACCATCTATTTCAGCAGCCTCATAATATTCCTTAGGAATAGTTTTAAAGGCTGATAGGAATACTAGAAAATACATTCCAAGAAAATGAAATTTTTGAATCCAGTTTCCAACAATTGAATCATATAAGTGTAGCTTTCTTAATAAATCTATTTCAGCAGGGGCTGATCCAACAATTGGAAGAATCATAGTTACAATTACAATTCCTTTAATTATTGCATTAAATTTATAGTTAAACTTTGAAACTGCATAAGCCACAACACAAGGGACAATGGTTGAAATAAAGGCCCCACCAACAGAATATAAAATTGTGTATAAAATCATATCTTCAATATATTTTTTAGCAGGTATTCCACCATTTAAAACAACATCAACATAGAATTTTGAAATAACATAACTAAAATTAGAAAATGCCCATTTTCCTTTAGGAAAGCCTACAACATTTATTCTAAAATCATCTGGAGTTTTAACAGATGTTAAAATCCCCCATAATAGTAAATAAATAATAAATACTGCATAAAGCAAAAGTAATATAAACAAAATAACATACAAAGGACTAGTAGAATTAAATGTTCTTTTTAGTTTACTAACTATTTTATTCATTAATCATACCTCCTTTAAAACTTAGGCCCAATTTTTTCAGCAGCAAATTTCATTAAATATGTTAATGGAACGGCAATTAATGTTAAAATCAAGCCCATAGCTGCTAAATAAGGATAATCACTTAAGGTTGCTGTTTGTATTGAACGATATAAATAATAACCAAATGTATAATATGAATATGATGCCTTAGTACCAAAGAAACTAAATAAGCACATTTGGTTTGTAAAAATCGTTGCAACTCCAACAATTAAAAATGTAGTAATTGTTGGCCAAATCATTGGTAATACTATATAAATAAATTCTTGTAATGGACTACAGCCATCCATTTTACAAGCATCATCAATTGAAGATGATATTCCATCCATTGCTCCAGAAAAAAGTAATGTTTGTGTTCCAAAGCTTATTAAAACATTAAAGGCTATAATTGTTATCATTGCTGTATTAGCTGATGATAATAAACCGCTTATAACATGGTTTAATTTTAAAGCAAAAGCCGGAATAGCATTTTCAACAAAGTATTTATACATTAAAGCAATAATTAATCCCGAAACAATATTTGGTAAAAATAAAATTATTTTAAAAAATGCTCCAAATGTTCTTCTTTTATAAATATAAAATGAGAATAGTAATGATAAAAGCATTGCTAAAAGAGTTGCTAAATATAAAATCAAAGAATTCTTAATTGAAATTGATAAATATGGTACATCCTTAAAGTCTTTAAGGATTTGTACAAAGTTATTAAATCCTGAAAAATAATAACCTTTTTCTAAATCATAGCTTTTAAAGGCTAAAAGAATAGAATTTAGATTTACCCCAATATAAAATATTAAGAATTGTAGCATAGGAAGACATACAATACATATATAAAATATTAATTGACTTCTTCTTCTTTTTTTAAATGCACTTTCTTGTTTCATATAATTTCCTAATCAAGCCATTTTCCGTATTTGCTTTCCCAAGTACTTTTACTAATTCTCATACCATTAAATATATCTTTTGCACTCTTTTTACCATCTTTTATTGCTGTATATGTTAACAAATATGGTTGACTATCAATGGTTGTTTGCCATACATCACTAGTTAAAGCTCTTTCATTATTAATAAATAGTTTATTAGCAGAATGAGGATAAACAATTTTGGCATTTTTTCTTATTGACCAAGCATTTTTAGCAAATGGTGATAATTGTTCATATTGTTCATCAGTAAGAGAATAAGTTACACCTTTTGCAATTCCTGTTTGAACAGTAAATGTTTGTAGTCCAATATCAGAATAGCAAAACTTAACGAATTCTTTAGCAAGTTTAATTTTACTTTCATCAATTTTAGCATTAATGCAGCAATAAGCATTAATATAATCTTCAAATACAGGTTCATTTCCTTCATTTTCATTAACTCTTCCAGTTAATTTTTTAGGTAGAGGTAAAAATCCATAATTTCTATTTTTTGCTCTATCGCCATATGTATTAATTGATCTTTCAATTGCCCCACTATTAGTTGCTTCATTTTCCCACCATGTTCCATCAATTAGCATAGCAATTGGTTTATTTTCTAAAGATGAGAAAACAAATGTTTCTTGAGCATCTGTATGTGAAAATGTTTGATTGTATAAGCTATCGCGATAATAATATGAGCTATTACTCATAATTCTTTCTAAGAACTTAATAGCATAATATTTTGCTGGCTGTTGCTTTAATAAATATGCATTAGCTGATGTAATTGCAATTTGGTCAATTATTGGATTATCATCGCTATCAAAACCAGTAACAATATCTATTTTTCTACCATTGCTATCCAAAGTGTAATTAACCATCGCATCCTCTTGACCTAAGTAATTATTTACTAATGAGTTTAGTAAGTATTCTGTGTATTCAGAATATTCACCTGTCCACACAATAGGTGTACAACCTTTAGTATTAATATAGTCACATAACTTAAAGAATTCTTCATATGATGAAGGAAGTCCATCATCAACTGTGTTATAAATACCATCTGGTCCACATGATTTTTTATCCGTATTTTTAATTATAAAACCTTCATTTCCATTGTCTTGGTCATCTGCAAAGTACAATTTCTTTGAATCAAACAAATCAATATCATAAATTAAACCTTGATAAACCTCATAATGAGGCAAAGCATAATACTTACCATCATAAGCTGTTAAAGATGTAATTGCTTCTTTCCTAAGTTTAGATCCAATAGTAGCTGTATCACCATCAGCAGTTGACTCTACAATATCTGAAATGTCTAAAAATAATTTGTGAAACATAATCGTTATAACGGACATATTCATTAAACATAACATCGTTTGTAGAACCAGCAAATGTTGAAAGCGTTCCATAGCCATTAGTCTTTTGTGGATTAATGAATATTTGAGCGCCAACCTTTCCTTCTTCAAATGAAGTAGTAGCATACTTTTCTTCAAACATATTTTTTACCTTATAAAGCCAATCAGTCCCAATACCACCATCAAAGTTATAAACAGTTATTTGTGTTTTAGTTTCATCAATTTGTTCTTCACTATCATTTCGTAGTCCACAGCTTGTAAATAAACCACTCAATACCAAAGTTGTTAATGCTAAATACTTTTTATTCATATTTTTCCCTCCCTAATTTTTTTTATATTTGTAATATAGTGGTGCAAAGCATCCAGCTTGCACACTTCTATTTGTAAACATTCTATTATCTACACAATACTTACAAGAAGATGCTGAATCACAATAATACCAGTCAACAAATGGCATTCGATCATTACTGTTTAATATAAATTCATTTATCTTCTTATAAAATACTTTTTGCTTATCAATATTAGTTGTTAATGAAGCCACCCAAATTTGCCAATCAGTTTTTGAATATAGTGAACGAGTATCAAGTGGACATCCATAAGCAATACTCCTTTTTATATATTCATCAACCTCATTTTCAAGTAATTCCTTGTCAAATAAATTTGTACTACAAATTAAATCAGAATACAAATTATACTTTAAACTATATGTGTTTTCCTCATCATCCTTTTGTAATGGTAAATATGGTTTTGCAAGTAATGATAAGTCATTTGCTCTTTCTTTAGCAATTTTTTCATATTTATCATTGTTAATACTTAATAAAGAAGAAATTTTACTAAAGCAAGCTAGAGCCACACACGATTTAATTGCTAAATTTATGTTATGCTTTGAAGGCCCTGCAAAATCATCTGTACATAATTGATTGTCCGGATATAAACATGTATTTTTTAAGTAATCTGCCCATTTATTTAATAAATCAAAATTTTCTTTTATAAAAGAAATGTCATTTGTTTCTTTAGCAAGTAAATATGAAATAATTAACATATTTCCGCATTCCTCAACAGGCATTTGCTTAGCAAAATTATAAATGTTTTGTCCCTTTGGGTAAATGTAATATTTTGGTAGTACCCCTGTATCGAAGTTTAAATATGTAATATTTTTTTGATATTTCTCATTTTTATTAAATATTGCATAAAATTGTCCAAGGCAATATGGATATACACCTGCATCATGTGGTGCAAAATCAAATTCCCAAACATCCATTCTTGCAAAATCAACAATTGGATATAGCATTCCTAAAACAAGGGATGGATTAAATAATAAGAATAACGGCATAGAAGGATATGTTATATCAACTGTAGCAATACACCCATCTGATCCATTTTCTTTAGATAAAAATAATAATCTACCTTTTTTATCCTCGACTACTTTATGAGCGGCCATAGCTTGTCTGTATGAAGAAATAATTATATTTTTATAATCATTTCCTAAATAAGCGCTTTTTTCAAATAATTCTTTTTCAAATTCCGCACATTTTTGATTTATTTCTTTATAGTTATAATAAAAATCACTTATCGCATCAAAAATATTTTTATTATAATGTGAAAAATAGTAATTTTTTAAAAATTCACCATAATAAAATATTGAAACCACATCATCAAATGAAACAATAAATTTCCCTTTTATTTCTTTTTCTATTAAATTATGATTATTAGTTGCGCTAATATAAATGCTATCATCATTATTTAAAGATAAATCGTTTCCTTTAAAGAAGTCACAAGACATACCAGTTAAATAATAATATCCCCAATCAGCATTTATTAAATCTGCACTATGTGAAAATATATTTTGCTTATCCTTCCCAAAATAAGCAACCTCGTAATCACTTGCTTTAATAACATCCATACGAATTGTATCCTTTATTTCATATGTAATCTCTTCATTAAAATAAATAGATACCTTTACATTTTTAATATTTGTTAATGCTTTAAAAGTATATGTAACATAACATGATGGATTAGTTAAAAGCTTTAAATCATTAATTAATAGTGGTGAAAAAAATTCAACATTAAATGTAAAGTCAGTATTTTCAAAAGTAAATATTGTTTTAAATAAACCTACATTTATGTTTGTTTGCTTTAAATGATTAAAAGATGGATGATTACCCATAAAGCAATACTTAACTCCATCAACTTCTATTATTCCAAACATTTTTCTTTCTTTACCATACCAACTAATTATCCTATCTTCATTTAATCTTTCACCACTTAACCAAATAGAAAAATATGGATCATTAACTAATAATGGATAAGCACTCATTAATCTTTGCATATACTCACCCTAAAACTTATAAGACCTTTCGCACATTTAATATAACATTTTAATTTTATATAATGCAATAAATCAACTATACAAGTTTTTTAGAATGTTTTTAATTAAGCTTACAAAATTTCTGTAAACTTAATTTTGCGCAATTATATGCTTATTTTATGCCATTTATTTGGAAATATGAAAAATTCATTTTATTTTATAACAAAAAAAAGATATTTCATATTTAAATATTGATAAATGTTTTTTTATCTTATAAAATAATTATAAGGAGATTTTTTATGAGTGATATTATTAATAGCAATAAAGAATTCTCATATTCTTTAGAAAATGAAAAGCAAAAAGAACTTATTTATATTACTGCTAAAGCATTAGCTAGTAAAGAAAGGCTTGAAATATTGCGTTTACTTGAAAATAAGCCTATGACAATTAGTGAAATAGCTTTAATTATGAATTTACCTAAATCATCTGTTGCTATGCATACTTTTTTACTTCAAGAAGCACAATTAATTTTTATTGATTATAAGCCTAGTATTAAAGGACAGATCAAGCTTTGTAGTCGCTCAGCTAATAATGTAAAAATTTCATTTGAAAACACGAGTAATGTTGAGCAAGTAAATGAATTTGTTTTTGAAATGCCAATTGGCAATTATTTTGATTTTAAAATAAAATCCCCATGTGGCTTAGCCGGAATTAATGATGCTATAGGAAGCTATGATGAAGTTTCAACATTTTGTTTACCGGAAAGATATAATGCCGAGCTTTTATGGTTTCAAAGTGGCTACGTTTCTTATAAATTTCCTAACACTGATATAAAAAATAAATACAAATCTATTTCTTTTTCCTTTGAATTTTGCTCTGAAACAGTTTATTCAAGAAATGATTGGCCTTCTGATATTACAATTTGGATTAATCATATTGAAATATTAACCTATACATCTCCTGGTGATTTTGGTGGAAGAAGAGGTAAATATACACCAAAGTACTGGTTTATTAATTCTACGCAATTTGGGATATTAAAAACATTTTCAGTCGATCAACATGGTTGTTATGTTGATAATGTCTTAATTAATAACAAAATAACACTAAGTGATTTAAAACTTAATGATAATCCTTTTATTACGTTATCTATTGGTGTAAAAGATGACGCGATACATAAGGGTGGAATAAATATATTTGGGAAAAATTTTGGCGATTTTCACCAAGCAATTGTTATGAAAATAAATTATATGTAAAAATAATTATTTTTTTTGTCACCTTTTTAATTGCTTAAACGTTTTATTTATGTAAGGGAAAATATTATGAATAAAGAAAAATTTAAAGAAAAGTACGATTTATATTCACAAGAGCTGATGAATATTAGCTATGGTTATACTAAAAATAAAGATGATTCCTTAGATGTAATTCAAAATGTTTTTTATAAATTTTTTATAAATAACAAGGTTTTTAAAAGTAATGATGATGAAAAATATTACTTAATCAGACTAACAATCAATGAATGCAAGGATTTAATAAGAAAAAAATCTAAAATAGTTTCTTTAAATAACAATTTAATTAATAATATTCCTTTAGTAAATGATAGTAAAAATGAAGATTTAAGGCTTGAAAAATTATCTTTAAAAGTAAAAGAACTAAATAATAAATATAAAATTGTTATAATTTTATTTTATTATGATTCTTTACAGATTAAAGAAATTTCAAAAATTTTAAATCTTTCAATTAATACTGTCAAAAAGCGTTTAGAAAGAGCACGTAGTATTCTTAAAAAGGAAATGGAGGAAGAATAAATGCTAGATAACATTAAAAAGATTATTCCTAAGACAAATGATGATGATTTTGAAACTATCTATGAAAATATTGTAAATAAGCAGAAGAAAAAGAAATTTAATTATAAATACATTCTAGGATTTGTTGCGTCATTTTTGTTAATTGCTATTGCTATTCCTTTAGCATTAACAATTAATTCAAATAATAATGAAATAAATAGTGAAAAGGAAAGCAGTATTCCTACTATTATTGATGATAAACGTCATAACACTATTTTCAATGAAACATCATTAATTGGTATAGCCGCTTATAAGGCATTTGATTCAAATAAAACAAATGAAATAAGAAATGTATCATTTAAAAGTAAGGAATTAACAACATTAAATAATACTAGTGAAATTAAAAATAGTGAAGATGATTACTTAAAGGTTTCTTATCCTTATGATTATGTAAAAATTGTCGATGCTTATAAATTCAGTATTAATGTTAATGAAATAGAGGATTTATACGCAAATGATGTAATTTCAACTAATTGTGGCTTAAACGAAATTGAAGTTGTAGTTGCTAATTTTGAAACATATATCGAAGAAAAAGGAACACTTTATTTATCAGTTCAAGACACTTTAATCTCTCTTCGTGGAGAAAATGGCTATTATACTATTTTAGATAATAGTGGCCTTAGAATTAATAAAGGATACATTCGTGTGTTTAGTTCTCATAAAAAGTTATTAGATACTGAAGTAAGCAAGGATTTTACTCCTCCCCTATTATCAATATTTTTAAAAGAATATGAAGATAATAGATATGTTTATTTTAAATCTAGTGATGACATATTATCACCTTATGATTATAATGAAAAATTAGCATTTAAAAACATAGAGGAAATCGAATATATTTCTAGAGATTACATTTATTCATTATATGAAATTAGTAAGGTTCCAGTTAAAAATGTTGAAGTAAAAATAATAAGCATTAATTTTGAAAAATTTTATTTAGAGGTTTTAAGTGAAGGCGAAAACAAATTAAAATATGTAACCTTTAATGACCATACAGAAGGGACTTTAGTGTCATCTTTAAATGTTAATGATTTAATTATCGTTGAATATGATGATTTATACGAAAGGTATAATCCTATTTCAGTAATTGCTAATAAAATTACTTTAAGTGAAAATGTCTAAATATTAAATAAAAACTATCCTTAATTTTGGGATAGTTTTTATTTGTTATTTAATTAGATGTTTAATAATCTGAAGATTTTCTTATGTAATACCATACAAATGATATCAAGAATCCAAATGATGTTCCAGCCTAATAATAATCTTAATAAAGCTGCTACGATTTTACCTTCAAGCAATCTTGTAATAAAAGTACAAATTGCAGAAGTAAATGGAATAATTACTAAAATTAAACTAACTACGTAGGGTAATCCAAATAAATCATTTTGTCTTGCTGCCATTTTCTTTTTCCTCTTTTCTTTAAATCGTTGTTAATTCTTTTTCTTTTGCCTTAGCTAATTCATCAATTCTCTTGCATGAATTATCTGTAAGCTTTTGAACTTCTTCCTCAAGATTCTTTAGTGTATCTTCAGGAATAGTTTTATCCTTTTTAAGCTCGCTAATAGCATCACGACGGATGTTTCTTACAGCAACCTTGGCATCTTCTGCCATCTTTAAACAATCTTTTACAAGTCTATTTCTTGTTTCACCAGTAAGTTGAGGAATATTACAACGAATGCAAATTCCATCATTTAATGGTGTAAAGCCTAAATCAGCCAAAATAATTGCTTTTTCAATTTCCTTTAGTTGATTCTTATCATAAGGCTTAATTAAAATTTGTGTAGCTTCTGGTGTTGAAATATTAGCTATTTGATATAAAGGTGTTTTTGAACCCCAATAATCAATATCAATATCACGTACTAAAGAAGCACTAGCTCTACCAGTTTTTAATTTTCCTAATGATTCTTCAAATGAAACAATAGACTTACCCATTCTTTCATCACAATCCATAAGAACAATGTTATCAAATTCCATAATTTTTCTCCTTTATTTTATTAATGTACCTAAAGTTTTGCCTTCGCAAGCCTTTAGAATGTTTCCTTTTTTATTCATATTAAAAACAAAAATTGGCATTTTATTTTCTTTACATAAGCTAATTGCTGTTTGATCCATTACTTGAAGATTCTTAGAAATTACTTCTTCAAATGTAATGCTATCATAGCGTGTAGCTGTTTTATCCTTATTAGGGTCAGCACTATAAACGCCATCAACACCATTTTTTGCTGCTAATATTATATCACATTTACTTTCAAGAGCTCTTAAAGCTGAACATGTATCTGTTGAAAAATAAGGATGTCCTGTACCACCAGCGAAAATAACGACCTTTTTATTATTTAAATCATCATTAACTTTTCTTTGGTTATATTGCTCAAGATAGCCATTTAATTCTATTGATGAATAGATAATATTATCGACATTTACTTTATTAAGTGAATTACTTAAAGCTAAAGAATTCATCATTGTTGCAAGCATTCCCATAAAATCGCCAATTGATCTATCCATTCCAAGCTTTTCACCAGTTTTACCACGATAAATGTTTCCACCGCCAATAACAATACAAATCTGAACACCTTCATTAATTGCTTCTTTAATCTCTAAAGCAACATCATCTAAATGCTCTTGGCAAAAAGAATCATTCTCACTTGATAATGCTTCACCGCTTAGTTTTAATAATACTCTTTTGTACATATAATTCTCCTTTTTTTAAAAAAGTGCTTTAGTTATTTAAAGCACTTTAAAAAATTATTTATTGATTTGAGACATTACTTCTGCTGCAAAATCTTCTTGTTTCTTTTCAATACCTTCTCCAACAATGTAGAAAGCCATATTAACTACTTCTGCATGTTGACGTGCTAAATATGAGCCAACAGTTACCTTATCTTCTAAAATAAATTCTTGAGATTCAAGTGATACTTCATCAGCAATCTTGTTTCTCATACCAGCATATGCTTTTTCATTTAAAGGACGACCTTGAGCATTTGCAGCTTCAATTCTAATTTGTAATTCTTTTTCAACGTATGCTGTTGGAACGTCGGCTTTGCGAATATATGTAGGAACAGTTGCAACTAATTGCATAGCCATATTTGTAGCAACTTCTTCGTCTCCACCCTTAATTACAACAACGCTACCTTTTTTACCGCCAGCATGTAAGTAAGAGCCAAATAATTCATCATCATTCTTTGTTAAAACAACAAATCTTCTAAATGAAATTTTTTCTCCAATTTTAGCAATTGCTGCAACAACTAAATCAGCAACTGTTTGATTATCTTCAACAACAACAGCGTTGGCTTCATCCATTGTAGTTGGCTTGTTAGCTACAATTGCATTAGCAATCTTATGTAATAATGTTTTGAAATCAGCATTTGCACATACGAAATCTGTTTCACAATTTAATTCAACTAAAGCAGCATCATTTCCATTTATTGCAACATAAGCTAAACCTTCTGCAGCAATTCTTCCTGATTTTTTAGCAGCCTTAGCAATACCGTTTTCTCTTAACCAATCACATGCTTTCTCTACATCATCATTACAAGCATCTAGTGCTTTTTTGCAATCCATCATACCAGCACCAGTTCTATCTCTTAAAATTGGAATTAATTTTACGTTTGCCATTATATTTTCTCCTTTAATTATTCAGCAGTTGTATTTTCTTTTGTTGCTTCTTCAACAGCTTCAGTAGCTGCTTCTTCTTTCTTTTCTTCTTTTGCAACTCTTGGTTTTCTATCTTTCTTTACGAATTTAGCTTGTTGAGCTTGTCTTTCTTCGCGTTCTTTTTGCATTTTAGCTTGTCTTCTAGCTTCAGCTTGCTTATCAGTTGACTTAATAACATCAGTCATTGAAATTTCTTCGCCTTCATCTTTAGTATAAGCTACTTCAAGTGGAGCGCCCTTAGCTTCGCAAATTGCATCAGCCATAACTGCAGTAATTAATCTTACTGAACGAACTGCATCATCATTAGCTGGAATTACATAATCACATACATCTGGATCACTGTTAGTATCAACAATTGCGAATACAGGAATATTTAATTTTCTAGCTTCAGCAACTGCATTATGTTCAATGCGTGGATCAATTACAAATACAGCTTGAGGTAATTTTCTCATTTCTTTAATACCATCAAAGAATTTAACAAGTCTTGCTTGTTCCTTTTTAATTGCTAATTGGTCTTTCTTTGGATAAGTATCTAATGTTCCATCTTCAACCATAGCTTCGATTTGTTGAAGTCTTCTAGTTCTCTTTGAAATTGTCTTAAAGTTAGTTAAAGTTCCACCTAACCATCTTTGAGTAACATGGAAAGATCCAGAACGTGTTGCTTCTTCAACGATAATATCTTTAATTTGTTTTTTAGTTCCAACAAATAAAGTTTTTCCACCTTTTGCAGTAATTTCTTTTAATGCGTTATAAGCAGTTTCAACACATGTTACTGTCTTTTGTAAATCAATGATGTAAATTCCATTTCTTGGTCCATAAATATATGGAGCCATTTTAGGATTCCATCTTTTTGTTTGATGTCCAAATTGAGACCCTGCTTCTAATAATTTTTTAATTGTAATAATTGAAGTACCTTCTTGTGGTCCCATTACTGCTTCATTTGCTGTTTCTTCAGCATTAGTTTCAGCTACTGTTTCGCTTACTACTACTTTTTCTTCTTCTGCCATTTTATTTTCCTCCTAGTTTTTTTCCGCCACAGTCCTTTGTTTATAAACTAAGTTGGCAAGCTGTGTGTGTATTGCTATTTCATATAGCATTAGTATTATACTTTAAAGTATAATTATATGCAAGAAAAAATTACTTTTTTAATGTTAAAAATTCAGTATAAGATATGTTTTTTTAGCCATAATAATAACAAAGCAGTATGATGAAGGTTCAAAGAAAGGATTAAAAATTAATTATTAATAATTAATGGTGAATAAATTGAAAACAGGAATGGTTCGAAAAATAGATGAGCTTGGAAGAATTGTTATTCCAAAAGAAATTAGAAACACTCTAAAGTTAAACATGGGAGACGTTGTTGAAATATTAGTTGAGGATAATAAAGTTATTCTTAAAAGATTTTCAACACTTCTTGGTATGGAGGAAGAATTATTTAATATTTGTAAGGTTATTAATGAATTTACAAATTGCTCGATTTTATTTGTTGACAATGAAAAAATAATAGTAAGCTATGGAAAGCTATCGCAAATATATATAGATCAAGAAATTAATCCTTCAATTTATAATAAAATACATGCAAATTCTATAAATAAGACTAATGAGTGCTATATTATTTCTTCATATTTAGAGCAAAGGCAAACATTAATAATTCCATTAATTGTGAAAAACAATGTTTCTGGATTATTTATACTATTTGAAAATGATAAGGCTATTGCACGTGAGGAATATGAGATAATCAACGCTTTTAGAAAATTTATTATCAAAAATCTAGAAAGTTAAAGCCATATACGCTATAATATTTTAGGTGATATTATGCGTATAGATAAATTTTTAAAGGTTTCAAGAATAATTAAGCGAAGAAGTGTTAGTAAGGATATAGTTTCCTTTGGTCAAGTAAAAATAAACAATAGAGTTGCTAAACCATCAACTAGCATTAAAATTGGTGATATTGTTGAATTATCACTTGGAAGCAAAATAATTACAATTGAAATTATGTCAATTGATGAAAAAGTAAAAAAAGAAAATGCCTATAATCTTTATAAAATAATTAGTGAAAAAGATATAATTCCTCCTATGCAATCATAAATTGTAATGGGAGGTTTTTTTATGGACAATCAAACAATAACTATTGAAAATAGAAACACTATATCAATTAATCATGTTAAAAACATCATTAATTTTGATACTAATGAATTTTTAATTGAAACGCCTTATGGTAATTTAAAAATAACTGGTAAAAATCTAGCAATTGGTAAAATGGAAACTGAAAAAGAAGAATTAGTAGTTAAAGGCCAAATTGATTCTATTTCTTATGCTTCTTCAAAAGCAAAAGACGATAAGAAAGAAAGTATTTTTACAAAGTTATTTAAATAATGGATTTAAATATACAATTTGAAATTATCTTAATATCTTTTCTTTTTGGCATATTTTTTATGATTTTTTATGATTTGTTTAATGCCATATTTTATTTTAAAAAAGGAAAGATATTAAGATTACCATTTGAAATAATATTTTTTTTAATATTTAGCTTATTATTCTTTTTATTAACACTTAAAACATGCAACGCAAAGCTAAATATCTTTATTATTCTTTTCCTTTTTTTTGGTGTTTTATTTTATATAGCTTTTTTAAGATACTATTTTTTAAGCTTTTATAACTTTATTGTTAGTAAAATAAAACTTAAGCTATTCCATATTAAAAATAGAATTGCTATAATTAAAGCACAAAGAAAGAAGAAAAAAGAAGATGAAAAGAATAGAAAATCAAAAGAAAGCAATCAAAAGTAAATATAATCTAAACATTTTATCTATAATCATTTTTATTACTTGTATAGCAACAATAGCTATTTTATTATATTATTATAAACATTAAAGATAGTTTCTTCATATGCTATCTTTTTTGCTTTAAATTTATAATTTTACACTATCTTTTTTAACTAGAATTAATATCAATAAAGCTTCTTTTGTTGCAAATGGAAATATGAGTAATATAGTTATTAAAAACAATATAATTCTAACTTTATTAATAGTTAGCTCCTTATATTAACATTGGCAAAATCACACCATGTGTACTAGCGGATTTACCTTGCATACCTTTAAATAAAAATCCAAATTTCTTAATTTTATATTTTTTAAATTTATTTTCATCAATACTTTGGTATGCTGTTTGTTGCATAAAAATTGGAGTTCCAACAATTATAAAGCAAAAAAAACTATTAATTAGAAAGGAATATTTCATTTTATTTTCTCCTTTAGAAAAACCACAAATCAAAATTATCGCATATAGCATCAATCGCTGAGAAGATTATAGTAGATAATCCATATACCACCATTGCTTTTGCAAACATTTGTCATATTTGCAAAGAAATAGCATTTGTATTAGCCATCATATACTTTATGATTTTAAAATGCATCATAAATTGTAATAATAGAGTATTTGGCAATAGATATTACTTCTGCACACATGGTTTTTACACCTAAAAGCCAAAGCCTATATCATTTTAACTTTTTATGCTTTCTAGACGTTTACCCTTAAATTCTAATTCTATGTTCTATTTAGTAATTACTTCTTTGACTTATTATCAAATATATACCACAGCACTATTGCAATTACTATAATTATTCCGAACCATGCGCCTAATTTAATTTCTTTATCCATTAAATATGAGCAAAGTGCTATAATACCAAGAATTATCCAAGGCATTATTATAGAAAAAATTGATAAAATACTATATAACTTCTTTTGGCTTTTTTTGTTAACGTATAATTTATTTAAATTTTTATCATTATCTATTTCTTGAATAAAGTTTTTAATAAAGATTTCAATATCAAAATCATCATTATATTGAGTTTTTATTATTTTATCTTCTAATTCTTTTGCAGAGCAATTTGCTTCATATTTGCAATATTCATAATAATTCTCATTAAAATCTAGTATAGCAAACAAATTATAATATTTAAAATATACCTGAATTGAATTATTTTTACCTATAGAAGGAAAAAACTCTATATTGGTAGCATTGTTATCATTTAGTACTTTATTAAATTGTCCACTTACATAAAATAGTAGTACTTTATCCAAATTGGTATATGTACTTCTTTTTGATAAATATTTAATAATTTTTTTGTCCATATACTACCCTCCATGATAATTAAACCCCTCACAAGTCTATGTTAAATACAATTATTTTACTATTTTATTTTGCGAATACTTTTCAATTAATTTAATAATATTTTTCCTTTTGTCTAAATGAATTTCAGTGCCATTAAAAGCTTTAATTCTTATTGCAGGATTTCTCATTATATTTGCTTCTTCTATAATTTCTATTTCCTTCCATTCAAGTTGCTTAATAATTTTATTTATAAATAATATTTTAATTCCGCTTTCATCAATTGATACCATTTGAAAAATCCAATAAAAGCCTATAAGAAAGAATAAAACAATTAAAACCAAAGATATTATTAATAGTATCCAGCCTAAATTTTGTCCATAAGTCAAACTAGCAATAAATCCCATAAATAAAGTTATTTCAAAAATCATTACTACAGAAAAATATGATAACGTTTGAAATAGATTTTTGTAAAATTTTTGTTTCAACGTAATTTCCTCCTAACGACTTAAAAGCAAAAATTAATTTTCCTGATAAATATGATGTTAAATTATCATATATCTTATGATTTTAAAATGCATCATATACATATCTAGCTACTATTACTCCATCACTATTATAAATTTCTTGAATTAAACCTGTCAAGTATTCTACATGCTATTTTAATAATTAAAAATATAATAATTACTATCTTTTTTCGACATTTTTTTTACTATTAAAGTGCTAATAATATAATAGAGGTGATAGGCTATTATGTTAAAAAGCACTTTTAAAGTTTTATTTATTTTTCTTTTATCATTCATCGCTATTTTTTATAACTACTATGATTTAAATATTTTAATTGCTTTGCCTTTATTTACATTTGCAATGTTTAGTGGCATTAAATACATGCTTTTTTCAATAATTGGAATAGCAAGTGGATCATTTGTCTATTACATTTTCTTTAATTCTTATAATTGCATTAGCTTCTTTTTAGTAAGTGCAACAATATATATAATTTTGTTTTTTGTAGCGAGCCTATTAAATAAAAGACTAATTATAAATTATTTTTTAGCCAATCTAATAAGCATATGCTTAACGTATTTTATATATTTTTATGTAAATCAAATACCTTTAAGTAATATAGCTTTAACTATAGTTTTAGCATTTTTTATTAGTGTCATTTCATCTTATATTTTGAAATATTATTCTTTGTTTTTCTTATCATTTCAAAATGATTTGTCAAAATTATTATTGTATTCATATATATTATTAATTATTAATTCTTTAACTTTATATAACAACAAATATTTAAATGATATTGCCTTCTTTTTAACATTATTACTTTTAATAATCTTTGCTTTAAAAAATAGCATTGCAAACACATTAGCCATAAATGCTTGCTATTTTTTATTATTATTTGTATATAAAATAGATCTGGGTTATAAAATCTTTTTACAGCTTTGCTTTACTAGCTTTATCCTTTCAATTACAAAAAAAGAAAATCGTTCTTTAAATTCACTTACATTTTTAGCATGTATGGCTGTTGGATATTTTTTTCATAGTAGTATTTCTTTAATAGCATATATAATAATTACATTATCTTTATCTATTTTGATTTTATATATAAAAAAAGAAACCAATATTCCAAAAGAAGATTTTTATTACCAAACATATATTAATAATAAAAATGAAATGGTTATGCAGCTTAATAACTTTAAAAATATGTTTTTAACGATGAGTAATAATTTTTATATTTCTAAAATTGATAAAATGCTTAATAGGGCTAATGTTGATGTTTTTAATACATTATGTTCAAATTGTGAAAAGGTTGATTACTGCTACAAAAATAAAAATCATATCTTATTGAAATATTTGCGCTTTTATTTATCTAATCAGATTGATGATGAAAAAATAAATTATGTTAAAAATAATTGCCTTAAGCAAAAAGCATATTTCACCCTACTTGATAGTTTTACAAAAAATAGCTTATTGGTATCATATGATGAAGAAAAGCAAACAAAAATGAAGGAAATAATTGCTAATGATTTTATTAGCTTTTCTAAGGTTATGGATAATTGCTCTAATTTAATCAATAATGATCATCTTTCAAACCAAAATAATTTTTATAAAAATATTAAAACTGCTTTAAGCAACGAAAATTTTGATATTTTATATGTAATAGACCATTCAACGCAAAAAAAATATTGCTTTGCTATTGCCTTAAAGGCTATCTCTAAGGACAAAATCAATAAGCAATTTTTAAAAGCTATTAATAAAATATTAAATACTGAAATGAAAATACAAAAAATTGAGTATGCGACATTATCATCAAATTATTATATCATCACAATTGTAGAAGAGGATAATTTAGAAATTGATTTTGCTTATAAGCAAAGCAATGAATCCTTAAATGCTAATGGCGATTCCTTAGCATCATTTACTAATAATAATTGCTTTTATTTGATAATTTCTGATGGAATGGGAAATGGCTTAAATGCTAATCAAGAAAGTAAATTTGCTTTAAACATAATAGGCTCATTAATAAAATCTGGAATGGAAAGCAAAACTTGTATTGATGTTACAAATGATATTATTCTACTTAAAAACGATGAGGATGGTTATACAACGCTTGATTTATTAAAGATCAATCAAAAGACAAAAATGGCTTATTTTTATAAATTAGGAGCCTTTTCATCATATATTATTAGAGACAGTAAAATAATGGAAGTTAATAACTTTTCATTACCGTTAGGCGTCAATAAAAAAACATCAATCGAGCCAGCATCAATAAAGCTATGTCATAATGACATTATTATACTTTGTAGTGATGGAATGATTGATGATTATAACACTAATATAAATTATATTTTAGAAGAGGTTAAAATTGATTCACCAGTTGTTATGTGTGATAATTTATTTACTCATCTAATAGAAAAAAGAGAAAATAAGGATGATGCTACATTAGCTGTTGTTTTAATTAAATAGCTATTTGATTACCTTATGACAAAATCTACACCTTGCTTCATAGCATTCAGATGCGCCAACTAACACTACAGGATCACTATATTTAGCAGGCTTTCCGTTTATTAAGCGTTGAGTTCTTGTTGCTGGAGCTCCGCATTGAGTACAAACTGCAGTTAGCTTAGTAACAAATTCAGCACGAGCAAGTAAAGCAGCAGTAACCTCAAATGGTTCACCCTTAAAATTAGTATCAAGTCCGCAAACAATTACTCTTTTTTTGGAATTTGCTAATCTTTCACAAATATCTACAATTCCTATATCAAAGAATTGTACCTCTTCAATAAATATTGCATCGATTGATTCATTATCTATATATGATTCTATAGTTTTTAAATCATGAATATCAACACATATACATTTGCAAAAATTACCAGCATGAGAGGCAATCATGCTATCAGAATAACGCTTATCAATAGTTGGCTTAATTGCTATAACATTCTTTTTAGCATATTCAAAAACCTTAATTCTTTTAATAATCTCTTCTGTTTTTCCAGCAAACATACATCCACAAATTACTTCTATCCAGCCTGGCTTATAAGTTCTATACATAATACTATCTACTCCTGTAATAAATATTTTTTATATAATTCATCAACTAAATCATGATTAAATGGAAATTCTTTTTTTTCAATTAATTCCTTAACTATTTTAGAATTATATTTAATTACCTCATCTAATTCATCAGAGTAATTAAATATTTTCTTATGCTTTTTATACTCAAATTCATCTAATGCTTTAATATAATAATTACTATCAACCTTAAAGTCTAAATCATAATCTATATATTTAATAACATTATCTTCAATAATTGAAGGTGATGCAATATTTACGTAGTAATTTATTCCTGTTGTTTTTATCATACAAACAACATTAAACCACTTTTTTTTCATAAATATTGATACAGCCGGCTCTATAGCATGCCATTTTCTACCATCTGCTTCAACAACATACGAATGCGTACTGCCAACTGCAATGTATTCATCATTTTCTTCAATTAAATAAGTTTGATACCATGTTCTATGAACATTTCCATTATGCTTAAACGCAACAATTACAATTTCTTGACCAACCATACAATTCTTCCTTTAAACTATCATATATAATTATAATTAAATTGTTTTAACAAGTAAACAAAATATAAACTTTAATTTAAAAGCCACTTTAGATTTCTTCTAAAATGGCCTAATTATTTATTATTTATTCTTAGCTAACCCATCTTTTAATTCTTGAATAGTTTTAGGAAGCTTATCAATAACTAATTCGTATTGATTAACTACCTTACCATTTGTTGTATAATCATTTGCTGAAAACCATACTGCACCTTTAATGTTTTGTAAATAAGGATGATTTTCTCTGTCATTAAAGTCAGCAAACATTCCTTTTACATAATTAGCCTGTGATGCTTGGTTTCTATAGCGTTCACCAGAAGCATTTCCGCCAGCTCCACAGCCAAATTCTGAAATAATCCATGGATAAGCACTCCAAGAATCCTTGTTTTTTTCATAATATCTTGTATAATCATTTCTAAAAGTAAATGAATTAACATTATTACTATTATTGTCTTCATAGGCAGTTAAGCCTAAGGCTTGGACATAATCAATTCCAGGGAAATAACTCATATCCTCACCCCAATTGCTAAATGGTGTTGATGTTTCAACAGGATTAAAAATCCAAATGCAGTTATCAACGCCTTCTTCTTCAAATATCTTATATAAACGTCTCCAGGTAGCTATAAAAATATCCGGGTCATTTAAAGTCATCAATCCACAATAGCTTGTCCAATCTGTATTCATTTCATTATTAAGCCTAAATAAAATAGGCTCATGGTAATCTTTTATATTTTTAGCTAATCTTACAAATTTACCCATGATTAAATCTCTAACTTCACCTTCAAGCCATTTAGTTCTATCTTGATTAATAGGTCCGCGTAAAATATCAAACATAGGTGTTTCACATTCTGTTTTATTAGCGGCTGTAACGTTGTTATTATTTGTTGTAAATTGATATGAATATTGTAATATTTTTCGATTATTATAGCCATTTCCTCCTGCGGTTGATTTGGCTCCATCTGATGCAAACACCTCATATAAATGAGCATATGTTGGGGTAATATCAAAGTTGTAATCAATTGCCTTTTCAAATTCTGTCATTTTTGTTTTTAATTCAAGTGGCTTATTAATATTGTATGTATAAATTCCCCAATCAGTTCTTTGCTGAGTAGTTAGCTTTTCAAAATATCTTTTAGTTTCATCATTCCAATTTTTATTAACTTTTAAAGGTAAATTACCAAGTTGATTACTACTAGTTCCAACGCTTTCAATTATCATAAATGATTTTATCATTTCTACAAAATCACTATACATATCTGTAGTTGATTTTAAAATTAATTGGTAAAATGTACGAGTTTTGTTATTACCAAACAATTCAAATGTACTCATATCTCTTATAATAGCAATATTATAATATGATTTTCTAATCAATCCTGGATCTAAAATTTGAATTGAAAACATAGACACATTAAAGCCAGCTAAAATATCATTATTTTCAAATACGACATCGTATAAATACTTTAAGTTATTATCATTTAAGTATTCCGGATTATTAATATATCTTAATAGCCACTCATCTCTATATGTTTGCCACGTATAGGCCTCTGGCTTTACATTTTCCTTCGATACAGTTAAGGTAAAATCACGATTATATATTTTGCTTCTATATTTAGCCACAGAAAAATCGCCATTAACAGTTGTGTTAGTTTTTAAATTTAAAGCATAGCCATCTGATCTATTAACAAATCTTAAGTAATCATTGTTATAAAATATGTATTTTAAATCATCAGTTTCTGAAGCCGAGCCCTCTCTTTTGTCATTATCGATTACATTATTATAATATAACGCTTGATTTTTAACATTATCAAATTGTCCAAAATCCATTTCAGAATACATTATATTTTCTTTGCTTTCTTTATTTAATTTTGAAAGCTCTACTATATTTTTATAATCTTCATTAAATGTCTCATCACTTGCAATTAATTCTTCATTATTATTATTCTTACAGCTAGTAGTCATTGTTAATAATAAAAAAGATGCTAATCCTATTAATAAATATTTATTTTTCATTTTAAACCTCCTATTTTTTAGTTTAAATAAAAATTTCATTTTTAATTATATCATTTTTTTATACTGTTCAGTTGTTATTTTTTTTATAATTAATGTATTCTAAAACCAATGATATGCTTAACGCAACATTAGACATTAAATATATTTATTATCTTGCATTATTTTTCCATTATTATAAAATGATGCTTTAACTAAAACGCTTTTGGGATTTGGTTTAACCTTACTATAAACATATTGTAATTCATTTATATATAAACTATTATTATTTAACTCTTTTTCTAATTCATCTATTCTATTTGCCTTATATATTAAATAGATAACTCCATTTTCTTTTAAATTTTGTTTTAAAGCTTTACACAAGCTTTCTATAGTTAAACTATTTTCGTGCCTTGCTATATTTTTATTTTCATTTTTATTTGTTTGCTTATCCTTAAATGTAAAATATGGTGGATTTGAAACTATACAATCAAATTTGCTTTTAAAATTATAGTTTGTAAAATCTCCATCTATCAATGTTGCGTTAATGTTGTTTTCCTTTAACGTTAATTTACATATTTCTAAAGCCTTTGCATTGATTTCAATTCCTGTTGCTATCCCACCTTTTTTTATAATGTAAACTAATAAAGCCCCATTATTTGTGCCAACGTCTAAAACTGTATCATTTTTTTTAATATTAATAAACTCGCCAAGCAAGCAAGTGTCTGTATTAAAATGATACATATCTTTATGCTGAACAACCTTATAATCAATATGATTACTTAAATAATCAATTCTTAATTTATTATCCATAAATTACATCTTTAATAAATTATAGTAGTAATCTAATTCCTCTTTAGCTCCATTAAAATGTGGGAATCCATCAATATTATCATTATTTTTTCTAGGAATAATATGAAAATGCAAATGCATAACACTTTGTTGAGCACTAACTCCACTAGCATTTAAAATATTTACACCATCAAAGCCACAATCATTTACATAATGATTAGCAATTTTTTTTATAGTATTCATAACATGAGCTAATGTTTCTCCATCACAATCTAATACATTAATAAAATGTTTTTTAGGAATTACTAATGTATGTCCATCAACATCCTTAGCAATATCTAAAAATGCATAAGTGTATTCATCCTCATAAATTTTATAACTTGGAATTTCTTTATTTATTATTTTACAAAAAATACAGTCCATAATTTTATCTCCTCTTTTTTTAATATATTATAAATTAAAAAATGGTTTAAACAAAATACTTTTTATTTATCACAAGTATTATTTCTTTTTTTGTCGAATTATTTCTATTTTTTTCACTATATGTTGAATCAGACAAAAGTTTTTTTTAAATAGTGTAATATTATTGATGAGGTGAAAATATAATGAACAGTCGCATTTCTATGAAAAATAGTAAGGATGTAATTGTATTTAAAGTTGAAGGTGATTTTGATAATCTATTGTGCATTAAATACAAAGCCAGTATTGTTGAAATATTAGCAAGAAGAAGCTATGAATTAGTAATATTTGATTTGAACAATGTAAGTTTTATAGATTCAAGTGGAATAGGCTTAATTCTCGGAAGATATAAGCAGGTTAATGAATATAACGGAAAGGTAATAATTTGTGGTGTAAATAATCAAATAAAAAAGACACTTGCCATATCTGGCATTGCCTTAATTATTGATACATATGAGGAAATATATGAAAACATTAAAGAGGAGATAATAAAAGCCTATGAATAAAATTGAATTGAGATTTAATGCCACACTTGAAAACGAATCAGTTGTAAGGAATACAATTGGTTTGTTTGCAGCCACTATTAATTGTACTATTGATGATATAATTGATGTTAAAACAATTGCTAGTGAAGCAATTAGTAATGCAATTATTCATGGATATGAGCAAGATAAAGAAAAAATAGTTGAAGTGTGCGCTTTTTTAAATAATGCTGAGCTAACATTAATTATCAAAGATAACGGAGTAGGAATTGCTAATATTGCCGATGCCTTAAGGGTTAATTATTCAAGTAAAAATAGAAGTGGGCTTGGTCTTACAATTATTAAATCACTTTGCGATGATATTCAAATTAAATCGAAAAAAAATGAAGGTACAAAATTAATTATTAAAAAGGTTTTAACAATTAAAGGTAATTAAATGGACAGTGTTAAAGAATATATATTAAAAGCCCAAAATAATGATGCAGAAGCTAAAGAATTATTAGTAAAAGAAAATCTATCATTAGTTTGGTCTTTAGTGCATAGATTTAATAATCCAATTTATGACAAAGAGGAATTGTTTCAAATTGGTTGTATTGGTTTAATTAAAGCCATAAATAAATTTGACACATCATATGATGTTTGCTTTTCAACATATGCTGTTCCAATAATTTTAGGAGAAATAAAAAGGCATTTTAGGGATGATGGTGCCTTAAAAGTTTCCCGCTCAATAAAAGAGTTAAATCAAAAAATAAACAAATTAGCTGATGAATATTTTAATAATAACCATAAGGAAATGAGTATTGATGAATTAGCTGTATCCTTAAATGTAAGCAAGGCTGATATTGTCCTTGCTATTGATTCAAGATATTTTCCAACATCCTTAAATGAAGTAATATATGAAAAGGATGGTTCAGAAATAACTATTGAAGAAAGAATAAATGAAAAAGAAAACTATTCACTTATTGATAAATTAACCTTAAAGGATGAGTTATCAAAACTTACAAAAAAAGAACAACTATTAATAAAAATGCGTTATTACATGGATATGAATCAAGAAGAAATTGCCAAATATTTCAAAGTATCTCAAGTTCAAATATCACGTCTAGAAAAGAAAATCTTAGAAAAATTAAAAAAACAATTTGTTTAAAAATATATAAGCACTCAATAATATAATTGGTGATTATATGATTTTAAAAGAAAGAAAAATACAAAAAATAATTAAAAAAAATGCCAAAGAAAATCATAAAATATTAAATTGTATTTATGCCTTTATTTATGGTGGAATGATAGCTATATTTTCCCAACTTTTCTTTGAAATATTTACAAAAAAACTAAATATTGATACTACTAATGCTAGCGTTTTAACAAGTGGAATAATAATTTTTATTTCATTTGTTTTAACGTGTTTTGGAGTTTTTGATAGTTTTGCTTTAATTGCTAAGGCTGGAGCAAGCATTCCAATTTCAGGCTTTGCAAATTCAATCACTTCATCTGCGCTTGAGGGTAAAGCAGAAGGTTTAATTTTTGGAATTGGTGGGAAAATGTTTTCTTTAATTGGCAGTGTTTGTACTTATGGAATTGTAAGTTCAATAATATTGGGGTTTATTTATTTTTTAACCAAGGTGATCAAATGAAAAGTCAAAGTTTTGATATTAAAAATGTTTATATTGATTCAATTGGTATAATTGTTTCAAAAAAGGAAAAAAATGGTCCATTAGGAAAATATTTTAATAGATATATTGACGATTATTACTTTAAAGAGAAAACATTTGAAAAGGCTCAGAGTAAACTTGCTAAGGCTGCTATAAATATAGCTATTAAAAAATCAAGTTTCAAATTAGATAATATTGATATTTCCATTGGTGGTGATTTGTCTAATCAAATATTTTCATCAACATCAGCAATAAAAGAACAGTGTTTTCCGTTTATAGGGCTTTATGCTGCTTGTGCAAGTGGTATACTTGGAATAATTATTTCATCAATTATGCTAAACCTTGAAAGTATTTCTAGTGCTTTAGTTTTTTCAAGCTCTCATGTTTGCGTTTCTCAAAGGCAGCTTCGTTATCCAATAGAATATGCAAGCATTGCCAAAAAAACAACAACCTCAACATTAACTGGAGCGTGTGCTCTTATTTTAGCAAACAACAAAAATAAATTTAAAATAAGTAAGGCTACAATTGGTAGAATAATTGATATTTTGTCAAATAATGTTAATGATATGGGAACATGTATGGCATTTGCTGCTATTGACACATTTATTAATCATTTAACTAATAACAAGGAGACTGATTCAGATTATGACTTAATTGTAACTGGCGATTTATCTAAATTTGGATCAAGCGTTTTTTTAAATGAACTAACTAACAAAGGCTATAATATTAAAGATAAATATTATGATTGTGGTAATTTAGTTTATGATGATGATAGGCAAAATACCTACGCTGGTGGATCTGGTCCAGCTTGTGTTATGTGTGTAACATTTTCATATATTATAAATCAAATGATTAAAAATAATTATAAAAAAGTACTAGTAATTGGTACTGGGGCTTTGCATTCTCAGATTTCATTTCAGCAAAAAGAAAGTATCCCTTGTATTGCCCATGCTATTGTATTGGAGGTGGATATTTAATGATTTTAACGTATTTGTTTTCATTTTTATTTTGTGGCATTGTTTGTATGATTGCCCAAATTATTATCGATAATACAAAACTAACACCTGGTCATGTTACTTCTATGTTTGTCGTGATTGGTGTTGTTTTAGAATTCTTTAATTTGTATGATTATTTAAGAAACTTCGCCTCTATGGGAGCAAGTATTGTTATTTCATCTTTTGGTTCAACTATTATGAAAGGTGTAAAAGAAGCTGTTGATAATGTGGGAATAATTGGCATATTTACTGGCGTTTTTAGTAAATGTGGGACTTTAATTTCTTTTGCAGTTTTCTTAGCATTTATTGCTTCTTTATTATTTAAGCCAAAATCATGAACACATTAAATGAATTTGAAGAATTAATTAATTACAATATTAACTATGATGTTGTAAAAAGGAAAATCGATAATAACAATACAATATATTACCTTTCAAGCCTAGTTAATAATGAGATTGTTAACTACTTAATCGAAGGAATGTTAAAGAAATTGAAAAACTTTCTTAATGGCTCTATAGTCAAGGATAATGATTTAAAAAATGTAACAACTTTCTTTTTTAGTGGCTGTTTAATAATTTATAGTAATGATGATTTTTTTATAGTGGAAACGAGAAATTATCCATCAAGAAGTATTAATGAATCAGAATCTGAAAAATCATTAAAAGGATCACATGATGGCTTTAATGAATCTATTTTAACAAACACTGCTTTAATTAGAAGAAGAATTAAAAGTAAAGATTTTAGATGTGAATTAGTTAAAATTGGAAAGCAAAGTAAAACTGATATAAGTATTAATTATATAGATGGCCTTGCAAATAAAGAATTAGTACATAAAATAAAAAAACGTTTAAATGAAATAAATATTGATTCATTAATTTTAGCTGATAAAGCCTTAGCTGAAATAATCTTTGAGCAAAACTATCAAATATATCCAAAGGTTCGCTTTTCTGAACGACCAGATATTGCTTCTATTCATCTTTTAAAGGGATATGTTGTTTTACTTGTTGATACTAGCAGTTCTTGTATAATAGTTCCAACATCATTTTTTGAATTAAATGAGCAATTAGAAGAATACCAATTACCTCCTTTTGTTTCATCATTTAACCGGCTCTTTAGATTTTTATGCTTTTTTATTGGAGTTTATTTACTTCCAATTTGGTTTATCCTATGCCTTGATAATAAAAGCGATTTTAAAACAATAATAATTTTAAAGGATATTGATAGAAAAACATTATTTTTACAGGTTTTATCAATCCAAATATTTTTAAATGCTATTCGCTTAGCCTCATTTAATTCAACTTCTATTTTATCAACTACAATGTCCTTGTTTGCATCAATAATTTTAAGTGATGTTGCTATTAAAACTGGTTTATTATCATCTGAGGTAGTTTTCTATGCTGCTTTATCATCGATATGTACTTATGCTATAAGTAATTATGAAACTAGTAGAGCTATGGCACTGTGGAATATTATTTTAACAATCTCTGTTGGTTTATTTTTCAAAATTGGTTTTATAATATTTGCAACAATTATGTTTATAAGCATGGTTACTATCCATTCCTTTGATATAAGTTACTTATATCCTTTTATTCCTTTTAACTTCAAAGAATTGTTATTTAAGTTTTACAAATTGCCATATAAAGAAAAAAACAAAATTAAGTAGATATTTTTTATAAAAATATGTATTATATCTATGAGGTGACAAATGTGGAAAAAAGTAAAGTATTTTTAATTAGAAACATAACTCCAGATAATGTTGTTAAAATTTATAAGCAATTAAATATTGAATTAAAAGGTAAGATAGCATTAAAACTTCATTCAGGTGAAGTTGGAAATCAAAACTTTTTACATCCAGATTTTTATAATGATATTGTAAACTACTTAGATGCAACTGTAGTTGAATGTAATACTGCTTATGGTGGCAGTCGTAACACTACAAGCTTACACAAGCAAACCTTAATCAAGCATGGTTGGAGCGAGTTGTACGATGTTGATTTATTAGACGAAAATGACGATGATATGGTTTTAAATGTTAAAAATGGAAAGATAATTCAAAAGAATTATGTTGGTAATCATTTAAAAAATTATGATTCATTATTAGTTGTTTCACATTTTAAAGGTCATCCAATGGGAGGATATGGTGGTGCTTTAAAGCAATTAAGTATAGGCATTGCTTCATCTAGAGGCAAAGCATATATTCATAGTGCTGGAAGAACATTAGATCAAAACGATTTTTGGAGCTATTTACCACCACAAAATGTTTTTTTATGTGCTATGGCAGATGCTGCAAGCTCAGTATGTGATTATTTTAACAACAAAATGGCTTTTATCAATGTTATGAAAAATATGTCAGTTGACTGTGATTGCTGTGCAATTGCTGAGGATCCTTGTATGAAAGATATTGGTATTCTTGCTTCTTTAAATCCATTAGCATTAGATAAGGCCTGTATTGACTTAGTGTTTAATAGTAACGATCCTGGAAAAGACAAGCTTATTGAAAGAATTAATTCAAGAAATGGTTTATTAACTTTAAAAGCTTTTAAAGAAATAACTAACTATTCTGATGAATATGAACTAATTGAATTAGATTAGGAGTATTAAAATGAAAAAAATTAAAATTGCTTTAATTGGCTATGGAAACAGAGGCCGTTTATACTCATCATTTATCAAGGATAACTTAGATAAAATTGATTATGTTGCCATTATCGATTATCGTGCAAATGAAATTGCAAATGATATAAAAAATAATACAAGTGCAAAATATATTTTCACTTCAGATGATGAGTTTTTCAATGCTAAGCTTGATATTGATTTAGTCTTAATTTGTTCAATGGATAAATACCATTTTACTCAAGCTAAAAGATGTTTAGAATCTAACTATAATATTTTAATTGAAAAGCCTGTCTCGTCAAATATTGATGAAGTTAATGAATTAAATGAATTGGCTAATAAAAAAAATTTAAAGGTTGTTGTAACATATGTTTTACGATACACCATATTTTATAGAAAAATTAAAGAAATTATTATTTCAAAAAAAATTGGAGATATTGTAAATATTAACACAACTGAAAATGTAGCCTATTGGCATCAAGCTCATAGCTATACTAGAGGGAATTGGAAGAATTCAAAGGAAACTGGTCCAATGATTTTAACAAAATGCTCACATGATATGGATTTAATTTATTGGCTAATGGGAAAAGAAGTAAAAAGAGTATCTTCATTTGGAAATAGAAATTATTTAAAAGAAAAAAATGCTCCTATTGATTCTTCTTTGTATTGTACTGATTGTAAATGCAAAGATAATTGTGCATTTAACTGTTATAAGTTCTATTTAAACAATAAGGAATGGCTTCGTCCAATAATTGGTGATGACTTAAGTAATGAAAATATAATTAAATATTTAGATCATAGTCAATATTCAAAATGTGTCTTTAAATGCGATTCTGATGTTGTTGACCATCAAGTAGTTAATTTTGAATTTGCTGATAATTCAACTGCTTCCCATACTATGAATGCTTATACAAGATATTGCTATAGAGATATTAAAGTTATGGGAACAAAAGGTTGTATTGAAGGAAACTTTGAAGAAAAAAAATTCAAAGTATATTATTTTTTAAATAATGAAGAGGAAATTATTGATATCACAAAATATACTGATGATTTCATTGGCCATGGTGGTGGCGATAGAGTTATGTTTTTAGAGTTAATTGATTATTTACTTTATAACAAAAAGTCAATTTATTTAACATCTATTCAAGAATCCGTTATTTCTCATAAGATGGCTTTTGCTGCAGAAGAATCTCGTCTTAAACATGGAAAGGTTATAAAACTATAAAAAGCAATTATTTTTCAAATTGCTTTTTTTCTTTTTCTATCCACGTCATTATTATATCAACAATATATTCTTTTTCATCATCAGTTAAAATATGAGTGCTTTCAATATGATGCCATTTATACATACAATTTCTACAGCAAGTAGCAGTTGCATGCATCGCAATAAAAACAGGATGGCCCTTCATAGGCGTTTGCTTTCCATCAATAAATGTATTAATATTGCTAAGCCTTTTATTAACAAAATCAATACAATGGTTTCGTATAACATCCATTCCTTTAAGATTAATATACTCTATATCCTTTTCTTTTAATTTAAAGGATGAGCGAAATTTTGACATATTAAGTTTTTTAAATAATATCATTTTATTTTCCATATATATTATTTTATCACATTATTCTAAACAATATTAGCAACAAATTACATTGAATGAATAAATTTGTAATGGTAAAATAATTAAGGGTGATTAAGTTTATGAATAAAAAAATAACTTTTGTTCTTTTAGCAATGCTAGCAAGTATAGCTAGCTGCAACAAAAATAACAATTCAACTAATGATGAAGCTCTATCAAGTGAAAATTTAGTTGATGTTATAACGAATGACAACTACTATTGGGCAATTAATGAAGATAATGCTTATAATAATGATTTTATCTTTGCTGCTTCAACTAACGAGAAAAAATCATCATTAAAGGTTTATGTAGATGAAAATGAAATATTTGAAGGTACTAATCATGAAGTACTTGGAAAAATTAAATATAATTTAAATCCTGATGCGCCATGCCATAGTGATAGTGTTGAACATGCCTACAACAAAATTACTTTAAATGGCTTAGAGCTTGGAAAATTACCATCAGATGATTCACTTGGTATTGATCTTTATAACAATCTACAATATATTCGCGAAACAAATAATGTATTTTCAGTTACAATTGGCGCAGTTTATCGCAATGAAGTTTCATACAATAGAAATGAAGTTCATGGTGGAAGCTATGATGTTTTAGGCACATTTGACGATTTTCAAATATCTAACTTTAGAGTTGAATTACAAAATGGCCAAATCATAAAACCTAGTAAAATGGTAATATATAAACCCGCTAACGTGACAACAAACAAATATAACACTTATGAAATTAGTCAAGAAGATGATAAATGGTATTGGCTTGGTGATGGATGGGGTAAAACTGAAAGCACATTGTCTTATGATAATAACCCAAACCCTAGGCTTGATATTCCTTTCCAAATAGATTATTACTTTGATTATCCAAACTATGAGGTTAATAATAATTATTATATTGATACGACTGCATTTGATAATGGAAGACATTATATTACCTTAAAGGATAATGATAAGGTAGTATTGCAAAACAATATTTATTTTGACAATGTTAGTCCAGTAATCAGGACAAATTTAAACGAATTTGCAACAATTAATAAAAACTTTAATTTAAATGTCAATATTAATGATGAACATAGTAAGCTAGGCTCTAAAGCTATTTATTTAGATGGAAAGCTATTAAATGATGACTACTCATTTACAACATTAAACAATGGTAAGCATTCATTACTTGTTTACGCAAATGATATTGCTAATAATGTAACTTTTCTAAATAGAGTATTTAATGTAATGGATAGTGCAAATGGCATTGATATTACTTTAAACAAAGATAAAAACAAACTAAGCTTTGAACTTAATGATTATAAAGAAAATACTACATACAATTCTAGTGTATATAAAGTAAATAAACTAAACAGTAATATTAAAAAAGATACTGCTAATTTAATTGATGAATTTGAAGTAACAGTAAATGACATAAACAAGCCTTTATATGTTACTTATGATGGCACTACTTTAAATGGTGAGCAAATTGCTATTAGTGCATTAAATAATAAAACATCAAAGTATGAGCAGGTTGCTATTAAAGCTTCTGACACTCCACTTAAATTCACTTTAAATCCAACTAATTATGTTGTTAATAATAAAATTACATTTAAAGCAACACCTTTATATGTTGGAAATGGCTCAAATAGAATTCTTTGGGCTTCTGACACACAATATTTACCAAAGGTAGAATTTAGTGATATTAATTACATGTATAATGATTTAATGACTTATGTATCTAATGAATACAAAAATAACAAAATGGCTTATTTAATTCATACTGGCGACATTGTTGATAATAATCCTTCTTATAAGGATGGTGCCATTGCTGAATGGAAAAATGCCACAAAAGCTTTTGAAATATTAGATAATAATGAAGTTCCTTATGGCGTATGTGCTGGTAACCATGATGTTGGTTCATCCCTTGCTTCAATAGATTATAATTATTATAGCACTTATTTTGGATTTAATCGTTTTAATGATAAAGCATATTATGGAGGCTCATTAAATGATAATGAATGCCATTATGATTTAATCAGTGTTGGTGATTATGACTTTGTAGTTTTATACATTGGCTTTGGTGTTGAGGCTAAAAAAGAAACAATTACTTGGGCTAATGAAGTTTTAAAAACATACAAGCATCGTAATGCTATTGTTGCAACACATGGATATTTAGACTATGATGGAACAATTGATAAAACTATTCAAGGGCAATATATTTATGATGAAATTGTTAAGCCTAATGAAAATGTTAAATTTGTATTTTGTGGACATACTGACGGAAATGCATGTACTAAAAAAGTACTTGACAATAATCGTGTAGTTTATGAAGTACTAAACTGCTATCAATTCGTTGAAAAAGAATCTTATAGACTTTCGCATTTAATTAATGGCTTAACATGTAATGGTGAAGGTTATATTAGAGAAGTTATTTTTGATAATAATAAAGTTAAATTCCATACATTCTCACCAATTACAAATAAAACTAATCCTTTAAATGCTAAAGATGATTTTGAGGTTGAAATTGATTTAATTAAAAGAAACAAAGAATTTATTAGTAATAGCTTTGAAGCTTACCAAATTGACGGAAATGAAATTGCTTCAACTAACGATATTTCATTAAATTCAATAAAAATTGATAATAATAGTAATTATATAGTTTTAACATCTATTAATAGTTCTTTTGTAGGATTTAATATCAATTAAGAAAGTAAAAAAATGTAGAGAAATACAATATATTTCAATACATTTTTTCTTTTTTATTCACTTCTTAAAGCATCTACTGGATTTTTCCTTGCAGCGGCTTTAGCTGGAATTAATCCAGATATTAAAGTCAAAGCAATACTAATTAAAATCATAACTACTGCATCTTGTACTCTTAATATAGCAATTGTATTTATATTAGTTAAATGATGAACAACTATATTAATTAATAATGATATTAAACCAGTAACAACTATTCCGAGTACTCCACTTATTGAACCAATAATAAATGTTTCAGCATTAAATAAATATGAAACATCCTTTTTTCTACCACCAATTGATCTAATAACACCAATTTCCTTTGTTCTTTCAACAACTGATACATAAGTAATAATTCCTATCATAACTGTTGAAACCAACAATGATAAGGCTGTAAAGACAATTAATGCATATGTCACTATATCAATCATAGTATTAATCATATTAATTATTAGCTCTAAGTTATCAGAATAAGTAACCTTTTCTCTTTCATTATATGATATTATTTTACCATTAACTTCTATATCGCCTTCATTGTTCCAAGTATCTAAATAATCAGTAACCTTATATTTGCTATCAAATGTTTTAGGAAAAATCAAAATATTATTAGCTAGATCATTACCACCAAGCTGACGCAAGGAAACATCATAGTATTTTTTTTTAGTGGTTGTAGAGCTTGAACCTCCAACCATTTGTGAAAGTAAAGACATAAATGAAGACATTGAGGATTCATTTCCTACATAACCTGTGTTATCCTTATATGTTACACCTTCATAAATATAATCATACTTAAATGTTAAACCTGTTGGAACGCTAATTCCTGCTTCAGTTGTAAATTCACCGCTTGTAATTGTATCAACCTTTTTTTCCTTATAATAATTAATTATATCGGAATTAATGTTTTCCTTTATAATTCTTTTACTTAAAGCTTCAGTATAATAAAAGCCAACATCTAAGCAGCCATAGGAAATATCATCCTTTGGTCTTAATATTCCTGCTACCTTTAATTTAATACCATCAGTAAAGCTTTCATCTACATAAGCATTATATGTAAATGGTGAAAGTTCTTTAGTTATGCCTTCATTTTTGTTAAATACTACATTATTAGGATAAAAAACAAATTCTTTATTTATTAATTCATCATATGTAAATTGTAGCTTATTATCATCTAAATGATCATAAACATTTTCATCCTTTGAAATATTATTTACTAAATTAATAAATTCCTCTTGAGTATAATAACCAAGTTGAGCAAGTAATACATCGGTTAAACGAGTATTTTTACTAACAACTATCATTATTTCATCTTCGTTTTTAGCAACATTTCCTGATAAAATATCATATTGACTTAGTATATAATCATTATTATTTGGAGCTTGTGCAAAGCCTGAATTTAATTGCTCAATATATGTTGCATACTTATTAAAGCTTGTCTTTTCAAGTACTGATGTATACATTTTAGTAATAGCTGACACAGACATTCTTTTTGTTTCACTTGTATTATTATAATTCCAAGTTGTATAAACATTATTGTCTAATGATATACCATAATCTAAAGTCATAGCTGCATAAGAATCCTTATCCATATTTAAAACAAAATCAATATAGTCTTTAGTAATATCATTGTTTATTTTAAATGAATCCATAGATTTTGATTGGTCAAGTAAATACTTAATCATTGAATTTACATTTACATAGCCATTTTTAATAGCAATATCTACTTTATCCATTGGTGATGATTGATTCATCATAGCGTTTAAATCGTAGCCTGTTTGGCTAATTGTAATTGGGTTACCAGATAGCATATCATCTTGCATTGAATCAATATATTGATGAACACCTGCTGAAACTGATAAAACTGTTGAAACACCAACTATTCCAATTGACCCAGCAATACATACAAGTAATGTTCTTTTCCATTTTGTAAGTAAGTTTCTAGCTGATAACTTAAAGGCAGTTGGAAAAGACATTTTTGCTTTTTCATTTGATTTTGTAAATGAAACATCCTCATTAGAATCATTTAATACATTAGAATCGCTAACAACATTACCATCTAATAGTTTAATTATTCTTGTTGAATAAATAGAGGCAAGTTCAGGGTTATGTGTAACCATAATTACTAATTTTTCTTTTGATATTTCGCTTATCAAATCCATAATTTGCTTTGATGTAACACTATCAAGTGCACCAGTTGGCTCATCAGCAAGAAGAATATCTGGCTCATTTACTAAAGCACGAGCAATAGCAACACGTTGACATTGTCCACCAGATAATTGATTAGGCTTTTTATTATACATATCCTTTAAGCCAACCTTATCTAATGCTTCCTTAGCTTTAATAACTCTTTCCTTTTTATTAATTCCAGAAATTGTTAAAGCTAGTTCAACATTTTCTAAAATTGTCTGATGCATAATCAAATTGTAACTTTGAAAAATAAAACCAATTCTATGGTTTCTATAAATATCCCAATCTTTATCTTTATATTTTTTAGTTGATTTGTTAGCGATAATTAAATCACCATCAGTATACTTATCTAAACCTCCAATGATATTTAATAAAGTTGTTTTACCACATCCTGATGGGCCAAGGATTGAAACAAATTCATTCTTTCTAAAATTAAGTGTTATACCTTTTAAAGCATGGACTGGTTCATTGTTAGCAAGTATGTAATCTTTTTTTATATTAACAAGTTTTAATAAAGCTTTTTCATTAATCATTTTACATCCCCCTATAATACACTACATTATATCATATAATATTTAAAATTTATTTATAAATTTTATTAATAAACAATATGTAGATTTATTTGGTTATTATTCTGTTTTATGATTAAACACAAAATTTCTACTATATTATTCAAGATTAAAATTGTAAAATCAAATAATAAATTTGATTTTTAGTGAAGACATTTTCACCCCCCCCAATAAGAAAATGGTGTGGAAGGTAGCTCAATAGAGTATTTAGACAATGCATATATTTTTTGCGTTCAAAAAGGAATTGGTAAAACAACATTAGTTGCTAAACTTATTGAAAAATTTGCATTTTATTATGATGACACATTACTTGTCGATAAATAACTATCATCATATGGCAGTTATAAATATTTAAACTTAATTGATCCAAAATTGTTTAATATTGAAAATAGCGACTTACAGCAAAACATTCAAGGTAAGTACTATGTAAATCCAAATTTGTTATCTTTTCATTATAAAAATAATAATATAGAAAATATTATGACATGAATTATGTATCCAAAATTTATGGATTTTATATCTTTTAGCATTGAAGTTTATATGTGAAAAAAATTTCGATAACATTGAATTATCATTCTACGAAAGAAATATTTATGAATTTAGAACATCTGGATTAATAAAATATGTTTTAAGATATTATAAACCAAATGGAAGGGTAATTAAAATATTATCTCAATTAACCTTATAACCTATCGCATATAGAGTCTAATAAAAAAATAAGTAAGTCAAAGAACATTTATCCAATAATGGAACAATCACCTAAAGATTTTATAAAACTTTAGACATGATACATACTTGTCAATATACTTATATACTATGCAAAAATAGTAAATGAAATTGGAATTATGTGTTCATTTTATGATAAAACGTAGGGTTATGTATACCCTACGTTTTACTTTATACTAAGTATATGAATTATAAAATTTCTTTAGTTGTATTATTCGATATCAATTACTCCATAACCACCACTTTTTCTTTTATAAACAACTGATAGTGTATGATCTTCAATATCTTCATAAATGAAGAAATCATGATCTGTTGAATCCATTTCCATTATAGCATCATCAAGTGTCATTGCACTTGGATGAATTATTTTGTTTTTAATATATATTTCTTCAACATCCTCTTCAATAGCATCTCCAAAAATTCTTCCAAGATTAGTCTTATTGCTTGAACGATCAAGCCTTGACTTAATCTTTTCGATTTGTGATTCTAATTTATCTCTTGCTATTACAACAGCATCCATTAAATCATCTGATTCAACTTCACTTCTTAATAGCAAGAATGGTGTTGGTATTGTGATTTCAACCTTTGATTTATCATTTTTAAACTTAACTACAATACGACACTCAAAATCCTCACTTTTAAAAAGCAATTTTTCAAGACGAGATAATTCTTTAACGATATTATCTTGGACACTTTGACTTAATTTTTGTCCGTTACTAACTATTTGGTATTTCATAAATATTAAACCTCCTACTTATATTATAGTAAAAATAATTTAAAATTATAGTCTTTAAATCATATTATAAATATGATAAACTTAAGATGTTGGGGAACTTTTTGAAAATATGAAAAATGAAGAAAAAACAATAAAAGAAAATTTAATATATAATGGAAAAATAGTAAAGCTTTATGTTGATGATGTTGTTATTAATGATCACAATGCTAAAAGAGAGGTAATAAAACATTTAGGTGGCGTTTGTATTTTAGGATTTATAAATAATAAGGTAATTCTTGAAAAGCAATATCGTTATCCTTATAAAGAATATGTTTATGAACTACCTGCTGGAAAGCTTGAAATAAATGAAGATCCTTATAATGCTGCATTAAGAGAATTTAATGAAGAAACTGGATATAAAGCCTCTTCACTAATTAGCCTTGGCCAAATGTATCCAACATGTGGCTATTCAAATGAAATTATTTATTTATACTTAGCTAAAGATTTATCTAAATCAAATAATCATTTAGACGAAGATGAATTTATCGATTTAAAGTTATTTAAACTTGAAGAAATCATTTTAATGATTGAAAAAGGAATTATTAAGGATGCCAAAACAATTTGCTTAATTTATAAATACTTATTATGGAAGGAAAATAATTAAAATGAAAAATTTATTAAATAAAAAAGCATTTGAAGTAGCAAATATCTTTTCAAAAACTAACGATTCTAAAACAATTACTTTTAAATTATCCATAGATGTAAGTGATACATATCTTCTTAATGGTAGTAAAAGTGTTTCTATGCTAGCTATATATGATGAAAATGAAAACTTAATTATTAATAGTAGTTCTTTAATAAGATATGATTTTAACGAAAATCAAACAATCTTTTTACAAATAACAACAAACAATCAAAATGAGGAATTTGAAATTTATTTTTATCCTATTAATAAAACTATTGTTACACCATATAAAATAAATATAAAGGATACTGGTAATGATATTCCTTTAACAGGTAATAACAATAAAGATCCATTAAAGCCAGCTACAATTAATATGGAAAAAAGAAATGGCGGAACATATATTTATTGTAATGTTCCTGAATCAATCAAACAAAATGCTTTAAATTCCATTACTATGCAAAATAAAAGCTTAACTGGCGATTGCTTCATGACATTTGAAAACAGTAATCATACAGATAGAGACATTTATTTAGGCTATAGATTAGTTAATAATAATAATTTTGATGTATATGTTAGCGTTTCAAATGTTGGATATCAGGTTAAAGGATCATGGCTTGGCGAAAAATCATGGATAGATTATTATGGAATTAAATATGAAATGGATAAAAGTGGCTTTAATGAAGAAGCTACTAAATGGTTTAATGACTATTTGAATTTTGATAATTATCATGAGCCACAAGCAATAAAAAGGACAATATATAGAATTCCTCCAAAGCAATATATTTATGTTATTGGTGGAACTAGTATTGATAGTTACAATAATATAAATGTTAATAATACTGCTGACAATCTATTGTGTAAAAGGCATTGTGCAAATGGAAATGTCCACTTTATTGTTTTAAACGATTCATTAACAGGTGAATTTTGCATTTATGATGATTACCATAAGCTTAATGAAAAAGATGTTGTTATTCAAAATTTAAGAAAATATTCTGATGATGATGATTTTGGCGGTAGACTTGGTATAAGTAAGCATAAAGGCGTTATTGATTGTAATCCTATTTGGGTTTTTAACGATGCTACATTACCACAAAAGCTACCAGTTAAATACTATCCTTTATATGCAGATAAACTAAAAGATAAGTATGAGCCATTTGAAAAAGTAACTGATAATTATCGACATGAAGTTATTAGTGATCGTTGGCTTACACATTTATCTTCACAATTAAACCATAATTATGTTGGCGATGATATTTTAGAAACATACACTATTTGTAATAATAAGGAAGTTATTTTATCACCAAATAGTGCAACACCTGCTGGAGCAATATGGGACTTTGGAAATTGGATGATTGAATATCATGAAAATTTAGTACTCGTAAATCAAGGAGACAAGGAAAGAACAATAAAGCTTACTTTAATTAATGCTGGTTCTATCTTATATATGATTAAGGATGAAAATGAAGCTTTATTAAAAGCTGGGGCAACATTTATCACTTGTACTGGTATTAAACCTATTTATGAGACAAAAATAAAGCCTCATAGTAAATTAATACTATCTATGCAATTTGTACTTCCAGCTAACAATAATGGCTCTGTTGAGCATTATGTTGAATTAATATAATTTAAAAGGACTCGATTGAGTCCTTTTTAGTTTATATTAAATTAGAATTCACAATTATTAACTGTACGAGGGAATGAGATAACATCTCTAATATTTTGCATTCCTGTTACATACATAACCATTCTTTCAAAGCCAAGTCCAAATCCAGCACTTGAAACTCCACCGAATCTTCTTAAGTCTAAATACCATTGAAGTGGTTCCTTATTCATTTTTAATTCATCCATTCTAGCAACTAATTTATCATAGTTTTCTTCTCTTTGTGAGCCGCCAACTAATTCACCAATATGCGGAACTAGTAAGTCACAAGCAGCTACTGTTTTACCATCATCATTTTGTTTCATATAAAATGATTTAATTTCTTTTGGAAAATCAATTAAAAATAATGGACCATTTACTAGCTTTTCACAAAGATATTTTTCATGCTCAGAATTTAAATCAAACCCCCAATAAATATCTTTATTTTCAAATTCAACACCATCTTCAACTGCCTTTTTTAAGGTTTCAATAGCTTTAGTATATGTCATTACTTCAAATTTAGAATTTAATACATGGTTCAATCTTTCAATTAATGTTGTATCAATCATTTTATTAAAGAATTCCATTTCTGCTGGGCATTCCTCTAATACTGTTTTAATACAATATTTAACCATATCTTCAATTAAGGACATGTCATCTTCCAAATCGGCAAAAGCAATTTCGGGCTCTACCATCCAAAATTCAGCAGCATGTCTTACAGTATTTGATTTTTCGGCTCTAAATGTTGGACCAAATGTATATACATCCCTAAAGCATTGTGCATAAGCCTCTGCATGAAGCTGTGCTGAAACTGTAAGATTTGTATGCTTACCAAAGAAATCGTTCTTGTATCCATCTTTAAAGTCAGTAAGGGTTGTAACAGTAAATGTTTCACCAGCGCCTTCGCAATCGTTTCCAGTAATTAATGGACCATTTACATAAACAAATCCTTGATTTTGGAAAAACTCATGAATAGCCATAGCTAAAACAGAACGTACTCTAAATACAGCTGAAAAAGTATTTGTCTTTGGTCTTAAATGAGCTATATCTCTTAAAAATTCAAAGCTATGTCTTTTCTTTTGAAGTGGATAAGCTGGATCACATTTTGATATTAAAGTTAATTTTTTAACATTTACTTCAAATGGTTGCTTACCATTCGTTGTAATTTTAAATTCACCATAGGCATTAACTGCATCACCTGTATTTAATGAAGCACATAAATCATAAGCTTCATCACCCTTATTATAAACAAGCTGAACATTTTTAAAATATGTTCCATCATTTAATTCAATAAAGCCTATACTACCATTATTTCTATTTGTTCTAACCCATCCATCAAGTTCAACAAATTCTAGTTGATCCTTTTCTATTTGCGAACCATTTTGTACTAGTTCATATAATTCTCTTGCTGTTACAAATTCAAACATAATTTTCCTCCTAAAAATAATAAAATCGTTCCTAAAATCTAGGAACGATTAACTCGCGGTGCCATCCTAGTTCATAGTATCAAACTATGCCCTTAATTATTTAAAAGTATTGCTATAAAGTGTTATTTATATAACTAATAAATTTTGTCCTTCCACCATTCGACAAATCGCTAGAATTTTTCATTATATAACGTCTTTAATCATCGCAATTAATTAAGAATATCGCTGAAGCTATTTCTAATAAGTTTTGCTTGCAAAGCAGATAGTTCTTCAATACTCATTTTACTAGAAGTGTCTTTTAATAGCCAAATATATAGCAAATTAACACTACCATACATATTATAATCTAAAATATATTGAAAGTTAAGAGTTTTATTTTGATTAAAGTTTTTATTAACATGATCATTAATAATTTTTAAAACATTTAGCATAATTGCTCTTCTATAAATCGTATAAGTTACTATATGATGAATATAGTTATCATCTACTATAGCCTTGGTTATTGAATATAAATAAGTATCTAATTTATCAAGATTGAAATCATAAGATCTAATTATTTTTTCCATTTTTTTAAAAAAATCATTTTCAATTTCTTTAATTACTGAGTCAACATCGCTATAGTGTAAATAAAATGTTTTTCTATTAACACTAGCTAAATTTGTTAGTTCAACAATAGAAATTTCTTCAACTTTTTTCTTTTCAAGTAATTTAACTAAAGCCGTTTTAATGGCTATTTTAGTTTTAATTATTCTTTTGTCAATATTCTTATTTGCATTCATAACTTCTTCCTCCTAATTATTTATCAATTTGCTTTCTATTTGAAAAAGCTTTAAATAAAGTCATTTCATCGGCATAGTCTAGTTGAGCCCCCATTGGAAGTCCATGAGCTAAACGGCTAACTTTTAATAAGTCATTTTCTTTTTTTAATAGCTTAGTTACATACATAGCGGTAATTTCACCATCCATCGTTAAATCAGTAGCTAAAATAACTTCCTCTACATCACTATTTTTAACTCTACTAATTAATGATGATAAATTTATATCATCATATCCTTTATTTTTTGATGGCGATATACAACCATTTAAAACATGATAAACTCCATTATATTCTTTCATTTTTTCAAAAGTAAATACATCTTTTGGAGATGAAACAACGCAAATGAGCTTATGATTTCTCTCCTCACTTGCACATATTTCACAAATGCTATTGTTTTCTGACATATTGCCACATATTGGACATTTAGTTAAATTATTAATATCGCTAATAGATTTTATAAATAATTCTATGTTTTCCTTTTTCATTGCTAAAACATCATATGCCATTTTTTCGGCACTTTTATTACCAACCCCAGGTAAGCGTTTAAAGCAATCTATTAAATTTTGAAAGATTATTGGATATTCCATAAACTAAAATGGGAAACGTAAAGATGCTTGTTGCTTTGCAACTATTTTTTGTTCCTCATCAATTACCTTACTAATTGCCTCATTAATAGCAACAACTATCATATCTTGTAGCATTTCTTTATCATCTGGATCAATAATTTCTTTATCAATATCAATACTTTTAATCTCCTTATTTCCTAAAATAGTAACCTTAATTCCTCCTCCTGCAGATACAATTTCAAATTCTTTTGCTTCTAATTCTTTTTGTGCCTTTTCCATTTCCTTTTGCATCTTTTGAGCTTGTTGCATAAGTGCATTCATATTCATATTTCAAAATCCTCCTATTCGATTTTTAACGAATCGCCAAACAATTCTTTTCCTCTTTCAATTGTGGCATCTTTTTCTTCATTTTCTTTTAATACTTCAGCTTCATTTAAAATTGGAATATCATGAAGCGGTGGTAATTTATTTGCTTGCTTTAATTCAAAAAACTTATTCGTAATATCAATGAACGTATTTTTTTCAACAACATAAATTTGAGCATCAATATTAAATACTTCTTTAACAAATTTTTTAATTAATAATAAATTATTCCTTTGCTTTGCTCTACTTGCCAATAGTTTATACTCATAGTAAAGTAATATAAAACTTTTATTAGCAACACCAACAATTGCATCGGATAATAATTGAGCAATATATCGCATATTTGGAGTGTCAATATACCCTCTTATGTCCTTCCACTTTACTAATAATGAATCTTTAAATTTTTTATCACCATGGCATAAAATATTAACGTATTCATCCATAGTATATGTTATTTGCTCGCTTTCCATTGGCGGAGCATCAAAATTAGTCAATTTCTCATTATCTATTTTTATATTTGTTGGTTCTTCTTTAATTATTTTTACTGTGTCAGCTACATTCTTATTTTTAATAAATTCTGTTTTTTCATTTATTAATGGAGTAGCTACATTTTCCTTATTAAATAGTTCAATTATTTTTAAAGAGCACAATTCAAAAAATAAGCGGTAATTAGTTGATAAACGATAATTATTTCTAGCTTCATTTAATATTTCACAAACCTTCAAAGCGTCATCTAATGTATATTTTTCTAATAGTTCTTTTGATTGATCCTTATTTAATCTTTCAAGCAAACTATCATCATTAGTATTTTTATAAACAATCGCATCCTTTAAGCAAACCATTAAATCATAGGTTAGTCTTTTAACATCAATGCCCTTTTGAATATATGATTCAATCATATTCAACACGCTTTTTGTATCCTTTGCTACTAATAGATTTAAATAATTGACCATATCCTGACTACTCATCATTCCATATATATCATAAATATGTTGTAATTTAACATCATTTCCAGCATAAGAAACTACTTGATCTAAAATTGATAAAGCATCCCTCATTCCACCATCAGCAAGTTCTGCTACAAGTGATGGAACATTTGCTTCAAAGGCAATGGCTTCTTTGTTTAATATATAAGCAACTCTATCTTTTATTTCATCAAAATTTAACTTTGAAAAATCAAATCTTTGGCAACGAGATAAAACTGTTGGTAAAACCTTATGAACATCAGTAGTTGCCAAAATAAATACGACATGCTCAGGTGGCTCTTCAAGTGTCTTCAATAAAGCATTAAATGCGCCTGCAGTCATCATATGAACCTCATCAATAATGTATACCTTATATTTTCCTAAAATAGGAGCATATTTAACCTTTTCAATTAAATCTCTTATTTCATCAATTCCATTGTTACTAGCTGCATCAATTTCTATAATATCAGGATGAGAGCCTTCATTTATTGCTTTACAATTTTCACATTCATTGCATGGCTTTATACCATTTCCTGTACAATTTAAAGCTTTAGCTAAGATTTTAGCTGTAGAAGTTTTTCCAGTACCTCTAGGTCCACTAAAAATATATGCATGGGCTACTTTATTAGTCTTAATAGCATTTTGTAATGTTTGAATAATATGTTTTTGACCAACGACATTTTCAAATGTTTCTGGTCGATATTTTCTATATAATGCTTTATACGACATTTCTTTCACCCCTTACTATGAAATATAATTATATCACAATTATCGCTTAGTTTTAAAATAATTTGTAATAATTTTTGAACAATCTTCTAATTTATCAAAATACACTGTTTCAACATAGTGATTTAAGCCTTTAACATCAAATGCTTTAAATAGACTTTCAATCGCACCATTTTGATAGCTTTTAGCCCCGTAAATAACTTTTTTTATTCTTGATTGGATTAATGCACCACAGCACATCATACATGGTTCTAATGTAACATACATAATGCAATCATCCAAATGCCAACTATTAAGTTTTTTACAAGCTTTTTTTATAACGCATATTTCAGCATGGTTAATCGCCATATTTTTACTTTGCTTTTCATTATGCGCTCTAGCAATTATTTTATTATCTTTAACAATTATTGCTCCAACTGGAACTTCATCTTTTTTTAATGCTTTGTTTGCCTCATTAAGTGCGTGTTTCATAAATGAAATATCATCATTCATACAATCACCTATTTCCTAATAGAATTATACCACCATAGTTTGTTATAGCAAATATAAAATTAAATAATATCTTTTATTAAAAATTAAAAATCAATGATATTTGCTCCTTTTTGTATATTTTTTATTTTTATTTTAAAAAAATAATGATATAATAAATGCATAAAGCCAAGTTTGGAGGATTTTTTATGGCAGATAATAAAATTAATAATTATACTCTTATTGAATTATTACACCTTTCTTACTTAATAAGAGACTCTCTTGAGTATTGTCACGCACAAATTAATGTGACTGAAGAAAACTTCGAAAGAAGGAAAGAAATGGCAAAGAAAATGCTAGCTGAAGGAAACTTCGTAGAAAAATGGTTAAATGGTCATCCAAATGATGATGTAAAAGCTTTGTATCCTCAACTAGTTAACTACTTTAAAAATATTTATGAAGTAGAAAGCTTTGTAAACTTTGATACACGTAAGGTTGATCCTGAAAAGGTTACTGATTTCGTTGAAGAAACAATTAAAAACTACCAAGTTGTTGAAGATATCCTAAAGGCATTTTTAAATGAATATAAGAAAACTAGTGGTTTAGTTGACGTTAGAATTGAAAGATGTATTGATGCATCATTTGATTATTATAGAGTAATTACTAACTGGTTATTCTTTAACGAGGTATTAAGAAATGATGGCGAATATAAAAAGGCCTTAAAAGAAAGCAACAACCAACCATCGTATGAAGTTAACTATAATCTAAATATCTTAAAGAGATTAGTTGGTGGTTACAACTTTAATAAGCAAAGATATTCAGGTGATAAGGTTGACATTAAGCAAATGCTTGAAGATTCATTAACTGCATTTAAAGCTTTAGATGGTACTTTAGTGAAAGAAAAAGAAACAAAAGAAGATAGAAAGCTAACTGCTGAAGAAATTCAAGCATTAACTAAAGAAAACATTGAAAAAGCCGGTCAAGAATGTGTTAATGCTATTAGACTTTATGAACCAATTTGGAGACAAACATATAGTGACGTTGTAAAATATATGCAAGAAAACCCACTAAATGCTCCTGAAACAAACGCTTAAATAAATATATAGCACGTGAAGTTAATTCATGTGCTTTTTATTTAATATTCCTATAATTATTATTGTGATAAAGCAACTAAGCATCGTAATAAACATATCCTTCATCGTATCATAAAGAGCTATATGACCTAATAGTTTTATGCTATTATACGCATATCTTTGCATATTCGTTTTAAATATATCATCAATTATATATTCGATAATTTCCCAAATATATTCAGCGACTAATCCTATTAAAAATGCAAATGCTAATTGGAGCTTAGCGAAGCTTTTTTGTAGATATTTTCTAATTATTGAAAATCCTAAATATGTTATATAACTAGCTGTTAAAAAATGAAACAACGTATCATAATGAGTAATATGTATATAAAAAGAAAAAATTTCACCTAAAATGAAATGGGCAATTAAAAATATAAAATATATTAATTGTATAAAAATATTAATATCATCTTTTATTATCATTTTTATAAAAATGGGAATAAGCAAGCAAAAAAATAGCATTAAGCATTGCATACTATTAAATATTAGATGATTTAAAATAAAAAAAAGGAATGCTATAAAAGCTAACATCAATAAACTAGCGTTAATAAAATTAGCAATATATGTTTCCTTTTTCATTTTGCATGCCTCCATGCAATTATATGAATATCACTTATTAAATAGACTATTAAAGCATTCCGGTATTTTAGCCTTAAATGACATTTTTTTTAAAGTAACTGGATGAGTAAATTCTAAAACATAAGCATGTAAGCCAAGCCTTTTTAATGGATTTGAAACAGGGCCATATTTTAAATCACCAACTACCTTATGATTCAAGTCTCCCATATGAACTCTTATTTGATTTTTTCTACCAGAGTCAATATTAACATCAACTAAAGAATATGAAGCATTTTCCTTTAAAACATTATAATGAGTAATTGCAAGTTGCCCTGTTTTATCATTAGTTGAATACATCAAATGATTGACATTTTCCTTTAAATAAGATTTAATTGTTCCACTTTTTTTATTGAATTTTCCTTCAACTACAGCAATATACTCTCTTTTACTTACAATATCTTGCCACTTATGCTGTAAAAGATTCTTTATTTTTTCATTTTTAGCCACAAGTAAAACTCCTGAAGTATCCTTATCAATTCTATGGACTATAAACACACGAGCTTTTTTATCTTTTTTACTTACATAATCATTTAAAAGACGATAGGCTGTATTACTTTTTTCATTATCACTTTCAATTGATAACAATCCAGAAGGCTTGTTAATGGCAATTAATTCATCATCTTCATATATAATATCAAGTTTAATACTATTTTGTTTACTTGACAAAACTGGATTTTTGACTAATTGTACTAAATCTTCTTTATATATTTTAAAGTCAAATTGAGTGGTACAAGTGCCATTTACTAAAACTTGATGATTAGATAAATATTTTTTTATGTTATTTTTAGAATCATTTGTAATATGTTCAAATAAATACTTTAACAACTCATTTTCTTTACTTACCTTAAATGTTTTTAAAACAATAGTTTTGGTTTCCTTTAATTCAACTTTATTAGCTTTTTTATTTATTTTTACGTTATTATTTTGCTTTCTATTCACCATATACATATTCCTTTTTGTGTTTTATTTTCAATTTTTTAAAATCTAAATATTGATTATCATCAAAAACAATTGAAATACTTCCTTGCTCACTATATATTAAAGCAAATCCCTCCTCATCATTACAAAAGACAGGATTAAATAAGTAAACTTGCTCGTCTTTATTAAACAATACTGGATTTGAAAAGCTTTCAATATCAAGTAAAATTTTTAATATTTCATCACTTTTTTTATATATTAAAATATCAAGAGGAATTAAACTAACTATTGCTGTATCAAACATATGGGTTTCATAGCCAACAAAGCTTGAGGCGATTGAAGGAAAAGTCTTTTTATAATCAACAATTTTAGTCTCCAAAACTAATTTATTAATTACTTCATTCATTTGCTTAGTAAGCGCCATATCTGAATGAAAGATTTGATTTTGATAATCAACAAATTCATCTTCAGTTTTTATTTTTAATTTTTTTAGTGATTTAAGTAGAAATGGCTCTTTATTATCATACCAAACCTTTAGCTCATGATGCTTTTCAATACATCTTTTTTTATATTCATTAATTATTTCATTTCCAGTTTCTTCATCAATTTTATAATTATGGATTGCACTAAAGCATACTTCATTTGAAATAGAATACAAAAAAGTAAGAATTTTTATTCTTTTTTTCTTATTTAAAACTTTATTAATTTCAACTTTTATCATATTCTATTCCTCAATCCTTATTATTTTATCATGTTTTAATAATTAATTATATATTTTCTTAAAAAATAGCAAATACTAAAGTCGAGGTGAGCTTATATGGATAACTATGATAAAATTAAAAATTTAACAGTTGATGAAATTGTTGCTGCTTTATCTTCATTTATTGTAAATAATAATATTAAACAAAAGCTATATGAAGCTATATTTAGTAAAGCTAGTATTGATTATGAATCATTAAATAAATTAGTTCCTTATTTAGATGCTGATGATTTAAATGCTATTCTTAAATATGATTTGGATTATTCTATATCTTTTTTGCTTAGTGTTAAGGATATCGCATATGAAGATGATTTAACAAAGCAAACTATTTTTTTATACCATCGACATAATTTAAATTATATTATTCCTTTACTTGAATATGTAGATGAAGATACAATTCGTGAAGAAATGAGGAAAAAATGAGCTTTTAAAAAGCTCATTTTATCTTGTAATTTAAAATATAATCAGTTAAGGCTTCAAAGCCTTTTTTATTTGGGTGTAACCCATCATCGCTATATAATTCTTTACTTCCGCCTTTAAAGTTTTCTTTATCAAACAAATTAGAAACATCTATTAAATTCATATTATAAACTTCACACATTAATTTAATTGCTAAATTGTATTCAGAAATTGAATAATTAAATGGCTCTTTTTCATATGGATATGTTCTATTTAGTATATTTAAAACAAATATCTTAGCATTCGGATTATTTTCTTTTATTTTTTTAAAGCCAAAATTCATACCTTCATAAAATGACATGTCTCCTTGATATTCGTTTTTAGCAACATCCCTATAATCTTTAAATGGGATTTGTTCGCTATAATCATTAGTTCCAAACATCACAAAAATAATTTCAGCTTCCTTTAACTTTAAAATTGAATGGGTTACTTGATATGGAAAATGACGAAATGATTGACGTAAAGCATTTTGTAAATAACAATTAGCGTAGCAACCACCTGATACAGCAAAGTTATCAACGCTTTTAAAATGACAAACATCATTTAGCATTTTTACATGATTATAGCCAAGACCATACTGATAATTCTTATCATCCTTGTGGGTTAAATTCATAAAATGATCATATTTTTCCCAGTTATGAGTAATTGAATCACCATAAAAAACAACCTTTTTATTATATAAATATTCCTTAAGATTCATATTGTTAGTTCTTTTTTTGTCCATTTAAAATGTATGATGTTAGTACTAAATAGCCATCCTTATTTAAATGAAGCCTTCCTCCTTCTGGTTCTTTATAATATTTACCGCTATTTTCATCAAATAACGAAAATACATCAACATATTTTACAACATTATTTTGGCATGTAAGTTCCATATATTCATTATATTTTTCATCTCTAATAGAATATCTTTTCCCATAATCTGAAAACATAATACTAAAAAATACAATTATAGCGTTTGGATTTACACTTTTTATTTTATTTATACCATAAATCATACTAGAGCAAAATGTAGCATCTGTTTTTCCATCAATGATAGCTTCTTCTCCTAATGGATCTCCAAGCTCGCTTTGCTTATCAGTAGCATCACCTTGTGTTATGTCATTAACGCCATACATAATAAATACAAAATCTGATTTTTTCACATTCTCAATATTGTCATCAACGCTTACTGGAAAGCAATTTTTAAATGTTCTATATTCTGTATAATTTTTAAACACTGAAGGCTTATATGCCATTGTTCCACCTGCATGGCCAACATTAGTAAATGAAGTAAACTTACACTTATCATTTAAGTAATTTGTATAATTTTCGCCATATTGCTTGTCTGTTATTGAATCACCAAAAAATATTATACTTTTATTATATAAGCTACCTAAGTCGACATTTACAAAATAAGAAGCAATAGAGTTATCATAAACTATAATATCGATTACTTGAATATTTTCGCCCTGTATAATAGCAATTTTAGCACTTTCTTCATTTTTATTGATATTATTAGTTTTTATTAGCCCTTTTTCATCAACTATTAATAAGTTTTCATTTGAACTTACAAACGTAGAATTAGATATGTCTTCATTACACATTTTACTCAAATCATAAGTTGCTGATTCTTTGATTTTTATTAAGCTTAAATCAGTAAACTTGTAATTTTCTTCATAGCTAAATTGCTGACTTTCATTACTATTACTGTTACTATTACATGAAGCAATTGGTAATACCATTAAAAAAGATAAAATCATTAATTTTCTTTTATTCATATTTAGTTTCCCTCTTTTTGATGTTTTAAATTAAATTTATATAAAATTTGTAGTCTATTTAAGTTGTATCTTAATACAAATGCTGGAAGCAAATCTAAGATAAAATTAACTATAGCAAATGGTAAAAACATTGTAAGATATAATTTAGATGAACCACTATACATATTAAAATCAAGTAATAAAATCAAAAAACCCATTGGAGCGCCAATAAAATGCCCCCACATTCCATAGCATACTTCTTCTATAAATCTAGCTATGTATTCATTGTCCTTAGGTTTTAAAATCTTATTTTTATGAAAATTTGTAAACGAACCGAGCTCTGGTACCTTATCTTTCCATTTTTTGATTTTAAAGAAATCATATATTTTCATTTCTTTTTTTGATACTTGATAAAATTTTAAATTCTTATTAACAAATTTTTTTGGTAGTAAATACCGTATTAGCCCAGCAAATACTCCATCTATTATTATAAATATTACTACTAAAGATACAGCAATTAATAAATAAATATACCAATTATAAAGATGAAAAGCTATATAATTAATTAAAGTTATTATAAAAGCACATACAATAATTATTATTCCATATAAAAGCATAAAAAATCCTTTCTACAAACAATTTAGCACAAATATCGAAGTATCAATTCTTAAGCCACAAACATTTTTTATAAAAGTAAGATAAAGTTTAAATAAATAAAGCGCTTCATAATCTTCCATTTTAACTAGTTCATTGCTTTTAAAAAAATTGTATAAGCCTTTTAAAAACGAAGAGTTCATTTGTGTATATAATTTACTATCAAAACAATTCTTGCAAATAAATCCACCAAGTTCAAAATCAAAGGATATTAAATTATTTTTATTATTGCAGTTTACACATCCTACTAAATTCGGCTCATACCCTAATGTAAAACACATATTTTTTAAAAAATAATTTAAAACATCAAGTGGATAAGTATCATTTTCTAAATAATCAAAGCATTTTATTGCTAAATCATAGCCATTAAAATCATCACTTAGTTGCTCAAGTAAGGAAAAAATAAATGCATAGCTACTAGAAATCAAAATATCATCAAATGGCTTTTTATAAATTTTAATAATACTTGCTGTTTTTAATGTTTGATTGCTAGTTTCACTTTTGGCTTGTAAAATAAATTCACTAATTGTATAAAAATTACATGCGCCTTTATTTTTACTAGTAATTTTATTTATTCCACGAGCTTTAAATACCTCCTTACTATTACAGGTTAACACATTAAAAATAGCATCATTATCCTTATAATCAACTTTTTTATAAACAAAGCCTATAACTTTTTTTTCAATCATTTATTTCATATCCTAGCATTTTTAAAATAGATGGAGAATTGCGCCAATCTTTTTGAACCCTAACGAAAACTTCTAAAACCACTTGTTTATTTAACGAATTTGCTAAATCATCTCGAGCTTGTTTAGTAATTTTCCTTAGCATTTCTCCTTTTTTTCCAATAATTATTCCTTTTTGAGAATCACGTGTGACTAAAGCAATCACCCTTGCTTTTATCTTATCTTCACTTTCATTTACCTCTTCTGTATAAACACCAATAGAATAAGGAAGTTCATCTTGTAAATTCAAAAAAATTTTTTCTCTTACTGTTTCAGCAATTGAAAATGTTTTAGGATGGTCAGAAACCATAGTTACAGGATAATATCTAGGACCTTCTTGTAAATATGTTTTAATTAATCTCACTAATTCATCAATATTTGTTTCATTTAAAGCACTAATAGGTATTATTTCATCAAATATGTTTAATGAAGCATAATGAGTAATGATTGGAAGTAATTCTATTTTTGCTTTGCAATCAATTTTATTAATTACTAAAATTTTAGGGCATTTATTATTTTTAATACGTTCAATAACATATTTATCTGACGCATTTGAATCCTTTGAGATATCAACTAGCATTAAAATGACATCAACATCATTAACAGCAGATACAGCATTAGCATTCATAATATTTCCTAAAGAATCCTCACTTTTATGAATACCTGGAGTATCTGTAAAAATAATTTGTGAATCATCATCATTATAAATGCCTTTTATTACATCTCTTGTTGTTTGTGGTTTAAAAGAAACAATTGAAACTTTTTGCCCAATAATAGCATTTATTAAGGTTGATTTTCCAACATTTGGTCGGCCTATTACACAAACAAATCCCGACTTCATTATTATAAATCCTCTTTATCAAAAGAAAGTGGCATTAATTCATCAAGAGACGAAATAACATACTCTCCTTTGCTTCCATAAGCTAAATAAATTTTACAATCTTTTGGTAATAATTCTACCATTACTTGACGACATGCACCGCACGGAGAAACCATATATTCTTTTGGAGAATATACACAAAAAGCCACAATATCTGCTTTTTTTACACCATCTGAATAAGCGTAAAACATGCATGTTCTTTCGGCACAATTGCTTAATCCATATGAAGCATTTTCAATATTAGCACCTTTATATATTCTATTATCTTTTGTTAGTAAAGATGCACCAACCCTAAAATTTGAATATGGTGAGTAAGAATTTTCAGATACTTCTTTAGCTTTATTTATTAATAATTCGATTTCTTTTTCCATCCATTATCCTCCTAGCGTACAATTTTAAAATGATCCATAATATCATCTTGCATTTTAAACATCTTTTTAGCATCCTCTTCATTCATATGATCCATTTTTAATAAATGTAATAATCCATGAACAAATAAAAAGCATACCTCGCGATACATAGAATGCCCATAAGCCTTCGCTTGGCTTTTAGCCTTACTTACACAAATAAACAAGTCACCTAGTGTAATAAAGCCATCATATTTTTCAAAGCCTTCATCATTTTCAAAGCTAATAACATCTGTTACCTTATCAATTTTTCTATATGATTTATTAATTTCTCTAATTGTGTTTTTAGAAACTAAGGTTAATGAAACTTCAACCTTACCCTTTATATTAAATTGCTTTAAGGTATATCTTGCAATTTTATTAAAGATAGGTAAGTATTCTTCCATTTTATAGCTTGTTTGATTTTGATAATTAATTTGTACCATATTATATCTTCCTTGTTGCTTTTTTTAAAAATTCTCTTTCTCTTTTTGTTAAATATTTATTTACTTTATTATAAACCATTTCATGATAATTGTTTAGCCATTCTTTTTCTGTATTAGTTAATAAATTAACATCAATACCATCAAGGTCAAATGGTACGTAAGTGATTACTTCAAATTTTAAGGTGTTTTTATCATTTTTTACACATAATAATTCATTTTCATGACGAATACCATATTTGTTTTCAAAATAAAGACCTGGCTCATCACTAGTAATCATTCCTTTTTTCATAATGGTTGGGTTATTTTTATTATATCTAATGCTTTGAGGCCCCTCATGTACATTTAGCATGTAACCAACGCCATGCCCTGTACCATGATTATAATCTAAATTTACATCCCATAAAGGCTTACGAGCAATATTATCTAATGCAGCATCAGTTGTATTATTAGTAAATACAGCATTTGCTAAAGCAATATGAGATTTTAATACTAATGTGAAATGGTATTTCATTTCATCACTTATATTATTTAATACAATTGTTCTTGTAATATCAGTGGTTCCATAATAGTATTGTCCACCACTATCAACAAGTAACAATCCATCATTTTTAATATCTTTATTTGTATTATTTGTAGCACTATAATGAACTATTGCACCATTTTCATTAAAGCCACAAATTGTAGAAAATGAAGGCTCAAAGCTACTATATTTTCTTCTAAGATTATATAATTTATCCATTAATGATAGTTCAGTCATCTTTTTCTTATTAACATATGTTTTTACATAATATAAAAACTTACACATACTAATAGCATCTTTTATATGAGCCTTTTTATTTTCATTTATTTCAACTCTTGATTTAATGGCTTTTTTGTTACTTACCCATAAAGTAACATTCCTACCATTTTTCATACTTGAATATAATTTATAGTTTGTTTTATTAGAATCAAAATAAATTGTTGCATTTATCTTTTTAATATCACTATATATACTATTATAAGGCTTTAAAGTAATTTTTTCATTTTTGAAATATTCTTGCATTTTATTATTTACTTTAGCTTTATCAACATATAAAGTATAAATTTCTTTATCATTTGTTCTACTTAAAAGCAAAAATGAAATAAATACTGGATTACATTTAATATCAAAGCCTCTCGCATTTAAAAGATATGCAATATCATCTAAAGCAGTAACTAAAACGAAATATTCCTTTTTTGATTTTATATGACTTAATTCCTTATGGCATTTCAAGCTAGCTTTACATGACACAACATTTAAAGGTAGGCTAAATATTTTCTTTTTAGGAAGTGTAGGCCTATTTGCCCAAATATTATCAAGAAGCTTTTCTTCGTTAATAACTTTTATATTATTGGCTAATAATTGCTTAACAAACAAAACATTAGCAACCCTAAAATCAAAAGCCACAGATTTTAAATTGTTGCTAATAAAATCAATAATACTTTCATCAATGCCTATCTTTTTTAAAGCGGTATTTGAACTTAATAACTGCATACTTGCTTGTAGAAAATACCTTCCATCAGTCCATAGGTAAGATGAACTTTTTGTTATTAGTAAGGTCGCTGCACTTCCTGTAAAGGCAGATAAAAAGGCTACTCCTTTATAATGATCATTTACATATTCACTACCATGATCATCACATATAAATTCGATATATCCATCAATATTATTATTAATTAAATAATTTTGAACTTGTTTAATTCTTTCACTATACATAATAGTTAGCTCCTTTTGATATGATTTATCATATCACCTACAATTTTATCATTTTATATAGTAAATTGATAGATAATAATCAATAATGATTAACTTTTAACATTTTTTTCAACATCCAATAGTCTTTGTTTGATTAATTTTATATTAGAAAAGTTGCTAAATTGTGAACACATACTTAAAACTGGTTGCAAAATTAATGATATCAAATTGATTGTAGCTATTAAAGAGCCAAGTGATAAAAAGGCATAAAGTCTACTAAAATAAATAAATACAAAAATAATAGTTATACTACTTTGAAAACAAACTAAAATTAAGTCTTTTTTAATAATTATTTTTTGGTAAAAGATATCTATTTTTTGAAATTCTTTTATTTTCTTTAATGAATTATTAAAAAGATTATTATTATTTTTATTTGTGAAGCTATCTCTATAATAATTTCTAAATTCTAATTCCTTTATTCTTCTATTTTCAACCGTTTCTTTAATCCTTTTAGTCAATAAAGCAGAAATTAGTATTATTATACTAGCAAAGAATAACATTATAAAGCCCATTACATACGAATAAACAAATAATAAAGAAAAGGATAGAATAGCTAAAGAAGCATCACTTATAAAATTAAAGATAAATGATAAATACATTCCTTTATAGGTATAGGCATCATAAAGCCTATAGTATACTTCATCTATTTTATATTGCTTTAAATATTCTACTTTTAAATTATAAATATTTGCTAAATTGTTATTTATAAAATTGTTATCAATGCTTTTATATGATTTTATAAATTCATGTGTCTTATAAAGTGTAATAATATTTAAAAGCAATTGTATAGCAAAATAAAGTAAAGCATCCTTTAAGCCGTTATCAATTATTTGTTGAATAAGTATGGTTGTTGAAAGCAGTAATAATGATTCAATTATCGATAAAAATACGAAAAATATAACTTTAGTTATATTTATTAATTTAAAAGAATTACGTTTTGTATTTTCACAAAAAATACAATCAATTGTATTCAAGCTGCTATATTTAATTTTATATGAATGATTAGCTAAAGAATCTATAACATATAAATATTTTTTATTTACTTTATAGACAACAACATAATGCCCAATATCATTCTTTTTTAATAATAATATAAATGGTTTAAATTCTTCTACTTTTTTTAATTCATTTACATTAAATGATATAACGTTTACATTATTAAAATATTTATTTAATTCTTCTTTTATTTGCCACATTGATAAACCATTAGGAAAAACAAGCAATTTACTATCATCATATTTTATTTTATATAAATTTAATAAATTTTTTATTGCATATTTTCCACATTCATTACTAAATAATTGCTGATATTTTACTCTCATTTTCATTACCTCTAATTATATATACAATTTTTCTCTTTTTTTGTGAAAAGAATTATCTATAAAAATATGTATTTTTATTTATTGAAAGAAATTAATTTTTTGTTATAATTAATATAAGCTTAAAAGGAGGTTGATTTATGGCTAGTGCCTATTTTAAACGGTTTGCAATAGATAATGGCTTGACCATTGATTATGGCTATATGTATGGAAAATATAAAAATTTTTATATTTCTTTAAAGGAAAGCCTAGGCTCAATGAAAACCCTTTATATTATTACAGACATTGGTAAAAATAAAGAATATTTAAAAGAAGTGTTTAAGACTTATAGTGAAGATGAAATTCCTCATTATTGTATTACAGATATGAAGGTATTAGAAACATCTATTCAAATTACATTTGAACTTGATAATTCTAAATCTAATTTAATTGTTGAATTTTTAGATAAATTTATCGATTCGTACAATGAAAAATTAGGCGAGAATATTACTTATTGTCCTATTTGTAAGAAAAAAATTTCAAGTGATGAGAAAATAGCAATTATTGATATTGCTGGTATTTTAACTCCTACTCATGAAAATTGCTACGATAAAGGAAAAGAGCAAGTAAAGGAAGAAGTTATTAAAAAGGATAAAGAAATAAACAAGGATACAAAAGGATATAAAAATGGCTTATTTGGTGCTATTTTATATGGCTTAATTTATATGGCAATATTAATTATCTTATTCTTCTTTATGCAATTTATTTTAATAAATAGTAATAATAATACTAATGTTGTTGTTTTCCAATATCTTCCAGTTTTGGCTGCTTTATCAGCTTGCCCTATAATTTATACTGGATATGATACCTTTAAAGGAAAAAAAGGTACAACAAAGTATATAATAATCCTGTGGGTAGTAATTATTTCAACACTACTTGGAACGTTTTTAGGATTTGTTGCTTCATTATTAGTACTTGATACAGGAAACTCATTTATTGAATTATTACAATTAATTGGAAGATTAATAACTTGTAAAGATGTTAGCGGATATCCAACATTTAGATGGGGATTTTATTTATATATTGTTATCGCTTTAGGGCTTTCAATCCTATCAATGGTATTTAAATTCTCTGGTAAAAAAGAAATGGATGAAGCTAATAGTAGTACTTTTGAAAAATTAGATTAAAAAGGAGAGAACATATGGAACAAAAATTTTATAAATGTAAATGCTGCGGACAAATTGTTGCAATGGTTTTAAAGAAAAAATGTCCTATTTATTGTTGTAACCAAGAAATGGAAGAATTAGTATGTAATATGGTTGATGCTTCAAGCGAAAAGCACGTGCCAGTTGTTAGTGTTGAAAATAATGTCGTTACTGTTAAGGTTGGAACTGTTACTCATCCAATGGTAGAAGAACATTATATCGAATGGATTTCAATTACTACAAATAAGGGAAATCAAAGAAAAACTTTACGTCCAAATGAAGAACCAGTTGCAAAATTTGCTTTATTAGATGGTGAAGAAGTTTTAACAGCCTACGCATATTGTAACTTGCATTCCCTTTGGGCAAATAAGTTAAAATAATTATTCAAAGTGATTAATAAATTGGGCTCTTACTCATTTTATGGTGACCGCAAAAATGGATTAAACTAAAAAGATTGATTATTTTAGAAGACTTGGTTTAAGTGTGACTTCAAAATGATCAATCTTCTTTTTATCTAAGATTTCTGCTCCATAAATTAATGCCATATACTCATATGGAGTCCCATTAACTGATGGCTTTTTAGTCGAATTTATATGTGACATCATTAAATCACATAACTCTTTTGTTAATGATTCAAATATAGTTACCTTTGGAAGAATGTATCTAATGTATTCATAATTTTTTCACAATGTCATTTTTCACAAGAACAGTATGGATGGACATAGAATACATTAGTTCTTTTTAAACCTGTTGTAGGTTCTAGTTCAATAGCGTTAGGATTGATAAAAAATGAAAGTAATTTTAAGAACAGGAAGATTTCTTTGGATAATTTAGTTTTCCTTAGAATAAATTACTAAGGTTCAATTTTATAGTTTTTGACTTAAAAATAAAATTAATATAGAGAAAAATTTTAAAAGTAAAATCATAAAACAACTTGGAGGAAACATAATGTTTAAAAACAAATTTAAAAAGTTATTTTTAATGGCTGCTTTAACAATAATTTAAAAGTTACATACATAAGTACAAATTTTGCTGCTGATAGTAAAATAAACCAAATTAATATCATTGATAATTATTTTAGCTTAGTTGATTTATTAAAAAATGACACACCAAATAAATATAATGATTCATTTTTTAAAAAGAACTATCTTTTAGTTTTTAAAAATATTGAATCAAATCAAACAAATACAAGTGAAATTTCATCATACTCAATTGATAATGAAACTTTAAATGCATATATAGAAACAAAACAAGTTAAAAATGATAATAAAAGTGGTCATTGGTGGTTTATTTTAGAATTAAAAAATAATGAATTTGATAATCATGAAATCATTAAAATATTTAAAAATGGAAATGAAATAATAAAAGATACAAAAAGTAATTCTTTAAATCAAACTATTTATTATCAAAGTTATTCTTTTGATGAAGTATATGTATGGCCTGACTTTGTTGGTAATGAGTATAATCTTTCTTTTAAAGAAAGAAGATATCATTTTATATTGTCTTTTGATGAATTAGTAGCTATATTTGAAAAATCTATAGGAAGTAATATAGATAATTATTTTAATTCAAATATATTTGACGCTAATGTTATTTTATGTGTTGTAAGAGATGAAACTAGTGGAACAGCAAATATAAAATATTCAAATTTTAGGGTTAATGATTCAAAATTTTCTATTAAAGAAAACTTTATATATGGTGGTGCTTTAGTTGTTAGTAGATATCTTGATTTTGTAATAATTCCTAAAAAATTATTTATAAATAGTAATTACAATTTGCAATATTACAATGAATAGATATTACTTAATTGATAATCACTTTTTATTATCATATTTTTTTAAATAATGAATATAATATTATTAGATTTTTAGCACTCGCCTATTGACAGTGCTAAAAAGTGTGGTATAATATAATTAGCACTTGAGATAATAGAGTGCTAATTTAATTAAGGAGTGATACATTATGGAATTTAAAGATTATGGTAATGATGAAAATATATTAGAAAAATTTGGTAGAAACTTAATTGAAGAAGTTAAAAAGGGTAAAATGGATCCAGTTATTGGTAGGGATGAAGAAATTAGAAATATTATTATGATATTAACTAGAAAAACTAAAAATAATCCCGTTTTAATTGGTGAACCTGGTGTTGGTAAAACTGCCATTGTTGAAGGGCTAGCTCAAAGAATTGTTAAAGAAGATGTTCCTAATAATTTAAAGAATAAGATAATCTATGAGCTAGATATGGGAGCCTTAGTTGCTGGTGCTAAATATCGTGGTGAATTTGAGGAAAGACTAAAAGCTGTTTTAAATAAGGTTAAGGAATCAAATGGTAACATCATTATGTTTATTGATGAAATACACTTAATTGTTGGTGCTGGTAAATCAGATGGTGCTCTTGATGCTTCAAATATGCTAAAGCCTATGCTAGCACGTGGTGAGTTACATTGTATTGGTGCTACAACATTAAATGAATATCGTGAATATATTGAAAAAGATGCTGCTCTTGAAAGACGTTTCCAAAAGGTCTTAGTTACAGAGCCATCAGTTGAAGATACAATTTCAATTTTAAGAGGCTTAAAGGAACGTTTTGAAGCCTTCCACGGCGTTAAAATCACTGATAATGCCTTAGTTAGTGCTGCAACATTATCAAATAGATATATTACTGATAGATACTTACCTGATAAAGCTATTGACTTAATTGATGAAGCTTGTGCTTCAATTAAAATGCAGCTTGAATCAAATCCTACTGAAATTGATGAACTTAATCGTAAAATAATGCAACTTGAAATTGAAAAAGCTGCTTTAAGTAAAGAAAAGGATGAATTAAGTAAGAATAGACTTGATAAAATAGTTGCTGAGCTTGAAGAATTAAAAGCTAAAAATAAGGATTTAACTTTAAAATGGGAAAATGAAAAAAGAGAAATCCAAAGAGTAAATGAATTAAAGAAAAATCTTGAAAAAGCAAGATTTGATCTAGATAAATATTTACAAGATGGTAATTACAATAAAGCTGCTGAGCTTCAATATTCAACAATTCCAACTCTTGAAAAAGAAATCAATCTTATTAAAAATGATAAGGATAAAATTTTAAGTGATGTAGTTGATGAGGATAAAGTAACTGAAGTAATTGCTAAATGGACAAACATCCCTGTTTCAAAGCTAATGCAAGGAGATAGAGAAAAACTATTGAATCTAAAAGCAACATTACAAAAACGTGTAATTGGTCAAGATCAAGCTCTTGAACTTATATCTAATGCTATTATTCGTCAAAGAGCTGGTATTAAAGACCAAAATAGACCTATTGGTTCATTCTTATGCTTAGGTCCTACAGGTGTTGGTAAAACAGAAGTTGCTAAAAGCTTAGCTGAAGCCTTATTTGATTCAGAAAGCCATATTATTCGTATTGATATGTCAGAATATATGGAACGTTATTCAGTTTCAAGATTAATCGGTGCTGCTCCTGGATATGTAGGATATGAGGAAGGCGGTCAATTAACTGAAGCTGTAAGACGTAATCCATATTCAATTGTCTTATTTGATGAAATTGAAAAAGCTCATCCTGATGTATTTAATCTATTACTTCAAATACTAGATGATGGTAGAATTACTGATTCACAAGGTAGAACTGTTGATTTTAAAAATACAATTATCATTATGACAAGTAACTTAGGTAGTGAATATCTACTTGAAAATAAAGGTGATTGCTCAAATAAAATTAATGAATTATTAAGAAAAACATTCAAGCCTGAATTCTTAAATAGAATTGATGAAATCATTGTATTTAACCCATTATCTAAAGAGGTATGTGTTAAAATTGTTGATAAATTATTGAATCAATTAAAAGAAAAACTATATGAAAATAGAATTACTATTGATTTTTCAAACAATTTGAAACAATATATTATTGATAGCTCATTCTCATATGATTATGGTGCTCGTCCAATTAAAAGATTCATTTCAAAGGAAATTGAAACTATTATTGCAACAAAAATTGTTGATGAGTCAATAAAACCAAATGATCATGTTTTACTTGATTATGAAAATAATCAAATCGTCATCAAAAAAATATAATAATTTATTAAGCTATTAGCCTATAAAAGCTAGTAGCTTTTTATTTTATTTAAAAAGAATGATTGCAAATAATTTTTAAAAATGATATTATAAAGTCGACAAAATTAATGAAAATATTCAAAGCGTCGACATAGGAGGCATAAAATGTTTAATAGGAACTATTATTTAAAGCAATTAATTAATGGTGAAGATAATCATTTAGTAAAGTTAATCACTGGTATAAGAAGATGTGGCAAAACATATTTATTAAATGTAATTTTTTATAATTACCTTATAAATGTTAAAAAAATAAATCCTAATAATATCATTCAATTTGCCTTTGATTCTATAGAAGACATCGCTAAGCTTGATAAATACTTACCTGAGCAAAAAACAAGTTTTGATTCAAATGGTCAAAAACTAATAAATAATAGAAAGTTTTTATTATATATTCAAGAAAAGGCAAAAAATCCTGGATATTATTATTTTTTATTTGATGAAATTCAAAATCTTGATGAATTTGTTAGAGTATTAAATGGATTTTTAAGACATGAAAATTATGATATATATGTTACAGGTAGCAATTCAAAATTTTTGTCTTCTCAAGTTGACACTGAATTTGCTGGAAGGGCTGATAGAATCCATTTATTGCCATTATCTTTTTTAGAATACTTATCAGGAGTAGATACTTATAAACGAGATGCACTTGATGAATATATCAAATATGGTGGCCTACCTTTAGTACAACTTCAAAAGGGTGAAAATAATAAAGCAAAACAAGCATTATCTATTTTAAATGAAATATATATAAAGGACGTTAAGGATAGACATCCAAATATAGATACAAATAATTTGAATGATACATTGCATGTAATCGCATCAATGATTTCAACGCCCATTAATCCAACCAAAATAGAAAGGACATTCCAAAGCGTCTATAATAAAAAATTTACAAATGACACTATTTCTAACTATATTACATGGTTTGAAGAAGGATATTTATTAAATAAAGCATTTAGATATGACGTCAAAGGAAGAAAATATATTGGTACACCTTATAAGGTTTATTTTGAAGATATTGGTATAAGAAATGCTACATTAGATTTTCGTGATATTGATGAAACAGATATAATTGAAAATATTATATATAATGAATTGAGATATCGTGGTTTTAATGTTGATGTCGGAGTAGTAAAAATTAATACTAAAATCAATAAAGATGGAAAAATACAATACGTCGTTAAAGACACTGAAGTTGATTTTGTTGCAAATAATGGTGAAAAGAAATATTATGTACAAGTTGCGTTACGCATTGATACAGAAGAAAAGAAAAATCAAGAATATGAATCTATAAGAAATATTCCTGATTCTTTTAAGAAAATAATTGTTGTTAAAGAAGAAGGAAAGCACTATTATACAAACGAAGGCTTTTTAAGAATTAGTTTAATAGATTTTTTAACTAATATTGATTCTTTAGATTGGTAACTATTTAAATACACATTATATTTATTTAATTAATGGTAATAATATGAATATAATGTGTATTTTTGTATTAAATATTGACTATTTTAAAAAGTAATGTATAATTATTATTAGGAATGATTATTAATAGTGAGAGGAGATTTTATGCAATATAGGAATACACATCAAAAATGTAAAATATATAATACTATTGATAAAAATGGTCATTTAACAGTTGAAGAATTAATTAATATTCTTAAGGACGAAAAGGATGATATGTCATTGTCTACCATTTATCGTAACTTAACTATATTAACTGAAGAAAAAAAGATAAAGAAAATTTATAGCAATTACAAGACAATGTATGAAACTATTAAAGAGGATCATTATCACTTTGAATGCTTAAAATGCCATAATGTTATTGATATTGATAAAAATAAAATCACTATTAAAATTAATCAGTCCGACATAGATGTAATTAAAAAGGATTTATTCCTATATGGCATTTGCAATAAATGCAAAAATAAAATAAATGAGGAGAAATAAAAATGGAACTAAAAGGATCACAAACTGAAAAGAATTTACAAGCAGCTTTCGCTGGAGAATCACAAGCTAGAAATAAGTATACTTATTTTGCAAGCGTTGCTAAAAAGGAAGGATATGAACAAATCGCTCAAATCTTCCAAGAAACAGCTGATAATGAAAAAGAACATGCTAAAATGTGGTTTAAGCATTTAGAAGGAATCAGCACAACTAAAAATAATTTAAAGGCAGCTGCTGAAGGCGAAAATTATGAATGGACTAGCATGTATAAAGAATTTGCGCGTGTTGCTAAAGAAGAAGGTTTCTTAGCAATTGCTAAGCAATTTGAAATGGTTGCTGAAATTGAAAAATCTCATGAAGAAAGATATCAAGCCTTACTTAAGAATGTTGAAAACGATGAAGTATTTACAAGTAAAACAGGTATCGTTGTTTGGAGATGTAGAAATTGTGGTTATTTACACACTGGTACAACTGCTCCAAAGGTATGTCCAGTATGTGCACATCCACAAGCTTACTTTGAAAGAGAAGTTGTTAATTACTAAGAAGATTGCAAAAATCTTCTTTTTTCTTTATAATTTAATGGGTGATGGTGAATGAAGCTAATAAACAAAGAAATAGAAGCTGTTATATTTGATTTAGATGGCACTTTAATTGATTCAACATCTGTATGGTTTAAAGTTGATACTTCCTTTTTTGGAAGAAGAAATATGGAAATTCCCAAAAACTATGTTGATGAAATAGCTCATATTGGTTTATATGATGCTGCTGTATTTACTAAAAACAAATATCACATTACTGATAGTATTGAAAGTATAATTGAAGAATGGAAAGAACTTGCTAAAAATGAATATTTATATAACATTCCTTTAAAAAATAATGTTATCGAATTTTTAACAAAACTAAAAGAAAACAATGTAAAAATTGCTTTAGCTACAGCTAGTGATAAAAATCTATATGTACCTTGCTTAAAAAGATTAAAAATATATGATTTCTTCGATTATATTGCTGACGTTGACATTGTTGGAACAGGTAAGGATGATGTTAAGCTATATAATCATGTATCAAGCATTTTAAATGTAAAGCCTGAAAAAACAGCCGTTTTTGAAGATATAGCAATTAATTTAAAAACAGCTTATGAAAATAACTATGTAGCAATTGGAGTATATGATGAATACTCTACAAAAGAAGATGAATTAAAGAAAAAATATTCCTATAAATTCATTAAAGATTTTAAAGAATTATTATAAAATTATTTCACCTTAAAAAGGTCGATTAATTTCGACCTTTTTTACTTTATTTTCACTATAATATAGTTTATTAAGCATTATTTATGGAATTCCAAACAACCTTACAATAAGCAGGATTCCAGCTTTTTGACCATTTGCTTGGAATTTCGTTAGCTTTACAATATATTGTTAAATTGTAGCAGCCTGAAAATACATTTCTACCAACATATGTCACACTACTTGGTATGAATATACTTTTTAAATTTTTGCAGCCATAAAACGCATCATATTCAAGAGTTGCTACACTATTTGGTAATTTTATATTTTTCAAACTACTACAAAAAGAAAATGCCCAGTTTCCAATAAATGTAACACTATTTGGTATTTCTATTTTTTCTAAGCTAGTACAAAAAGAAAATGCACTAGGCCCAATACGTGTTACCCCATTTGGAATGTTTATATTTGCCAAATTGTTACATCCATTAAACATATAATCATAAATGTATGTTAAACTTTCTGACATTTCTACACTTGTTAAATTATTGCAATAAGAAAATGCTCCAGGTCCAATGAATGTTACACTATTTGGTATTTTTATTTTTTTTAAGCTACTGCATCCTGCAAATACATTATCTTCAATGCTTGTTATAGTATTTGACATTTCTACATTTGTCAAATTATTACATAGCCAGAAAGCAGTAGAGCCAATTTTCGTTACGCCATTAGGTATAACTATACTTTTTAATTCACTGCATTCCTTAAAAGCATATTTTTCAATGCTTTTTATGGTATTTGGAATTTTAGTATTCTTGCAGCCTATTATTAAAGCATTTGTTGAAGTTTCAATTATTGCATTACAATTATTTCTACTATCATATACTTTGTTATTTTTATCTACAATTATATTTTCTAATTTGTTACATCCATTAAAAACACAATAGCCAATACTTGTTACACTACTTGGTATTTTTATATTTGTTAAATTATTACATCCTTCAAAAGCACTATACCCAATTGTTGTTATACTATTAGGAATAATTATACTTGTTAAACCACTACAACCCAAAAAGGCAAAAGCGCCAATACTTGTTACATTATTTGGGATTTTAGTATTTTTGCAGCCTTGAATTAAAGTATTCGTTGAAGTATCAATTATTGCATTGCAATTATTTCTACTATCATATAATTCATTCTTACTATCAACTTCTATTCTTTCTAAATTATCACAATCGAAAAATGCATTATATTCTATCTGCTTTACACTACTTGATATCATTATACTTTTTAAATTACTACATTTTCTAAATGCAAAAGAATTAATGTATTCTACACTATTTGGAATAACTATGCTTGTTAAACTAATACATTCTTCAAAAGCATTTTCTCCAATATTTTCTACATTATTTGATATTTTTAAGTTTATTAAACTACTACAGCCTTTAAAAGCATAACTTCGAATAGATGTCACACTATTTGGCATTTCAACACTTGTTAAATTACTACAATTTCCAAAGGCATTTATACCAATCGTTGTTACACTATTTGGAATTGTAATACTCTTCAAATTGCTACATCCCTCAAATGCAGACCATCCAATACTTTTAATGTCGTTTGGAATTATGGTGTTTTTGCAACCAATTACTAACGTGCTTGTTGAAGTTTTAATTATTGCATTGCAATTATTTCTACTATCATATATTCTATTATTTTTATCAACTTCTATCTTTTCTAAATTTTTGCAATTTAAAAAAGCACTTTCTTTTATTGATTCTACACTTTTTGATATTTTTATCTTTTTCAAATTACTACAATTTTTAAATACAAAAGAAGCAATAGTTACTACGCTATTGGGTATTTCTATATTTGTTAAGCTACTACAGCCTTCAAATGAGGAGATTCTAATTTCTTTCACACTATTTGGTATTTCTATATTTACTAAATCGCTACAACCTTCAAAAGCACTATCTCCAATAGCTATAATATCATTTGGAATTTTAGTGTTTTTACAGCCTTGAATTAAAGTGTTCGTTGAAGTTTCAATTATTGCATTGCAATTATTTCTACTATCATATGTTTTATTATCGTTATCAACTACAATTTTTGCTAAATTACTACAATTAGTAAAGGCTGAACAACTTATATAGCTTACACTACTTGGTATCTTTATACTTGTTAAGCTACTACAACCATTAAATGCATTAACCTGAATGTTAGTTACGCTATTTGGTATTTCTACATTTTCTAAACTACTACAATTTTTAAAGGCACTGGTATCTATTCTTGAAACATATTTTGGTAATATTACATTTTTATCATTACCAGTATATCTAATAACTGATAAAGTATCATCTTCTAAAGTGTCAAACTCAAGTCCATAAGGCGCCCATATTGCCGTTAGTTTAATTTCTTTAGTAATTTTTATTCTCGTATATAATTTATTCTCAAACTCCCATCCTAAAAAGACATCATTTCCTCTTGTTGGTGTTGGAAGGTTTACAAACTTATCTTTAAAAACAGCCATTTCTTTTATTACGTTACCACCATCTGTATCAAAAGTGATAGTTATACTAGTACCTTCTATTTCACTTGATGATTCACTATTTGTTTCGTATTCTTCACTTGATGATTCACTCGAAGACTCACTGCTTGTTTCACTTGAAGATTCACTACTTGATGGTTCACTGCTTATTTCATTTGAAAGTTTGTCACTTGATTCACTTCCTATTTTGCACGATATTATTGACGAAGCGAATAAAATACCAAGCAAGGAAAACAAAATTGTTTTTGATTTTTTCATAATTTGCTCCTTTTTTATAAAAAGATTAATTCTTATAAAATAATTAAATTAAGTATATTTTTTCAACTGCTATAATGCACTTAGATTATATAATAAAATAATAATATAATTCAACAATAGCAAATTAAAAAAATACATCTTTAAAAGCATTAACAAAAATTATTATAAAACTAAAAAGTTGTAAACTACTACATTTATACGTAATAGCCTACAACCTTTTTAATTTAAATGAAATGTTACTTCACCTGAATTAATGTTCATTTCCTTATTATCACATAATATTTTTAAGGTATTATCTTCATTTACATCAAGAATTTTTACAAGCTTCTTTTCATCATTTAATAATATATAAGCTTCCTTATCCTTTAAATAATTATGTTCTTTAAAGAATTCTAAATATTTTTTATCATCAATATGCTTTAGTTCTTTTTTGATCTGATGATATACTTTTAATTTAACCTTTAAAATAGAAATCTTTTTGTTTTTTAATAAATAATAGCTTGTTGCTTTATCTTTTAACTCATCATCAAATTCTTTAGTATTTAAATTAATACCAATTCCAACAACTAAGCAATCTAATGAGGATTCATTTGAAATGCTTTCCATTAAAATACCACAAATCTTTTTATCATCAACATAAACATCATTTGGCCATTTAATAGTGACATTAGGAAGTTTTAGTTTTATTAATACTTTACTAACAGCAACACCACTAACTAATGAAATACTTGAAAATTCATTAATCAATTTTGGATTTTTTATTAAAAATGAAAACATCAAATTTTCATTTTTATTGCTTTGCCAATTTCTTTTCATTCTGCCATGTCCTTGGCTTTGATAGCTTGCAGAAACAAATGTTAAGTTCCTTAACTCCTTATAATGATTTTTTAAATATGTATTAGTTGAATCGATAGAATCAAAATGAATGTATCTTTTATTATAGTCATTTACGCGATTACTAACAACTATAGCAGCAACAATTTTCAATAAATCAAATGGAATATAAGGTACTACAAATGTCATCATTAATTTATGGAAATCATATCCTTTATCACCTAAAATATTTAATGTAAATGCACCATAGGCTACACCAATTATATATAAAGCCACTAAAGAAACAACAAAACTTATAACCGTTTGAATAAAATTTTTAGCCTTTAATAAATGAATAATAATAATTACAACATAAAAGCCAACAACAAAGCCAAATGTTGGGCTAATTGCATAATAAATTCCACCCTGAAAATTAGCAAATACTGGTATACCTATTAAGCCCATTAGAATATAAAGTGTTAAAATTACTATACCATTTTTTAAAGAAGTCGTATTTGCAATTACAAATACGACTAATAATTGTAAAGTAAATTTAATATATCCAACAGGGATTGAAATATATGATCCCACTATTAATAGTGCTATGTATAAAGCACTAATTGAGATATCTTTAATTACTTTCTTATTCATAAAATTATAAGAATAAAGACATTAAAATACCTGCTGCAATAGCACTACCAATTACACCAGCAACATTTGGTCCCATTGCATGCATTAATAAGAAGTTTGAAGGATCTTCTCTTTGTCCTTCCTTTTGAACTACACGAGCAGCCATTGGAACAGCACTAACACCAGCTGCACCAATCATAGGGTTAACCTTACCATGAGTTAATACACACATTAATTTACCGCCAAGCAAGCCGCCAATTGCAGAAATAATAAATGCACAAATACCTAAAGCAAAGATATATAATGTTTGAGCAGTTAAGAATGTACTACCAATAGCAGTAGCTCCAACTGATAAGCCTAGTAAAATTGTACAAATATATAATAATGAGTTAGCAATAGTATTTACAAGATTTGGTACTACGCCAGATTCCTTAATTAAGTTACCAAGCATTAAGCAGCCAATTAATGGAGTAGCTGCTGGAACGATTAAGCAAACAATTAATGTAACAATAATAGGGAATAAAATCTTTTCCTTTTTAGAAACCTCTCTTAATTGTTCCATCTTAATAAGTCTTTCTTTTTTTGTTGTAAATAAACGAATAATTGGTGGAAAAATAATTGGTACTAAAGCCATGTAAGAATATGCTGCTAAAGCAATTGCAGGTTGATAATTAACATAAGTTCCACCAATAGTTGGAGCAATTTTTTCCCAAGTTCCAAGCATTCTTGATGATACTAAAATAGCAGTTGGTCCATCAGCACCACCGATAATTCCAATTGAACTTGCTTCAAAAGCATTAAAGCCTAAAGCTAAAGCTCCAAGGAAAGCGCCAAAGATACCAAGCTGAGCAGCAGCACCAAGTAACATAGTCTTTTTATTAGCAATTAATGGTCCAAAATCAGTTGTTGCACCAATTCCTAAGAAAATTAGACATGGATATAATTCACATTCAACACCTAAATGAAGATAGCCAAGTAATCCTCTTGATACCATTTCACCATGTTCATTATATGTAGCATAAATTCCAGGGTATAAATTTACAAGAATAATACCAAAAGCAATTGGTATTAACAAATAAGGTTCAAAATTCTTTTTCAAAGCTAAGTATAAGAATACTAAGCCTACTAAAATCATTATTAGATTCATCCAGCCATTTCCTGTAAACCAAGAAACAAAGCCAGTGCTTTCTAAAAATGATTTTATAATATCTACAAACTTACCCATAGTATTATCCTAAAACAATAAGTACATCTTTATTGTTTACAGTATTTCCTTTGCTTACTTTAATTTCAACTACTTTACCTTCAACAGTTGCAGGAACTTCATTTTCAAGTTTCATAGCTTCAATTACAGCAACAGTTTGACCTTTTTTAACAAAATCTCCAACCTTAACAGTAATATCAACAATTTTTCCACCAATTGGAGCTAAAATTGTAGCGCCTGCTGTGCTTGCAGATACTGGTGCACTAACTGTAGTTGCACTAGGTGTAGCAGTTACTGATCCATTTGCATTTTCTACTGCTTCAAGTTCTACTTCAAATACTTTTCCATTAACTTTTACTCTATACTTTTTCATTTTATTTTACCTCTCTTACATTAATAACTTTAACGTCTTTTTTAATTTCATTACGATAATCAATTGTTGCAACCAAAATAGCTGCCATTACATCTTCATCATTATAATCAACTGTTGTTGTATTTGTTACAACATTATTATTACTATTATTAGTAACTTCTGCTTTAGTTTCCTTTTTACTATTTATAGCAAGGGAAACTAAATTTGAAACTAAAATAATAACAGCTAATACAGAAAACACAATTAAAATTGCAACTAAAGCACATAAAGCCCCTTCGCCTAATGCTTCAACGCCTTCTTTTGAACCATCTAATATAGCTAAATAATTCATATTGCCCCTCCTTATAATATTACATTAAATTCTTCTACCTCATCCTCTGTAGGTGTAGGAGAATATTTTTTCTTTAAAAATTCAAGAGCAACATTTTCAAATAATGCAAGTGATAATACGTCCTCATCACATTTAGCAATATCTTTATATTTTTCTTTTAATTTTTCAAATTCTGGTTCTAATAAATCTGCTGGCCTACAAGTAATTACTTCGTCATCACCAATAATCTTATGCTTAACTTCTTCATTAACTGGTGATGGTGCTTTACCATATTTACCATGAAGATAATCTTTAATTTCCTTAGCAACCATTTTATATCTTTCATTAGATAAAATATTTAAAACCGCTTGAGTGCCAACCATTTGTGATAATGGTGTTACAAGTGGTGGATAACCCATATCTTTTCTAACACGAGGCACTTCTTTTAAAACATCATCATATTTATCTAATGCATTTTGCCCCTTTAATTGATTCATTAAGTTTGAAAGCATTCCACCTGGAACTTGATAAGTTAAGATGTTAGGATTAACTGACAATGCTTTTGGATTTAATAAACCATTAGCAACATACTTGGCACGAATTTGTTCCATTAATGGTTCTGCCTCATGTATAGCATCCATGTTTAAATTAGGATCATACTTAGTTCCCTTTAAAGCAACATTAAAGGCTTGTGTTGAAGGTTGAGCTGTACCACCTGATAATGGAGATAAGCAAGTATCTATAATATCAACTCCTGCTTTAATTGCTTCAAGATAAGTCATTTCACAAATACCACCAGTACAATGTGAATGTAATTCAATTGGAAGCTTTGTATTTTTCTTTAAAGCAGTAATTAATTTTTTTGCATCTTGTGGAGTTAATACACCAGCCATATCTTTAATACATAAAGAGTCAGCGCCTAATGCTTCAACTTCCTTAGCAAGGCTTACATAATAATCAATTGTATGAACTGGTGATGTAGTATATGATAAAGCAATTTGACATTCACCACCATACTTTTTAGTAGAAATTACAGCTTGCTTTAAATTTCTAATATCATTTAAAGCATCAAATACACGGATAATATCAATACCATTTTCAATAGACTTTTTGCAAAACATATCAACAACATCATCAGAATAATGACGATACCCTAAAATGTTTTGCCCTCTAAACAACATTTGTAGTTTAGTTTTTTTGCAAACTTCTCTTACTTTTCTAAGTCTTTCCCATGGATCCTCATTCAAAAATCTTAGACAAGCATCAAATGTTGCACCGCCCCAAACCTCAAGGGCGTAATAATTTGCGTTATCAAGCACTTTAGCAAGACGTACAACCTCTTCAGTTGTCATTCTTGTTGCAAATAAAGATTGGTGCCCATCACGTAAACTTGTTTCAACAATTTTAACTCCCATAGTTCCTCCTTATTTATGCATATGCTTTAAGTTAAGCATATTGTTTATTTAAAGATAATTTTATTATCTTTTTTTACGATTAATTTTGTAAAATCGCAATTTAATTTTAGGTTCTTAAAACAAACCCAAAATCAAATTAATTATATCATATTTTGATATGTGTTTGTTAATATATTTTTAATTATTATTTATAAAATTCTAGGAAACAACAAATTTTGACGCAAAAAGAAAAAGCACAACTATCAAGCTGTACTCTTCTTATTACTTTTTTAACCAAACTTTTATATTAAATAAAATTAATATTGGATATATTTCAAGTCTACCAATTAGCATTGCTATTGATAAGACTATCTTTGATAAGACACTAAAAGATGCAAAACTTCCTTGTGTTCCAATTACTCTTCCAAGCCCTGGCCCAACATTATTAATGCATGTAGTTATAGCAGTTAAATTTGTCACAAAATCAAAATTATCAAAGGATAGTATTAGTAAGCCAACGCTAAGCAAAGTCATTATTAAGCCAAAATAATTAGTTACTCCCTTTACTACCTCATCATCAATAGTGCTTCCTTCAAAGCGAATATTTAAAACACTATTTGGGTGAATAACCTTTATAATTTCCCTTTTAAATGATTTTAATAATATAACTATTCTTGTCACCTTAATTCCACCAGCCGTTGAACCAGCGCACCCTCCAATAAACATCAAAATAAATAAAATTGTTTGTGAAAGCATTGGCCAATTTTCAAAACTTGCTGTTGCAAAGCCGGTGGTTGTAATAATTGAAGACACCTGAAATAATGAATCCTTAAAAGCTAAAGCTAATGAACTATAGACATTTGGCATTAATGTATGAATATTAATAGCAATTGAAACTATACTTACAAATACAATTCCTAAATACCACCATAGCTCTTCGCTTTTTAAGGCTTGCTTAGCTTTTTTAGCTATTAATAAATAATAAATATTAAAATTTACGCCAAATACTAGCATAAATATTGCAATTACAATTTGTGAATAAGTACTATAATAGCCAATACTTTTACTTCTTATACCAAATCCACCAGTTCCAGCTGTTGAAAAAGAATTAACTATTGCATCATAAAATGGCATATCAATTGTTAAAAACATTATTTCAATAACAGTTAATGCAAAATAAATTAAATACAAAATTCTAGCTGTCACTTTAATCTTTGACACTAGTTTTCCAACCTGAGGTCCAGTTGATTCAGCTTTTAAAATGAAAATACTTTGCCCATCTGACTTTGGAAGAATTGCTAAAAAGAAAACAAGAACTCCCATTCCTCCAATCCAGTGGGAAAAGCTTCGCCAAAATAATAAGCCTTTTGCTTTTTCATACCACACATCAACATTTGTTATAACACTAGCTCCTGTTGTAGTAAAGCCTGATACAATTTCAAAGAAGGCATCAATAAAGCTTAATTTAGTTTCACTAACATTATTTAAAACGAATGGCAAACAACCAAATAAAGATAAAACAACCCAAGATAATCCTACTATTATAAAGCCATCCTTAGCATACATTACTTCTTTTTTTGGCTTCTTTAAAGTTAAAAGAATTCCTAAAATTAATAAAACTGTAATAGGTATTACAAAAGATAAAACATAACCATATTCATTATATATTAAAGTAACAATTAAAGGAAAAATCATTAATACAGCTTCAATATTTAAAATATTCCCTAATGTTTGAAAAATTTTCCTATAATTCATAATATTACTCCAATATTTCTGATACATCCATTAATGATGTATTAGTTGTAACAATTACAACGCTATCTAGCGGTTCAAGAGTATCCTTACCACTTGGAATAATTACTTGATTTTCTCTTATAATGCAAGCAAGTAAATAGTTCTTTTTAATATGCAAATCCTTTAAAGGAATAGAAGTATAGCTTGTAGCTTTTGAAATAACAAATTCTAAAGCTTCTACCTTGTTTCCAACTAAACGATATAATGTTTTAAATTCACTATCTAAAGTATTGGCCATCCCTCTAACATAACGAATTATATGAGAAGAAAAGATTTCCTTTGGAGAAACTACTATATCTAAGCCAACATTTTTTAAAATCAAATCATAATTACTATTGCTTACTTTAGTAACAACCTTTTTAAGATTTAAGGTATTAGCAAATGACGAGATAACTATATTGGTTTCGTCCATTCCTGTTAATGAAACTGTCGAATCAACATCACTAATTCCTTCAGATAATAATAATTTTTGATTAGTTCCTTCCCCATTTATAATTAAAGCCTTTGGGAGCAGTTCACTTAATACCTTGCATATATTCTTATCCTTTTCAATGATTTTCACAGAAATATTATTTTCAAGTAGCATAGATGCTAAATAATAAGTAATTTTTCCACCACCAATAATCATTGTAGATGATAGCCTACTTTGTACTAACTTCAACTTTTTAAAAGCTGTAGCTAATTCTTTACTATCAGCAGTAACATATACATAATCGCCCTCTTTTAAAGTAAAATCACCATTAGGAATAATTACTTCCTCATTACGCTTAACAGCACAAATTAAAATTTTCACTTTATATTTATCTTTAATTTTTACTAAAGATGTATCCTTTAATAAGGAATTAGCATCAATTTTAATTTCAACCAAATCAACCTTTCCATTAGCAAATGATTCGACTTGTAAAGCGCTAGGATAACGTAAAATTCTAAATATTTCTATTGCTGTATCTAAATCAGGATTTAAAGTCATACTAATTCCAAGTTCATTGTGCATTAATTGAGCTTGTAAGGCATATTCTGGATTTCTAACACGAGCAATTGTTTGATTAACACCAAGTTTTTTAGCAACTAGACAACATAAAATATTAGCTTCATCAGTAGAAGTTGTAGCTATTAATAAATCAGTATCTTTACCATCAAAGGCTTCCTTTTGTGTTAAATAACTGGCTCCATTCCCACAATATCCCTTAACATCAAATTGACCAACAATATCTTCAATAATTGATTGTTTTGTATCAATTACAATGATATTATGATTTTCTTTAGATAAATGCTCAGTTAGCTCTATTCCGAATTTTCCTAATCCAACTATTACAATATTCATATTTTCATCTCCAATAAAACTATAGGTATAATATCACACTTAATAAAGCTTAACAATTATTTAATAAACATATTAAACGAAAATGGTAATAGCTTTACTATTTTATAAAGCTTATCCTTTTCATCTGTATAACCCCATTGGTTGGCATAATAAATATATTCATTATCTAAATCAATTATTTGTGTTTTATTAAGTACATTAAATATTAATAGAACAATACTTCCATTTACTGCATAGGTGATTTTTAAAACTCCATCTTTTAATATTTGTCCATCAATTGAATTTAATATTTGCTTTCTGTTTGTTAATCTAAAGCAATTAAATTCCTTACGTATCTTAATAAAATCCTTTAATGCTTTGATATTTCTATTATATATATCGACATTTTTCCATCTTATCATGTTAATATCGTCACTAGCATTATAAGAGTTTTCAATACCAAATTTGCTTCTGTTAAACTCCACGCCTTGATGTAAAAAAGGAATTCCTTGAGCTAGTATTGTTGATGCAATACAGCATAATTGAATATTATTTCTTTCTTCATCACTACATTCCTTATTAATTATTTTTAATTTATCAAATAAGGTGTAATTATCATGGCATTCAACATAATTAATAGATGATTTGGCCTCATTAAAATAGCCATCATTTTCTATACTTCCACGCATTACATGTAAAAATGGTACTAAAAGATTAGTATTTCCGTTTAAAAAGCCTCTTTCTGCATTTACCTTACCTGAAACGATGTCTCTAAATTTATCATTAAAGAAAGATATATCACTCATTTCATTTGCATTATTTAATGACGCCCTTAATGATTCGTTTAAAAAGCTTGGCATATTCCAGCCTTCGCCATAGCTTATAAATGAAGGATTTATTTTTTTACATTCGTTATGTATATCAATAATTAAATCCTTATTTAAAATTCCCATTAAATCATATCTATAGCCATCTATTTTATAAAATTGAACATAACGAATAGCCATATCCTTTAAATATTTATAAACCATTTTTTTTGTGGTATCTATATCATTGCCACAAAACGATCCATTAGATAAATTACCATTCCTATCCATTAAATAAAAATAATTTGGTACTATTTTGTTGTAAATAGACTCTTTAAAGAAATAAGTGTGATTAAAAACAACATCAAATGTTACTCTTAAATTATTTTTATGTAGCTCATTAATAACATTTTTTATTTCCTTAATTCTTAAATAAGGGTCATTGGGGTTTTTAGAAAATGAGCCTTCAATAACATTATAGCAAAAAGGATCATAGCCCCAATTATATTTTTTAAACTCATCATCTTCATCAACTGTTACAAAGTCTAAAACTGGCATAAACTGAATATGACTAACACCTAATTGCTTCAAATAGTCAATCCCTATTGAATGATCATTTTTACTTTTTAAATTATGCCTTAAAAAAGCATCAAATTTACCTTTAACATCATTTCCAAGTTCACCAGATGCTGAAAAATCTCTAATTGAAACCTCATAAATTATACAATCAGTACTATTATTGATAAGTGGTAAAGTAATATTTTCATCACTAAATTCATTTAAATCAATAACAGCACTTTTTTTAGAATTAGCTGTTGATGAAAAGCTATAAGGATCACATACATTATGGGTTATACCATTATTAGTTACTTTATAATAATATAAAGCGTTTTTCAAATCCTTAGTAATTGATATTTGAAACACTCCTTTTTCTTGATATTCCATCTCTTCAACAAACTCTTGATTATTAATTTCATAAGCTAGTTCTACCTTACTTGCAAGTGGCGCCCATAGCTTAAAGGTTGTTTTATTTTTACTATATATTGCGCCTAAATCATTCTTATCATAATAAAACATTTCGTCAAATTCTTCATCCTTAACAAAATATCTTATTTCTAAATTGCATTTTTCAGCAAAGTCATTACTAATAATATATTTTTTATTTAAGTCAATATTTATATCTATTTTATAAATAAATGAATTGTCATTTTTACAAATTAAAAAAGACGCGAAAGAATCACCATTTATTTTAAATGATGATTCTTTATCGCATTCAATTGTTATAAAGTTTTTATAATCTAAATAAGCCTTTAGCATAATTAACTAATCTTTTCTAGTTTCCAAATGTCATTTACATATTCGTTGATTGTTCTATCACTTGAAAAATATGCTGAATTACTTATATTTACTAAGCATTTTTTAGCCCATAAATGTCTATTTTGGTATTCATCATTAATTTTTTGTTGAGCTTCCTTATAGCTTTCGAAATCTTCAAGCAATAAGTATTCATCATTTTTATATAATAATTCATCAACTATTATTCTAAATTCATTAGTATTAGAATGCCAAGTTCCGTTCATTAAGGAATTAATAATATCTCTAATTTCCTTATTGTTTGCAAAAATATTTAATGATGAGTAAGTTCCACTATCCTTGATTTGTTTCACTTCATCGCTATTTAAACCAAAGATAACTATATTGTCATCCTTTACGCGCGAGGATATTTCAACATTAGCACCATCTAGTGTTCCTAAAGTAATAGCACCATTCATCATAAATTTCATATTACCAGTTCCGCTAGCTTCCTTACCAGCTAAAGAAATTTGTTCACTAACATCCGCAGCTGGTATTAATAATTCAGATGATGAAACGTCATAGTTTTCAACAAAAACCACCTTAATATACTTATTTACCTCTTCATCATTATTGATTTTATTAGCCATACAATTGATTAATTCAATAACATTCTTAGCAAAGGCATATGATGGTGCAGCTTTAGCACCAAAAATAAATGTATGCGGATATGGCTTGAAGCTACTATCATTTTTAATTCTTTGATATAGGTATATTATATGCATACAGTTAAGTAATTGCCTTTTATAGGCATGTAATCTTTTTACTTGAATATCAAATATTGAGGTTGGATCAACATCAATATCATTTTTATCTTTAATATATTTAGCTAATATTTCCTTACGTTTTTGCTTTATTTTTAAAAACTCATCTTGAATAGTCACATCATCAACATAATCCTTCAAATTATCTAATAAATTAATATTTTCACATATATTTCCTTTACATACATTATTTAAAAGATTTGTAAGCTCAGGATTACAATAAGCTAGCCAACGTCTGTGAGTTACACCATTTGTTTTATTATTAAATTTTTCAGGATATAAATCATAAAACTCACGCATTTCTTGAGTCTTTAATATTTCTGTATGTAAAGCAGCAACGCCATTTACTGAAAATGAGCCAATAATTGCAAGATTTGCCATACGAACTTGCCCATCTTTAATAATCATCATCTTATCAATTCTATGCTCTAAAACATTTTTGCTTCTAGCAAAAATACAAAAGCGTCTGTTAATTTCTTCAATTATCATATAAATACGAGGAAGTAATGTCCTCACATAATCAACAGGCCATCTTTCAAGAGCTTCACTTAAAATAGTATGATTTGTATAAGCCATCATTGATGTTGTAATATTCCAAGCCTCGTCCCATTCTAAGTAAAATTCATCAAGTAAAACTCTCATCATTTCGGCAACAGCAATAGCCGGGTGAGTATCATTCAATTGGAAAACTAACTTTTCATGAATATTATGAATTGTTTTATATTTTCTTAAATGTGACTTAATCATTGCAGCTATTCCAGCACAAACAAAGAAATATTGTTGCTTTAATCTTAAAATCTTTCCATGCTCTGTTGAATCATCTGGATATAATGATTGTGATATTTCATTACATTCACTTAAATAAGTTCCAAAATCTTTATTTTTTGGTAAAGCTTCAATATCTGGTTCAGCTGACCAGCAACGTAAAGTATTAACAACCTTTCCATTATAGCCTATCATTGGCATATCATAAGGGACTGCTCTTACACACTCAGCATTTTCAAGTTCAAAGACAAAACGTCCATCATTGCCAAAAGGTCTTGTTACAACATTTCCATAAAATTTAACAGTAATCGCATGCTTTGGCTTTTTTATTTCAAAAGGATAATCAAGCTGTAGCCAATTATCAGGAATTTCAATTTGCTTTCCATCAACTATTTTTTGTCTAAAAAATCCATATTTATAACGAATTGTATTTCCATGTCCTGGATAATTTAAAGATGCTAAAGAATCCATAAAGCAAGCTGCAAGCCTTCCAAGTCCACCATTTCCAAGCCCTGCATCTGCTTCAAGATTCATAAGCTCTTGTAAGTTAATATCTAAATCCTTTAAGCCTTGGCTAATAATATCATAAATTCCTAGATTCATCATATTATTAAGCATCATCTTTCCAAGTAAAAACTCCATTGAAAAGTACACCATTTCTCTTTGACCTTTGGCTTGTACTTTTTCTTTAGTATCCTTCCAAGCAAGAGAGGCAAAGTCTCTAATCATTGTTCCTAAAACAATATAACGCTCGAAGCGATGTGATTCTTCAACTGAACGACCATATGTTTCAATTATTCTATTAGTAAATGCTTGTTTAAATGTCTCGACATTTGAAAATATATTATTGTATTGGCTCATAACTAACTCCTTTTTTAACTATTCCTATATTTTAATACAATTGCAGCAAAACTTGCAATTTTTATTCCTATTTCTTTATTTTTATCAACCATTATTTTATAATCATTAATAAAACCATAGCCATTATATATATAATTGTCTGAATTCAATACTTCTTCAAAATAGCCATTATCCTTAGCTACATTAAACCTATAATGCTCAAATTGCGTTGATGAAAAATTCAAAACAATTATAAAGGTTGCGTTATTGTATTTTCTTTCATAAATAAATACATTGTTTGGATTATCGCAAGAAATCCAATTAAATGAAGCAGGATTATATTCATCAAAATAAAAACTTTTTTCTTTTGTGTATAGCTTACTTAATTCAATAAAATAATGATTAAAGGCATCATGAATCGGATATTTTAAAATATCAAAATAAATTTGCTTTTCCTCATTCCATTCATCAAATAAAGCAATTTCATTGCCCATGAAATTCAATTTCTTTCCAGGGTGAGTAAACATATATGTATATAAAACCTTTAATTGCTGAAATTTTTGCTCATATGAGCCAGAAATTTTATTAATAATTGTTCCCTTCATATGAACAACCTCATCATGAGATAAAGGAAGTAAAAACTTTTCATTATAAAAATAATACATTGAAAAATTAATCAAGTTTAAATGATATCCTCTAAAATATGGATCCTCCTTTAAATATTTTAAGGTATCATTCATCCAGCCTAAATCCCACTTATAATCAAAGCCTAAGCCATTTTCAAAGGTTGGCTTAGTAACATGTGGATAATCACTGCTATCTTCAGCTATTAACATAACATTTGGATAAAGATAAGATAAAATACTATTAGTTTTTTTCATCCAATTGATATTTGCTTGATTTTCTCCGTCGTTTTTATTGCCATTTTGATAAATCATGTTAGAAACAGCATCAAACCTAATACCATCTATATGATATACATCTAAATAAAAGGCTGCACATGATAGCATATAGCTCATAACTTCTGGCTTGCTATAATCAAATAAATAAGTGCCCCACTGTGATTCACGTTTATTAATAAATCTTGATTCATATAAATGTGATCCATCAAAATTTCCTAAGGCTGATTCATCCTTTACAAAATGAACCGGGACAAAATCCATGATTACTCCAATATTATGTTGGTGTAAATAATCAACAAAATATTTAAATTGATTAGGATTTCCATATCTTGATGTTAATGAAAAATATTGCGAGCATTGATAGCCCCATGAACCATCAAATGGATGCTCCATAAGTGGCATTATTTCAACATGTGTAAAATGATGCTTTTTAGCATGCTTAGTAATTATAGGGGCTAATTCCTCATAAGACATCCATGAATTATCCTTATTTCTTTTAAAGCTTCCAAGATGAATTTCATAAATATTAACTGGTGAATGCTCGCCCTTATTTCTTTTTTCCATCCATTTTGCATCATTAAATGCATAATTATCAAGATTATATGTTTTGCTAGCTGTGTTAGGACGTAGTTCACTATAAAAAGCATATGGATCAGATTTTAAAATCCATACTCCCTTTTTGGTTAAAATATTAAACTTATACAATTCATAATCGTTTTTTAAGCCTTCAACATATAGCTCATAAATTCCACGACTATCAATTTTTTCCATTTTATGATTAGAACCATCCCAGTTATTAAAAGCACCTACTAGTTCAACCTCTTTAGCTAAAGGTGCATAAACTCTAAAAATGTACCCATTTAAATATAAATGAGCTCCAAAATATTTGTAAGCATTAGCACATTGTCCATAAAAAAAGTCTTTCAATAGTTCTTTCATTACCCATCACCTCTATTATTTTACACCAATACTATAAAAAAAAGAAGATTTATAAAATCTTCTAACCATTTTTACTGTTTTTTGTAATTTTATATATTTCTTCAGTAGCTAGTCTTAATTTAGCTACTACATCTTTTCTATCAAGTGGCACACAATAATAACGCATCTTAAAATTACCAATACAAACAACATCACCAATTTCATACCAATAAAAATCAGAATATAAGCTATATGTATCTATTGGCTTTTGAAAGTAATGTAATCCATCCGGGCCTATTAATTCAAAACCGGAAATTGTATGCTTTAAGATACCTTCTCCTACCCTATAAATCTTTTTATAGTCAAGTAAAATAAAAATTGTCACCTTTATTTCTTCATTATAGGTATTATCCAATATTTCATTTTTAACACATTCTCTTTCCCATTTATACCACGATGGAATATGATTGAATACTTCTTTACAATTAATTGCCTTTAAGTAACCATATTTTGTTAATTCATATTTTGCATTACAGTTATTGCAAGTTATATAAATTCCTTTACCTTCCATCATGCCTTCTTTTAAACAATTTGGGCATTTATATAAAACTCTATTTAAAAAGTCTGCTCTAAAAGGTTCATTTACTTCTATTTTATTATCTTGTTGATCCTTAAAATTGTCAAAAACAAAGTTTTTAATGACTAATTCTTGTATTTCTTCAGCACTTTTACAATTTACTTCATCTTTTGATAAAATAACATCTAGCTTAGCTGATATTTTTACTTCTCTTAATTGTAAATTATTATATAAGGGATCACGTAAAAAAGCCCCACTTGTTTTAATTATAATTACTGGCATGTTTAATAGCTTTATACACTTGCCAATGCTAGTTGGCAAAGGAGTTGAGGTTCCATCAAATGAATATGAAGCCTCTGGATACATTAAAATAGAATTATGAAGCTTATTTTTAGCATAGAGCATATCCTTTACTAAATTAACATCAGTAATGAACTTAGTAGTTGGTATACATCCTAAATGCCTTAATAACCATTCCTTACCGACAAAGCCATCATCTGTGCAAACTATATTAAATCTTCGTGGACTTAATAGCTTAAAAGCAATTTTTAAATCAATAAACGATGAATGATTCATTAGAATTAAGCATGGCTCTTTTTTGTCTATCTTATCAATATTGTTTTTAGTGGCACTAAATTGTACTTCCTTTAGTTCCTTTTTATTTAAAAATAGAATCAATTTTCTTAAAAACCAACTAGGATTTTTAGGCTTTTTATGTTTTGCTTTCTTATGATTTATTAAATCTTTATATTTAGCATTTTTAACTTTTATTTTCATAATTATTTTTTCTCTTTAAACTTATTGTTTAAATTGTTTCTCAACAATTCCTTCAATTGGTCAATACTTCCTTCAACTAAGTCACTTTTCATAATAGTATGGGCTTGATTCATAGAAATATATAAGATAAAACAATTATTACCTTCGATTACTTTATACAAATAATTGTATTTAGCTTTAATAAAGCTATAAAAATTGTCACCTTTAGTTGTAGTTATTTGAATTTCATCTGTATCAAATATATATTCTTCATATGTTTCATCACTAACAATAGACATAGTTTTAGCATATTTCTTCATACCAATTCTCGTAAATATAATTACTAAAGGTAAATAAATAATTGCAGCTACAATCCAAACTATACCAATTATTCTATCATTATAGAATAAGTTATATAATCCTATTCCTAAGAATAGTAATACTATAACTATGATTAGCCATTTTATTCTTTTTAATTGGAAAAAATTTAGTTTTTTTAAAACATTTTGATCTAATTTTGATTTAAAAACAACCATTTAGAAATCACCCTCTTTAATACTTTATTGCATTTACAAGTTTAGTATAAACTTCCTCATTTAGCATTTCAACCTTTACTGTATTTGTTAATGCATTTGTAGCATAATGAATTACATAAGACTTAATTTTATTTTTTTGCCTTAATTTTGTCGTAATTGTCTGAATAGCTATGATGTTTTTTACATCAATAACTACAATTGCTTGGAAAAATCCACCTTTATAAATAGTTACTTTATCATTCTTTATGTTAATTCCTGAATAATTGTATTTCAAAACTGCTGAGCACAACATAATTATTAGCAATGCTATATATACTATAAGTATTGCCATACTTGATACTAAAAAATCATTATCTTTTATTATAAAAATATTTTTAACAACTAAATTTATAAACTCAAGAATAGCAAAAGATATTGAAACAAATAAAAATCTTAAAGAAATAAATGGAAAAAATTTAAATGGTTTATTTTCTTTACTTGAAAATGAATATTCAGGAATAATTTGATTAATTAAATCTTGTACATCTTTTCTTTTACATAAAGGGATTAAAACTCCAACACTTTTTCCATATGATGATTGAGCATTATCTGAATCCTGTAAATACCCAATTACTTGAATTTTCACTTTAACGTAACCAAATAGTTTTTGAATTATATTATTGCAAATAATAATTGACTTAACCTTATCTAATTTAAATGTATTATGGTATTTTACAAAAAATCCATAATTAATTTCCATTTCATTATCACGTTTCTTTATATTGAAATTATAATATTTAGCAAAAATTGCAATTACATTTAAAATAAAAAATGTAAATAGCAATGAAATTGTTATTATTATAATATCATTAAATGGTAGGAAGGAACCATTTATAGAAAAATAAGCTACTAGTTCTATATATATAATAATCAAAACTAATAAAACTATTGAAAATATTGTATTAATTAATGAATAAATAATTTTATTTGAATTTTTAAAACTATACATAGATTCATTAATCTTGCTATTTTCAGTTTTTTTATCATAACCTTTTAATTTATTATATAAGCTTAAAACTTCGTCTTGGCTTGTATAAATTGATATTTCTTCATTTAAACTATTAGCCGATCCTGAATCTATTTTAAGTGAAGCTACCTTGAATAATTTTTGAATAATTCCTTGTTTGATATTTATTGTATGAATTTTATTTAATAAAATTGATGATTTTTTTTGGAATAAAACTCCTCTTTTGCAAACTATTTTATCTTCATTTAATTCATAATATGAAATTTTATTAAATAAAAAAGCATATATGATAAAAATCAATAAAGTGACTAAAAAAGAAATAGTACCACTTATTAATCCGCTTTTTACATTTATAATTTCACTATCATCTGTTGTTGCAAAGATTTCAAAGAAATAAAAGCCCGCAAATAAAGCAATAATAAAGCCTATAAATATTTGATAATAGGCAAAGCGTTTAGAAAACTTATTCATTGTTAGCATCCAATCTTTCATTTAACATTTTTTCAAAATCATTAATCATTGCTTCGCCATCATCTTTTTTTATTCCTGTTATTGAAAAATTACTACCTGCAGTTGAAATAATCATACCATCTATTTTAAAAATTAGCATTAAAGGTGTTGCGTATAAATGTAAGTCTTGTAATTGCCTTACTGGAACAATTATATGATGTTTAAATATTACTCCATAGTTAATGACAATTCTTTTATCATCATATCCATAAGAATAATTATTAAAATATAAAAAAGGCCATATTATAAATAATAATTCTATTATTGAAAATAAAATAATCAAAATAATATTAACTATCTCATTAACATCTTTACTTAAAATATTAATATAGAAAAATACAAATAAAGCAAGCAACACTAATACTATTATAATGTTTCTTATTAACCAGATTGTTCTTGCTTTTTGATTTAATTTTTTATATTGCATAAATTTACCTCACATAAAAATTAACTAATTATTTTCTTCATTATGAAAATTATCATCATTGTTACTTCCATTTGCTGTATCATTATTTGGCAAATGATTAATATCTGAGCCGTAATCTAAGAAGCATGCAATTATTAAATATAAAATTCCCATAATAATTGATGATGAATTAGAAAGAGTAATTTGACTTGTATTCTTACTCATAATTGAAATAATAAGAGCACAAATAATTAAAGTAGCAAGAGAAACAAAAATTCTTAACTTTCCTATTCTTCTTATTTTCATTACCAATGTTTTATCAAATGGTGTTCCAATTTCAACAGCATAGTTATACATACCTTTTACGAAATAGTAAATAATTGCTTCAGAAATACAAAGCAATGTTGAACTCATCATTGTCGCTAGTAGCAAATTATATACTTCTTTACTGCTTATTCCTTGTGGTAAAAGTCCACTTTCAATATATTGGTTAACAACTTCCTTTACAACAGTTGATTCGCTACCTGATGATGCAATAATTAAAGTAGTTATTAGGCATATAGATGCTCCAATAATCGAAAAAACAAATACTACCGCTGATAAAACCTTTAATACACTCATGATTTTTTGTACTCTTTGCAAGCTTTTCATAATTTTTCCTCCATTATAATATATATACTAGTTAAATACTAGTTTCTTCTTTTTAAATAAAAGCATAATTCATTTATATATTAAAATAATTAAATAGCCCTCACATTGATAATCAATAAAGTCTTTATAGCCAAAAAATCTATGCTTACTTAATAATATCTGCATAATTATACATTCTTTTTTTAAGAAACAATGAATATATTCCAAACGGAATAACATATAATGCTGAATATGAAAAGCCAACAATTAATGGGAATGTTATATGGGCCTTATTATATAAATCAACAATAAATTTAATTGGAAAGTTAAATGGTTCTCTTAAAAACATTAAATTACTATGAAAGATTAAATTTATAATCAAAGCAATTAGCATAAATGGATAAAAGAAAAGTAAATAGTATTTGTAATTATCAATTGATGGTATAAATAACCCTTTTATTAAATATAAAAGGCTAAAATAAATCATAGCACTATGAAAGAATAAACTATGAAAACTCAAAAAATGAAATAAAGGATGAAGCATCAATGATGTTGAAGGTGATATTAAAAAAGCAGTTCCACCAACAATTGCTCCACCAACTAAAAAAGCCCTTCCTAATTTTTCTATTAACCCACTACCATATCCTGCAAAAAACAAACTATAAATAAATAATGAGCAATATGCGAGAGGCACCCATGCATCAACATTAGTATATCCGTAATAAAAATTATATGTTATTTTTATAAGTTCCAAACCAGCAACAATAATAGCAAAAATTCTAGTCAATTTTTTCACCTTAAAATCATCAAAATTTTTTAGACTATAATTCAAGCACAAAATAATCATAATTGTACAAACTATTATTGCAATTAAGTGCTTTATATTAAACATTCCACATGGTGGAAATTTATCAAAATCCTGCGGTGAAAAAAATTTTTGAATCATATTATCCCTTTCATTTACTAGAAGAACTTCTCAGCATAGTTTTTAGAGTTGTTGAAATTAGTATCCTTAACAATTTTATCTACTAATTTATAGATTACTACAACTAGAGTTGATACAATCATATAACCAAACAACATAAAAATTGTGAAAATAAACTGTAAATTATTTTTAATCAATAATTGTGCAAACTTTGGAAGAAAAGGAGCTCCATATCCATGCATTAGCATCATGTAATCAACTTCTTTTATTCCAATTATATCGCTAATATAGTAATTAACGGGTATAACAATTATACTAAACAATGCAAGAGGAATCCACCCTTTTATAATATCTTTCCAATCAAGAATGTATCTTTTTGATGTTAATATTAATAAGCCTGTGAATGACATTAAAAAATGGTATGATAAACTATAAAAAACATTAAATGTAAAGAAAGGATATTTTTTTAGCATTTGCGGTAAATAAAAATTTGTCAATCCTCCAAAAATACCAATTGTACACATCCAAGGGAATATTGATAATCTTATTTTCTCATTTTTAGTGAAAGCCGCAATTGGTAGTAAAATAAAAAACATACTACAAGTATATAATGGTAAAACATCAGCATAATTAAAGCCATGCCCCATTTTAATATCAAAATAGGTTTCCCATGTGAATTTAAAAATTTCAAAGAAAATCAGAAAAATTGACAACACCTTTAAATATCTATTAAATTTCTTTTCTTCAATGTTTTTAAAAGAAATAACTAGTATAACAAGCAAAATTGTGGCTAATACCATGAAAATTTTATGCATAGGGCCAAAGAAATCTTGCCCAATATATTTTTGCCCATCATAGCTTATAAAGTCTTTGTAATCAAAAAAGCCATATCCTTTTGTTAAAAAAAGCACAATACATCTCCTCCTTTTTTTAGCATATCAATTAAATTTTAATAAAATTTAACAATTTAATCAAGTGTATTGTATAAAGTTGATGGAAAAAATTTACCTTTTTTTAGCGAAAATTGCTTTTTCAATTAACAAAAGCATTATATTTGTAATTTTCGGCTTAATTTTTTTAATGCATAATGCTATAATATGCTTTACCTTGTTTAAAGGGTAAACACATAACAATAATAATGGAGGTACAAAAATGGGCCAAGCGAAAACAGAACTCGATTTAACAAAAGGTAATTTGTTCACCAAATTTTTTATATTTGTAATGCCATTAATGCTAACAACCATTTTACAATTATTATATACAACTGTTGATTTATGGACTGTTTCAAATTATGGTGGTGGATCACTTTCAATGACTGCAATTGGCTCAAATTCAGCATTAATAAATTTAATAATCACAGTTTTAGTATCCTTATCTACAGGAAGCAGTGTATGTATTTCAGTTGCTAAAGGTTCAAACAATCATGAAAGAGCAAATAAAATACTTCATACTTCTATTTTAATTGCTATAATTGGTGGCGTTTTTATCGGATTATTCGGATTTTTTATGGCCCCTGTCTTTTTAAATTTAATGGACACTCCTACATCAATTATTACTAAAGCTATAGATTATTTAAAAATATATTTTTTAGGAGTACCATTCTTAATGATTTATAACTATGGCTCACAAATGTTAAGATCTCTTGGTGATTCTAAACGCCCATTATTTATTTTAATAATTTCAGGAATAATTAATGTCATATTCGATTTAATCTTTGTTATTTCATTTAAAATGGATGTTAAAGGCGTTGCTTATGCTACAGTCCTATCAGAAATAGTTTCAGCCATATTAATACTTGCTTGGTTTTATATTAATAAAAATGGCTTTGTTAAATTAAACTTTAAGGAACTAAAAATATCAAAAAGAGAATTGATTGATATTTTAAAAATTGGTGTCCCTGCTGGCATTCAAGGCCTTGCATTTTCTATTCCAAATGTAATTATTCAATCATCGTTATACACAATTCATGATTATACAATAAATGGTATTCCTATTGCGGAAGAAGAAATTATTTCAGGGGCTGCAGCCTCTCAACAAATTGAAAGCTATATCTTTGCAATGCTTGATGCTTTTGCTGTTGGCTTAGTATCATTTGTTGGCCAAAACTATGGCGCTAATAATAAACTTAATATCAAAAAATGCTATTGGTTTTCTTTTATTTGGATGATGATATTTTGGGTAATATCTACCATTATTTGTGCAATATTTCCTCACCAACTATTATCGATATTTATAAAAGAATCAGAAGGAGTCGTCTTAGAAAATGCCTTGGAGGCTGGAAAAGAGCGTTTATACATTATGGCATTCACCTACTTTATTGATGGTTTGATGGATATAAATAGTAACTACTTAAGAGGAATGAAGGTGTCAACACCTCCAGCAATTATTACTATGATTGGTTGCTCTGGTACTCGTATATTGTTCTTACTTACACTATTTAAAGTTCCATATTTCCATACAATCTTTTGGTTATATGCTGTATTCCCAATTAGCTGGATTTTAGTAAATATAGTATATTTGCCTGTCATCCTTCATTATGAAAAAAAGATATTTAAGACATTAGATGCATATAAATTAAAAGAAGCATTTTCTAACTAGTAGAATTTGCTTCTTTTCTTTTGCTTATTTACTTTTTTCTTCTTTGTCTTTTTTATCAATGATTTTGCCGCCTAAATATCCAGCAATTAAAGATTTAATATCTAAGCCCGTGGCTTTTTGTAAGCCATCAAAAATTTGTGTACTATTTTTCGTAATTTCTTCAGTAAGCTTTGCTGTATTTCCTTCACCATACATAGTGATTGAATCAATCTTGCTCATAGCTTGTGCGATTGGTTCAGCATATGCTTTTACCATATCTGGTAATACACCAGATTCAAGGATTAATTGTAATGTTGCGGCTTCACCATATTGCTTCATAGCATCGGCTTTTGCTTGAATTGCTTCTGCTTCTGCTTTTCCTTTTGCTTGAATACCTTCCGCTTCTGCAAGTGCTGCTTCCTTAGCAGCGTTAGCCTTTGCAATTTGAGCTTGTGCTGCTAAATCTGCTTCAATTTTTAAAGCTTCAGCAGCTTTTTGCTTAGCAATTTTATCAGCTTCTGCTTTAATTTTTTGCATTTCAGCCTCTTGCTCTAATTCATACTTTTTAGCTTCAGCAGCTTTTTGCCTTGAATATAAATCAGCAAGTGCTGCTTGTTCTGCTGCATATTTTTTTGAATCAGCAACTTTATTTACCTCAGCTTGTAATTGCTTTTCCTTTAATTCAACTTCGCGATTTCCAAGTTCAACTTCTCTTTCTCTTTTTGCAATGTTTGCATTAACCTCAGCAACATTAATCTCTTCAAGTCTTTTTTGTTTTTCAATATTATAAGCCGCATCAGCAACAGCCTTAGCTGTATCTGATTTTTGCTTTAATGAAGCAGCCTGTAATTCATAGTCAGTGTTTTGTTGAACAATTTTCATTTGTGATTCCACTTTGGCTTTGTTTGCAGCCTCACTTGCTGCACTACTTGCAATAGCGACATCTCTTTCTGCATTTGCTCTTGCAATAGCTGCATCCTTTGAAATTTGACTTATGTTATCAATACCTAGATTTTCAATCACCTTATTATCGTCTGAGAACGATTGAATATTGAAATTCACAACCTCTATTCCAAGTTTTGCCATATCTGGGACAACATTTTCTTTTACCTTGTTAGCAACGCCTTGACGATCTCTTACCAATTCTTTGATTTCAACAGTACCAACAATTTCACGCATATTACCTTGTAGGACTTGCTGAAGTTGATTAGTTAATTCGCTTTCAGGCATATGTAAAATCGATTCAAAAGCTTTTAATAACAATTCGGGATCTGAAGACACTTTTAAATTTGCAACCCCATCCACATTAATGTTTATAAATTCTTTTGTTGGTATTGCTTCTTCAGTTTTAATATCAACTTGAAAAGCTTTTAATGATAAAGAGTCAGTTCTTTGTAAAAATGGAATTCTAAAGCCTGCTTTACCAATTAATATTTTCCTTTTTCCTGCACCAGAAACCATAATTGCCGTATCTGGTCCTGCCTTTACGTAACCAGTAAAGAAGAAAATAAGTAATAAAGCAACAACAATTGCAACAACTAATAAAACAATTTCAGTAGTAGACATTATTTCATTCCTCCATTTGTCTAATTTGTAATAGGTTTTAGATAAAAAAGACTACTTTACATGATTTTTCCATGCTCCATAGTCTTGAATAATCTTATTGATCGTATTATCCGGAATTAATCGTGATGTCGAATAATACCATATTCAGTTAGAATATTTCTACTCCCTATTACAATTATAATATAGCATTTTTCTTTAAAATATGCAAGAATATTCGAATATTCTATATTATTAATTGATAGTAATTAGATTTGAATAAATATAGAAATCAACATTTGAATAATCAGAAGTTTCAAGTAATTTCCAAGTTGTTTTCATTTTAGCAACTGCATAAATTGTACCTTCACCTGTTCTAATTATTTTTGTACCATCACTTGTTGCATTATCTGATAAGACAATTATTTCGAAATTGCTTTCATCTTCAAACTTATTTTTATAATTTTGTGATTTGATTTCAATATTATAGCTTTGATGATTCTTTAAAGTAATTGTATCATTATAAATTAAACGATACTTATTATTAGTAAATGAATACAAATAATTAGTCGTAAAGGCTTTATTACCATCAATTATTAAATCCTTTAGCTTATTAGCTGTATTACTATCAAATGTCCATAGCCAATACATTTGCCCTCTAGCATTTGATTCTTCAAGTGCTTCTTTAGAAATAGTTGTTAATTGTGAAGCAAGTCCAACACCATTAGCTAAGAAATTTTTAACAGATGCCCAATATTCATCATTATTATTTCTATAAACTGTATTTAAATATCCAACCTGAAGTTCTAAATATTTATCCTTTAATTTCTTTGCAGTTTGAGAATTAAATGTAATTAAGCTAATTCTATTGCCCCAACCTTTTTCTTTAGCAAGTTCTACAGCCTTGACGCCAGTTTCATATAAATTATCCTTTACTTCAATAACTATTGATTTATCTTTATATTTATCAGTACTAAAAGCGTCAAACACTTCATCCAATGAAGGAATATGATAATCAGTTGTATATGCCCCATTATGACGTAATGGTGCATTTCTTATTTCATCCATTGTACTATTTTTTATAGAAAGGTTCATTGAAGAAACACTATTTGTTGTATCATCATGAATTACAGCTAATTTTTCATCTTTTGTCATATGTACATCAAGTTCAATTGCAAAAGCGCCATTTTCGTATGCCCATTTAAAAGATTCTATTGTATTTTCAGGGAAAGCACGCTTTGAATTATCATTTGTAGTACCAGCTCCACGATGCCCTGTTGCAAGTGGTACACTAAATAATGAATATCCTTTATCATCAATAGTAAATATATCATTATCATATAGCATATTTATTTGCTTTAATGAATCTTTATTTACACTTGCAAGAATCAAACTACAACCGCTTAATGCACTATTAATTATTGAATAATTTTCTCCATCCTTTGCATTTGCTACGACACTATAACCTAAAGAAGTAACTTTAATAATATTTTCCTTTGTTAATAAATTAGAATCGATTAAAAGCATATTAGCATAACTTTTACCCGCTTCATGACAAATAGCACCAACCTCATCGTATGTTTCAAATTTATTTAAATTTGTAGGAATATAGCCTAAGCGAACATATGGAATTTCATCCTTTGCCATCTTTAGCACTTCTTTATTTTCTGAATAAATTGCTAAATCTATTATTTTATATGAATTAACAATTTCAATAACTTTCATTAAAGTATCTTTATCATCTATTTGAATGTTTGGAATTGCTACACCTAAATATTCTTGTAGTATTGTAGTCAAAGAACTATCAACTTTTGCATCATTTAAATCATAAACATTATTATTTTTTACCTTTATGAAATATTGCTGACAATTGCTTAAATATGATAGATTTTCTACTCCAGAGCAAATAATGTTTGGCTTTAGTTTATATTTTTCATTAGAAATATTTACTATTGAGTTTTCTTCCTTTAAATTAGTTGATAATTTTAAAGAAGAGTTTAAAGATATTTTAACGTTTTCAAACTTTACCTTGCAGCCTGAACATTGAAAGCCAAAATTGCCATCTGAAGTTGAAGGAATTGTTGCCATAAATGAAGTCTGATATTTATTATCATATGATAAATAACAGTATGCTTTAGTGTTAGAAACCTTTAGTTGCATATGTATTTTGCTATTTTGTTCTATTACTTTTGGAGCATTTGCTGGCCATTTTGTAACATATGGATATGTATATGGATTAGTATAGAAATTAGTTATTTCAATTGAATTACTCAAATTCATTGTTTTTCTTAAATCGAATTGTAAATAATTACTATTAGTACTACCTGTTGATGTATCGCCAAAGACTAATGAAAACCAACGAGTATCATCTAAAGAACTTAGAAGTGAAACATCTAAATCAATTGTATAATATTGTGAATAATTTTTTTCAAGTTCGTAAGATATTCTTGTCCAGTCATTACTAGATGTTGATTCAATAGTAAGAGAATCATTACTAGGAGTAATTAATTCATTTTTCCCTGTATGTAAAGTATACTTTGTAAAATCAATAGCTTGCGGATAGTCATACCTTGATTGTTCATCATCATTAACAGATACTTGAATGCTATATGATTTTTCATTATCAAAAGTTGCTGTTAACAAATACATTCCCTTTTTCTTAAAAGTTAATGTTTCATTATTAATTGAAAGGCCATCGCCTTCATAAGTATATGTTGGCGCTTTATCGTTTATAAGTTTACTATTAATTGTTGATAAATCAAATGTTTCGTTAACTATTCCATAAATATATACAACATCCTCATTTGATAATACTGTTGCATAGTACTCCTTTTCTTCTGTTTCGCTAGTCGAATTATTGCTATTAGTGTTATTATTACTATTAGTGTTATTATTACAACCAGTTATTGTTAAAAGTGCCGTAAATAAAAGTATTATTTTATTGCGTTTCATAAGTGTTAATTCTCCTTTAAAATATTATAAGTTGGGCCTATAGTTTTTAGCAAGCCCTCCTTTACTAGTTTCTTTATAATTGTTGTTTAAATCTTTACCTGTTTCATACATTGTTTTAATTACAGTATCAAATGATACCTTTCTAGTTTTATTTAAAAATTTAGCGAGGGAGGCAGCATCTATTGCCCTAATTGAAGCAACAGCATTACGTTCAATACAAGGAATTTGTACTAAGCCATTAATTGGATCGCATGTTAATCCTAAATGATGCTCTAAAGCAATTTCTGCAGCATATTCTACGACATCAATATCTTGTTTGTTTAAATAACTAACAGCTCCTGCACTCATAGAACAGGCTGATCCAATTTCTGATTGGCACCCTGCAAAAGCTCCACTTATTGATGCATTTTCCTTTATAACATTTCCGATTATTCCAGCAACCGCTAAAGCATCAATTATCTTTTCCTTTTTTAAATGCATTTTTTCTTTTAAATAAAATAATGCTGCTGGAAGTACACCACTTGCTCCACATGTTGGAGCAGTTACAATTAAGCCTCCACTGGCATTTTCCTCACTTACTGCAAAAGCATAGCTACTAACAATTCTTAATTCGTTTTCTACCATATTTCTTTTACTTTTTGGTGAATTGAATAATTGCTTTGCCTTTCTAACAACATGTAAATTGCCAGGTAATTCGCCTTCTTTTTGCAAGCCATTGCAAATGGATTTTTTCATAGTAATATATACTTTATTTAAATATTTTTTTATATTCTTATCTTCAAATTTGTAGACAAAACCAGCTAAATCAATATTATTATTCAAGCAATATTCTTTAATTTCCTTAAAGGAGGAAAAAGGATAAACATTTTTATGCTTTATTTGATTTTTCATTCCATTAATTATAATTTTTCCACCGCCAACAGAAATAAAAGTAATAGATTTAATTAGTTTTTCTTCCTTATCATATAAATCGAAAATCATTGTATTTGGATGATTTGGAATTGTTTTATAATCAAATACTATTTCGCAAGATACAGGTGATAGTGTTTTTTTTATAACCGTATCTGTTAAATGTCCCTTCCCTGTTAATGCTAAAGAGCCTTGCAAAGTTACTTTCACTTTATTAATGTTTTTATAATATCTTAATACATACAAGCAAGCATTTTCAGGACCTATAGTATGAGAACTACTTGGCCCATGACCTATTCTATACAATTGACGTAATGACTCCATTTTTTACCACCTAATCTTATAATTATTATAACATTTATTTCTTTATATTTACATTAAAATTTGTATTTTCAAAAATATTGTCATCATATGAATTAATATAGCTATTTTCTGTGTCATAATTTCTTAAGCCGATTAAAATATATTTATCAAGCAATACTGAAATATCTATAACTTCTTTAAATAAATATAAGCTTAATGAACCTGGAATATTATTTATTTCATTAAAGTACAATTTATTTTCTTTATTATCATATAAAAAATCTATTCGCACAATTAATGAAGATTGTAGATTATTATAAATTTTTTTGGCTGTATTTATAATTTTTTCTTTTAATTCATTATCAATAATTGCTGGTATTTCTCTTTTTTGCCCTTCCATTGATTTTTTGCTATTTTTATATTTATCATCATAAGTCAAGACTTTTCCATTACTTACTTTTTCAATGTTTGAAACAATAAATTCTTCATTATCCTTGAATAAAGCAATATTATACTCCGTAAAGTCATCTAATTTTTGCTCGATCATAATATTTTTTGTAAAATATTTTATTTCATTTATCTTTGCTTGTAGTTCCTCTTCATTATTAATTACATTAATGCCAACACTACTTCCAAGTCTTACTGGCTTTATAATTAATGGATATTTTATTTTTAAAGGAGTAAGTGAATCCGTATATAATGCATATGGTAATACATCAACGTCTGCCAATTTCTTTGATAATACTTTATCTTGTCCGATTACAGCTGAATATAAATTTTCAGATATAATTGGAATATTTAATGACTTAAAAAATGAATAAATTGTGCCATCCTCACAATTATAGCCATGCACAATTAGCATAACCCCACTGAATTTTATTTTTCTTAAATTACTTTTTACATATAATGTATCTCGTTTAAAAAATACTTCATGCTTTAATTTACAATTTCTTTTTTTATAAAAAGATAAAACATTAAAATTTTTGTCAATATAAAATCTATGATTTTTTAAATAGCAAAGTATTAAATTATACCTTCCATTATATTTTTCCTTTACTTGCAGTGCAGTAACTATGCTAATTTCATGTTCAACAGAGTTTCCCCCATAAACCAATAAAATGTTTTCTTTCAAAATTTATCCCCCTAGTTATTTTAAATATATATCTGGTAAGTCATTAGCAATTAAAATGATTAAATCCTTATTTTTGAAATTGCTTTCAAGATAAGAATATGCTTCTTTAAATGACATAAATGCTAACTTGTTATTTATTTTAATTTCAAAAATAGGGTGATTAATTAACAAAGCTAAATTTACTGTCTCATTAATTTTATTAGCTATTTCATCCTTTTGCTTATTATTTAATTCTGTTTCTATAATTCCAGGCGTTATGATAACCTTAAATCCATTAAAATCATTTAAAACATCAATAGCATTGATCATACCTTCATAATTGCTATTATATGAATCATCTATTATTTGCCATTGTCCTTTTTTTATAAGGCTTAGGCGATGATTTACATTTTTTATATAATTTAGGTTTTGAATAATGCTTGCTACATTTATATTTAAAATAATTGCTACTGCAATTGCTAGTGAAAGATTCATAATGTTATGTTTTCCTAATAATGCTGTTGTTGCAAAATAAGTACCACTTATAGTTTTTATTTTTAATATAGTATCGTTATTTTCATTTTTAAAAGATGTGACTATTAAATCCGCATCATTTATGCTTGATGAAACTTTAAAGCATTTTTTATTAGTAATATAATCTTGTATATATTTATCGTCTAAATTCACAACTATACAATAGGAAGCATTGGAAAAAATTTTTAATTTCTCATTTTTTATATTTTCTATTGTTTTAAATGTTTTTAAATGTTGAGGACCAATTGAAGTAACAATACTTATATAAAAAGGAAATAATTTAATAAATTTATTCATGCCATTTTTCTTATCAACGCCAATCTCCATAATAAAATATTCATGATATGGTTTTAAGTCATTATTAATTGTCAATAATATACCATTTAAAGTGTTAAATGATTTTGGAGCCATTAGAACATCATATTTCGTCTTAATTAATTCATAAATATAGTTTTTTACGCTTGTTTTTCCATAGCTGCCTGTTATTGCAATTATTTTTACATTATATTTTTTGACCTTTTGAATAGCCTTCATTTTATAGTATTCTTGTACAATTTTCTCGGAAAAATAGGAAATAATAAAGCTTATCCAATAAACAAAAATATTAAAAACAATAGATAGATATATTCTATTTAACAAAATTGAAAAAAGTAAAACTATGATATTAATTACTTCAAATACAATTAATTGCCTAATTACTCTTTTAGTAAATTTAAATTTAATTATTTTATTTTTTATTAAATCGAAAAAATAAAATAGAAATAAAATATAAAAATACTTATTTATTTTTACTAATAAAAAGCTTAATGAAGCAAATATTATCCTTATAGTTAAAAGCAGTTTGTTTTTTATTCTATAATAAAAAAAACGTTTTATATCATAATACTGATTTTGCAAAATATTTGTTGCTGTATAAAAATAATAATGCTGTAATAAAAAAGTAACAATATAAAAAGCAATCATATTTTTTCCACCATTGCCTTAATTACATTTAATGAAAATAAATTATTATTTAAAAAAGCAAAATGATCACCATCTATTTTAAATAAATAAGCATCTTTAGCTCTTCTTTTAATTTTTTTAGCTAAATAAATAGGGGTAATCTTATCATTAATTCCGAAAACTAATATCATAGGATTATTATATTTTTTTACTTGTTCATCAACGTTGAAATTAATTATATTAGACATAGTTTTTTTCATAAAGCCACTTAAATATTTATAATCATTTGAGCCAAACTTGTTTAAATTCTTTTTAAACATTTTAATTCTTTTTATTATTTTATAAAACAATATTTTGGAATAATATTTTAATCCTCTACGTTTATTATAAATAGATGGAGCAAACAAAATTAAAGATAATACATCTATGTATTTAGTTAAATAAATAGCTAGTTTCCCTCCAAATGAATGTCCAACAATGATGTCAATTTTAATTTGCTTTTCCTTTAAAAAGGCTACAATTGACTCAATATAATCATTAAAAGTTAAAGGCTTTCGTATTATTTCATTTTTTCCAAAATTTAATAGATCAATTAACAGACAATTAGCATTATCAATTTGGCTTACAATATTTTTAAAATAAGTATAATTACATCCCCAACCATGTAAAAATAAAATAGTTTTATTTTTATTATTATTTATAAATTTATATGATGTAATTCTATACATTAAAATCACCATACTATTATATGATATAATAAACAATAATATATTTTTTTATTGTAAAAAAATATCATTATTGCTATACTTTAATTAAAGGATGGTGTTTCTATGGGAGTTTTATTTTATGTTTGGATTGTCGTAATGATTCTTGCAGTAATTGTAGAAATTTCAACAACTGAATTGACAAGTTTTTGGTTTGCAATTGGGGCTTTTGGAGCATTAATAGTTAATTTATTTACACATGATAGTTTAATTGCCCTTCAAGTTGCAATATTTGCCTTTATTTCGATTGTTTCAATTATACTATTAAGGCCACTATTGAAAAAGAAACTAAGTTCTCCAACTATAGCTACTAATGTTGATTCTTTAATTGGAAAAACGGTTTTATTAACAACTTCAATTTCTCCAAGTCAAATTGGAAGCGTTAAAATTGATGGTGTGGAATGGAGTGCAAAGGCAAACGAAAACATTGATGCTGGAGATTTTGTAAAGATTATAGGTATTTCTGGAAACACATTAAGTGTTATTAAAATAGAAGAGGAAGGGGAAATCGAATAATGGTTATTTTATTTGCAAGTAGTATTGGATGGATTATTGTTGGGTGTATTGCTTTAGTATTGATTTTAATTGCTTTAATTTCAAGTATTGTTGTTGTTAGACAAACAGAAGCCTTTATTGTTGAACGAATTGGTAAATATCGTGCAACATTAGATGTTGGTTTTCATCTCATTGCTCCTTTTTTTGATAGAGTAGTTAAAAAGGTTTCACTAAAGGAACATGTTGCTGATTTTAAACCACAACCAGTTATTACTAAAGATAATGTTACAATTCAAATTGATACAGTTGTTTATTATCAAATTACTGATGCTAAATTATTTACATATGGTGTATCTAATCCTATGTCAGCAATTGAAAATTTAACAGCAACAACTTTAAGAAACATTATTGGTGAACTTGAACTTGATGCTACATTAACATCTCGTGATGTAATTAATTCAAAAATGCGTTTAATATTAGATGAAGCTACAGACCCTTGGGGCATTAAAGTAAGACGTGTTGAATTAAAAAATATTATTCCGCCACGTGATATTCAAGAAGCAATGGAAAAACAAATGCGTGCCGAACGTGAAAGACGTGAAAAGATTCTTCAAGCTGAAGGCGAGAAAAAATCTGCAATTCTTATTGCTGAAGGCGAAAAAGAATCAATGGTATTACGTGCTGAAGCTAAAAAAGCCGCTTTAATTGCAGAAGCAGAAGGTATTTCAAAATCAATTCAATTAATTAATGAAGCTAACCCAACTAAAGCATACTTGACTTTAAAAGGATATGAAGCAATGGAAAAAATTGCTGATGGTAAATCAACTAAACTTATTTTACCAAGTGAATTAACAAGTATTACTTCATTAACTGCTGCAGCTGTTGAAACAATAAATACGATGAAAAATAAAGAAGAAAAGAAATAGCTTTAATAAATAATAGATTGTAGAAAAACTTTCTATTATTTTTATTTTTGCATAATATATATTGGGTGATACTTATGGTAAATAATAGTTTTCAACAATCATTATATGCTGGTATACAGCCATCTTTTTTAAATGTAATAAAAGCAAAGAAAAGTTTTTCAACAAGGCTTATATCTAAAGATTCATTATCAGGTTTAAACGGAATTATAAATAGCGCTCAAAAAATGATTAAACTTTATGATCAAGCTATGCCTATTATTAATCAAACAAAACCAATGATTGATAATATCAAAACCACATTTAGAGTTGCTAAAGTATTTAGAAAGATGAATAATGGAAGCTCACTTGAAAAAGCATTTGATAATCTACCTGATTATGATGACGTAGTTAATAAAAAAGAAATAGTAAAAGAAGATATAAAGATAGCCAATCCATTTTACCCATGATATAATCATATAAAGGAAGTAGTGGAAGAAATGGCAAAAGTATACTTATTAAAGCCCTATGGCTATTGTATTGGAGTTAGTAAGGTTATAGAACTAATAAAAAAAATAATTAACGAAAATGTCTCTAATGAGCCAATTTATTGTATTGGTGAAATTGTTCATAACAATGTTGTAAATAAATGGTTAGTAAGTCAAAATGTGAATGTTATAATTGGAGATAAAGAAAAAAGCATTGATAAAATTAAAAAAGGAATAGTAGTTTTCCAAGCACACGGTAGCGATGAAAAGATTGTAAAAAAAGCAAAAGATAAAGGGCTAATTGTTTATGATGCTATTTGTCCATTTGTAAAAAAAGGGTTTGAAATAATAAAAAATAAATTAGCTTCAGGTTATGATGTTATTTATATTGGCATACAGAATCATCCAGAAGCTATAGCTGCATTATCAATTGACAAATCAATTCATTTTATTAGTAATATTTCCGATATCAAAAATCTAAATATTGTTAATAATAAAATTGTCGCAATAAATCAAACCACTTTATCCATTAATGATTTAAATGATATATATATAGAATTAAAGGAAAAATATAATAATATTGAAATTGTAGATGAAATTTGCAATTCAACAAGATTAAGACAAGAAAATCTAATCAATTATTCAACTTCTATAGATTATATAATAGTAATTGGAGGTAAAAATTCAAATAATACAAAATCATTATACGAAATAGCTAAAGGAAAATGTCAAAACACCTTTTTAATTAGTGATATTAATGAAATCAATGACCTTAATATTAATAAAGATAAAAGCGTATTAATAGTATCTGGAGCCTCTACCCCAAATGAATTGGTAGATGAAATAGTTGAAAAAATCGAAAAACTTTAACAATTTTTAAAAAAAGTATTTACAAATGTTAAAATTTATTGTATTATAACAAAGCAATGAAAGTGAAGAGGGGCCTTAGCTCATCTGGAAGAGCGCCTGCCTTGCAAGCAGGAGGTGGCGGGTTCGATCCCCGTAGGCTCCACCACTTTTATTAAAGAAAAGTACCTTGTATATATGGCGGTGTAGCCCAGTTGGTTGAGAGCGACCGGCTCATACCCGGTAGGTCGAGGGTTCAAGTCCCCCCGCCGCTACCATGATGATGGACCCTTAGCTCAATGGTTAGAGCTCCCGGCTCATAACCGGTTGGTTGTGGGTTCAAGTCCTACAGGGTCCACCATTAATATTCGGAGGAATACCCAAGCGGTTGAAGGGTCCGGTCTTGAAAACCGGTAGATCGGGAAACTGGTGCGGGGGTTCGAATCCCTCTTCCTCCGCCATTAATATTCACATTGCTTTTTCTTACATCGCGGGGTAGAGCAGTGGTAGCTCGTCGGGCTCATAACCCGGAGGCCGGTGGTTCAAATCCATCCCCCGCAACCAAATTGAATAAAAATACGGTCTAGTGGTGTAGCGGTTAACATGCCTCCCTGTCACGGAGGAGATCGTGGGTTCGATTCCCATCTAGATCGCCATTTTTTTTAAAGGCCCGGTAGCTCAGCTGGTAGAGCGGAGGACTGAAAATCCTTGTGTCGCCGGTTCAATCCCGGCTTGGGCCACCATCTAAAAATAAAAAGAGCTATTAAATAGTTCTTTTTTTATTAATATTATATTTATAGGAGCTCTGATAGCCATGAAAATTGCAACTGAATGGAAAGATTATGAAATAATAGCTACTGGTGATGGTGAAAAACTTGAAAGGTGGAAAAATTACTACCTTTTAAGACCAGATCCACAAATTATTTGGAAAAAACAAAATAATTTTGAAAATTTAGTTTCTTTAGATGCCCATTATCATAGATTTAATAATGGTGGAGGTAAATGGGAAATTATAAAGGAATTGCCTGAAGAATGGATTGTTAAATATAAAAATTTATCATTTTACGTGAAACTTATGGGATTTAAGCATACTGGATTATTTCCAGAGCAAGCCGTAAACTGGGATATGATGATAGATTTAATTAAAAAAGCTAATAGACCTATTAACGTTTTAAATTTATTTGCATATACTGGTGGTGCAAGTGTTGCTTGTGCAAGTGCCAATGCAAGCGTTGTCCATGTTGATTGTGCAAAACAAATGGTTGAAAGGGCTAAAAAAAATATAGAATTAAGTGGGCTTAAAGATAAAAGCGTGAGATATATAGTTGATGATTGTAAAAAATTTGTTGAACGTGAAATAAGACGTGGCCACAAATATGATGCTATCATTATGGATCCACCAAGCTTTGGTAGAAGTGACAATAGCGTTTGGAAGCTTGAAGATGACTTATATGATTTTGTGAAGCTATGCAATCAATTACTATCTGATAAACCATTATTTGTATTAATCAATAGTTATACAACAGGACTTGGAGAGACAGTAATTGAAAACATTTTAAGACTATGTATTAATAAAGAAGGGTCTTTTGAATCATATGAGGTTGGTTTGCCAACAAAGGAAAAGATTAATTTACCTTGTGGCTGTAGTGCTATTTTCATTGGTAAATAATAAGGAGGGACTAAAATGCAGTTAGTTATATTAGCAGCCGGAATGGGAAGCCGATTTGGTGGATTAAAGCAAATTGAGCCAATCGATAATTGTGGAAATTTTATCATTGATTATTCTATTAATGATGCTATTGAGGCTGGCTTTGATAATGTTGTTTTTATTATAAAAAAAGAAATGGAAGAAACGTTTAAAAATACAATTGGCAAAAGATTTGAAAATAGAATTCATATTAGTTATGCCTTTCAAAAAAATGATATTGAAGGACGAATAAAGCCACTTGGTACTGCTCATGCCATCTTATCTGCTAAAGATAAAATCAAAGGAAATTTTATGATTATTAATGCCGATGACTATTATGGAAAAGAATCATATAAGCTTGCTAGTGATTGCATGAAATCGTTAAGAGGCAACAATTATGCAAATATTGTTTTTGAGGCAATTAATACAATAACTGAAAATGGTAGTGTTAAACGTGGCATTTGCTTTGAAAATAGTAATCACGAACTGACTTCAATTGTTGAATCAAGCATTATAAAAACTAATGACAATAGGCTATTTGCAATTCCACTTGATAAAAAAGAAGGATTTTATATACATAACAATCAATTAGTTTCAATGAATATGTTTATATTTACCCATGACATTTTAAATATATTAGAAGATGAATACAAAACTTTCTTAGAGGAAAATAAAAATGATTTATCTATATGTGAATTTTTAATTCCTTCAGTAGTTTCAAAGCTTGTAAGCCAAAACAAAGCCAATGTAAGGCTAATAAAAACGCCTTCTATTTGGTATGGTGTTACTTACAAGGAAGATAAAGAAAAAGTTGTTAATGCCTTAAAGAAAATGGTAGACGAAGGAAAATATAATAACATTTGTAGTAAATAATATTTTTTTCGACATATTTTTTTAATTCTTTTGCATATAATATTATTATATTAGGAAGGACACATATATGATAGATTTAAAATATGCTAAAGAAAACATTAACAAATACAAATTTGATTATTTTGGCTACCTAGTCATTGTTGATACTATAAGGACCACTGATATTATTGAAAATGGCGGATTTTACAAAATGAAAAAGCAATTATTGTATTTAAATAAAAAATATGAAAAAGAGTTATTGCTTTTAAAAAGATATTTGAATGATACTATTTTTGTATATAATGTAAATGGATTAAAAGCAAATGAAGTAAAGAAAAAGCTAGAAGAATTTAATAATATTCTTCCAGCTATTGGATATGTTAATTTAGGATTAATCAAAGAAATTATCAGAAATTAGTTTAAAAAATCAACTAGAATTGAATTTAATAATAAGCTACCCTTAAAGGTAGTTTTTATTTTACCATTTCTTTTAATCAATAAATTATTATTAATATTTTTAGTAATTGCCTCTTTATATAAATCTAATAGTGAAACATTAAACTTTTTATTAAATTTATTAATATCTATGCCTTTATCTAAACGTAAATTTAGCATTATTTCATCAAACATTATATCTTCCTTACTCAACGTATTCTTTTCGCTTAAAGTAAAATTATTTTGAATATAAGCATTTATATTAGTATTGTTAGTATATCTAATATTATAAATATATCCAGACGCAGCAAGACCTAATGCATCATAATGCTTATTTTCCCAATATAATTTATTATGATATGATTGATATTTTTGATGCTTAGCAAATGAGGATATTTCATATCTTATAAAGCCATACTTTTTTAACTCTTTGTTTATTAATGTATACATTTTAGCTTGTATGTCATCATTAACATTTAAAGCCTTTTTAGCGTATAAAATTGTATTTTCTTCAATTAATAATGAATAATAAGAAACATGAGTAATTGGTAAAGAAACTAAAGTATTAATATCTTCCTTTAATTCTTTAATTGTTTGATTATTAATAGCAAATATCATGTCAATAGAAATATTTTTAAAGTATTTACTAGCTAGCTTAATATTATCAACAGCCATTTGTTTATTATGATGCCTATTAAAATACCTAATATATTTTTCATTAAATGTTTGTATTCCTATTGATAATCTATTAATTTTGTTGTCTTTCAAAATTTTTAATAGTTCTTCATTTATATCTTCAACATTACACTCAATGCTAAATTCATAATTTTTATAAAGATGTTTACTTAATAATTGCAATAAACTAATTAAATTGCTTTTATCAATGCATGATGGTGTTCCTCCACCAATATAAATTGATCTATATTTCTTTTCTTTTAAGGTATTACATTGCAAAAAAAGCGACTTAAAATAATCATCTACTCTTTTTTGATTATAAATGAATTTTTTAAAATCGCAATATGTACAAATATTTCTACAAAAAGGAATATGAATATATAAACCTTTTGCATTAGACTTCATCTTTGTAATCTTTTCCTTCTTCTTTGTCTTCTTCTTTTAAAATCATATCAAGATTTGATTTCATTTTAGATTCTTCTTCTTTTGTAAATGTTCCTATTTTAAAGCGTTTTCTTATAAACCAGCATGCTAAACAAATAGCAACCACAGCAACAACTACAATAATATAACCAAAAACTGATGCAAATAAGATCATAAGCAATCCTCCTTTAATCATCATCTACAGACAACACTGTCATAAATGCTTCTTGTGGAATATCGACATTACCAACCTTTTTCATTCTCTTTTTTCCTTCCTTTTGTTTTTCAAGAAGTTTCTTTTTACGAGTAATGTCACCACCATAGCACTTAGCTAAAACATCTTTTCTATAAGCAGCTATTGTTTCACGAGCAATAACCTTTGAATTAACAGCCGCTTGAATTGGCACCTCAAACATTTGACGCGGTATAATACGACGAAGTTTTTCAACAATCTGCCTACCTCTAGAATATGCAAAATCTCTATGAACAATACATGATAAAGCATCTATTACATTTCCATTTAATAAAATATCCATTTTAACTAGCTTTGTAGCGATATATTCATCAAGTTCATAATCAAAAGATGCATAGCCACGAGAGCAACTCTTTAATCTATCATAAAAATTATAAACAATTTCAGCAAGTGGAAGCTTATAAATTAAATCCATACGGTTATCATCAATATAACGAAGGTCAACATAAATACCTCTTTTATTTTGACATAATTCCATTAATGGTCCAACGTATTCTTTAGGAGTCATAATTGAGGCTAACACAAATGGCTCTTCAATTCTATTTATTTCTTGAATATCAGGAAGCTTTGATGGATTATCAAGTTCAATCATAGTTCCATCATTTAAAAAAACATGGAATATTACAGATGGTGCAGTTGCAACCAGTTGTAAATTAAATTCTCTTTCTAATCTTTCTTGGATAACATCCATATGTAATAAGCCTAAGAAGCCACATCTAAAGCCAAAGCCTAAGGCTTGTGATGTTTCACTTTCAAAATGTAATGAAGCGTCATTTAATTGAAGCTTTTCTAAAGCATCCCTTAATAAATCATAATCACTAGCAATACTTGGATATAATCCACAAAATACCATTGATTTCAAATCTCTATATCCTGGAAGTGGGTCGCTTGCAGGATTAGTAAATGATGTTATAGTATCACCTACTCTAACATCCTTAACTGTTTTAATAGCAGCAGCTAAATACCCAACCTCACCAACTGATAATTCATTTTGTTTTACTTCCTTTGGGGTTCTAACTCCAAGCTCAACAACTTCATAAACTGCCCCAGTTGACATAATTGTAATTTTATCGCCAACCTTTATTGAGCCATCAACTACTCTAATAATAGCTACAACTCCACGATATGCATCATAAAAGCTATCGAAAATCATAGCCTTAAATGGCTTATTTAAATCTCCTGTTGGTGGTTTAATATTTTTCACAACTTGTTCTAAAACATCCTTAACATTTAAACCGGTTTTAGCAGAAATACATGGAGCCTCATCACAAGGTATTCCAATTACCTTTTCTATTTGATTTTTAGTATGTTCAATATCAGCAGCAGGTAAATCTATTTTATTAATTACTGGAATAATATCTAAATTGTTATCCAATGCTAAATAGCAATTTGCTAATGTTTGGGCTTCTATTCCTTGGGATGCATCAACTACTAATAACGCTCCTTCACAAGCAGCAAGAGAACGAGATACCTCATATGAAAAGTCGACATGCCCTGGAGTGTCAATTAAATGGAATGTATATTCTTCACCATCATCAGCTTTATATTTAAGTTGAACAGCATTTAGCTTAATAGTAATACCTCTTTCTCTTTCAAGGTCCATATTATCAAGCAATTGCTCTTTCATTTCCCTTTTTTGAACTGTATTTGTAATTTCAAGAATTCTATCAGCTAAAGTTGACTTACCATGGTCAATATGTGCAATAATAGAAAAATTTCTTATTTTTTTTATATCAAGTGCCATTAGTGTCAACTCCTTTTGTGTGTAAATTATAACATAATTTAAAATCAAACTACAATTTTTTTATTCATTATTAAGAAACATACTATAAAAGAGCATGTAATAAATAAATATTTATAAAAAATAATTAGTTTCATTGTGATTTTTACACATTTTTTAAATAAGACAAATATTCATCAAAAGATATTTTAAAATGTATGTGGTTATTTTTTATTGTTTGATTTTTAAAGCCTAAATGTGTAAATAATTCTATGCTTCTATTATTTTCCACATGAATATTTGCTGATAGCTCTTGAATTCTCCATACAAAAAAAACCTCATACATTATCTGCTTTAAGGCATAAAAGCCATATTTTTTACCCCAATTGTTTGGATTGCCAATAGCTATAATGACTTCATAATGCTTTTTTGGTGTGATTGTAAAAAGTGTTATAAATCCAATACTATTATTTTTTTTTATTATCAATAAGGAAAAATCTTCCATCTTTATTTAAATAACACGTTAATAAATCAACTCTATTAGAATTTATTATTTCTTCTAATGAAGTAGTTGTATTGATATCTTCATTAAGATATTTAGTTACATCATTATTTTTTAACCATTTTATAATATTTTTCGCATCAAAAATGTTTACTAGCAGCCTAAGAGATATTTTCATTGGCTTTCCTCCTCAATCGTAAGATTAATTAATAAAGCCTTTTAGAAAATACATCTACCAGTTCTTCACATCAATTATACCAAATAAATATTTTTAATCAAGTAAGGAAGCAAAATGTTAAATAAATTTGTAAAACAGCTTTTTTTAATTAAAAATGATTTATAAATTGCTAAAGTATAAATGAATACTTTTTTTTAAAAAATAGTTGTTATATAATAATTGTGTCTAGAAAGAAGGATATATTTATGAAAGTAAAAGTAGAAAGTAAAGAACAAATGAATGCTGAAATAGCAAAATTATATGTTGATACTGTTAAAAGCAATCCAAAATGTGTTTTAGGATTTGCAACAGGCTCATCGCCTCTTGGTGTTTATAAAAAAATTATTGAAGCGTATAATAATCATGAAGTATCATTTAAGGATGTTGTATCATTTAACCTTGATGAATATGTGGGACTTGATGGGAGCCATAATCAATCATATAGGTATTTTATGAATACTAATTTATTTGATCACATTGATATTAAAAAAGAAAATACAAATGTTCCATGTGGAACTGGCGATTATGAAAAGCTAGCAAAAGAATATGATAAGAAAATTGCTTCACTTGGTGGAATTGATTTACAAATTTTAGGTATTGGCTCAGATGGCCATATTGCTTTTAATGAGCCAGGAACTCCATTTGATTCATTAACTCATGTTGCAACACTTGCAAAATCAACAATTGTTGATAATTCTCGTTTCTTTAATTCAATTGATGAAGTGCCAACTAAAGCTGTTACAATGGGCCTTGCTTCAATTATGAATGCTAAAAAAATTGTTTTAATTGCTACAGGATATAATAAAGCTGATGCTATTAAAGGCTTAATTAAGGGTGAAATCACAACAGATTTACCATGTAGTATTTTAAGAAATCATCCAGATGTAACTATTTACGTTGATGAAGAAGCTTATAGTAAAGTAAAATAATATGGCTAATTGTTTTATTTGCAATGCTCCTATAAAAGAGGAAGTATTTTTAAATATTGTTAAATGCAATTGTAAAAACTGCAAAGAATATGCTTATGAAAAAAACTTTTTGACAACATATAAATATTATTTATCAGTTAATGATGAAGAAAAAGTTGCTAAATTAACAAGTTTTTTAAAAAAATATGTAAAAAAGCATAAGATATGCTTTGTTGATGATTTTGAAACATCAAATGTTGAAGGCTATGAATTAAAAGAATTTAGAGATATTTTAAATATGGCAGGCCTTGAGGTTACTCATAACAATACAATTGATTCAAATTGGAAAGATTAAAAAGATGTAAGAGCTCCTTTAGTTAAAATGGTGGTTCTTACATCTTTTTTTAACTATCTCATTAAGTAAATTTATTTTGTCATAATTAATAACTAATGAATTATAAACATCAACATTTTCATCAACCATTATCATTTCACATTCGTTAATTACTTTTTTTATAGTATGAGCTTCACTCGCTAAAACAACGATTTTATTGCTTTCCTGACTATTAATAAATTTTTTAATATCATTTATATAAGTAAACTTACCATTTTTATAAATACCCCAAGTTTCTATATTATTTATTTGCAAATCACAATTACTTGGGCAAAGTAGAATTTTAAAATAAAAAACTTGATCATCTACTCTTATTTTTAAATCTTCATCAATTGTTTTTCCATTTAAAAATGAAATATTATCAACTCTTTGTAAGCACTGCATAACTTTCTTTTTGCATGTTGCTTTCATTATACTTGGCAATATTATAACCTTAAACAAAATAAATAAAAGTAAAACTAATAAAATTATAATTAAATATTTCATGGTTACTGTTGTGGAACACTTGAATTAATGTGATTTGCAAAATCTTCAACAGTTGTAATATCGAATTTGTCTAAATCCTTTTTAAAAACAGTAACTGATAGTTTATAGCCTCTATTTATTCTTGCAATATATCCAAGTATCGCCTTAATTAAAACAAATAAACAAGATATCATAATAATATAAAACACAACCGAAACATATAATAATGGATCTGAAAAATTTGGGTTTTTTGAGATAAAATTAGGGAATAAAGAGACAGGAAGCCAAGGAAAGCCTGGAATTAATGTAGCATTTGGGTCAGCCTTAATTAACGCATCATTTACTTCCTTTATTGTTTGCCATTTAATAATAGGAATTAGTTTAAATGCTTCAGTAAAAAAGCTATTATAATTACTATCAAAAAATATTTTTGTTATTAAAATAGCCGTTATAAACATTATAACCATTAACCTAATTGGCCATTTTGAATTGTTATATAAGCTCCTTCTTTCATAATATTTTAATGCGTCTTTAAATTGATTAGTATTTGTAACAATTTGACATTTTAATAAATCAACCATATATGCATCCATCTTTTTACTTTCATGCTTCATATAATTATCTATAAGTAAGTAAATAAGTCCAAAAATCAATAAAATAATTATAAATAAAGCAAGTAAAACTAAAGCAACCTTCTTACTTCTTTCATCCAACTTAAAAAGGGCTAAAATAATCATATTACTTAACACCTCCATTATTTTGCTTAATTCCTTCTAATTTTCTATTATATTTATTTTCCTTCCTACTACCATAATTAAAGCCTGAACAAATAAAAAGTATTTCTCCCACAATATAATTAAATAAAGTCAAAAGTAAAAAAGCTAAAAAATATATTATATAAAATGGGCTTAAAAATATTGCTTTTAGTGCATTTAAAACAAATTTAAAAATAGCGCTCATATTTTCTTCTTCCTCTTTTCTTGTACTTATTATAATATAATAATTATATTAAAAACAAGAAATTTATATTTAAGATTTACTTAAGGCAATATGAAGTGATATACTATTTGAAAAGGAGAACTTATAAATATGAAATATTGCTCACATTGTGGAAATGAATTGTTAGACGAAGCTGTAATTTGCCCGAAATGTGGTTGTGCATGTGATAATAGAGTAACTAAGATTTTAAATGGTGAAAATGTATCAGATAAGTCAAGAGGAATTGCCTTAATTTTGGTTGCCTTTTTAGGTGTGATTGGAATCCATAGATTTTATGTTGGAAAAACAGGAACTGGAATCTTATATATTTTTACATTTGGTTTATTTGGAATTGGAACCCTTATTGATTTAATTACTATCGTATGTGGAACATTCAAGGACAAGAATGGAAAATTACTAACTAATTGGGATTTTGATTAAGTTACTATAAACAATGCTTGTTAAATTAAACAAGCATTTATTTATAAATATTAAAAGAAAGGAGAAAAACAAAACATGAGTGGAGATGTATCTCAAGGAAATACTATTGAGGAACTTATTAATAAAATTGGAACTTCAGCTTTGATTGTTATGTTTGTTTTTATTTTAGCCATTGCTATATTAGTTATTGTTGCAATGTGGAAAATTTTCCAAAAAGCAGGCGAGCCTGGCTGGAAAGCCATTATTCCTTTTTACAATTCTTATACTATGTATAAAATTGTTTGGGACACTAAATTCTTCTGGATTAACTTTGGCCTTGGTGTTTTAACAGGAATTATTAACTTTTTACCACCACTTGCATTTTTAAGCTATATTATTTCAATTGCAGCATTTGTAATAGAAGTAATGCTACTTAATAAACTAGCAAAAAGCTTTGGCCACGGAACAGGATTTACAATTGGATTAATATTCCTACCTTACGTTTTCTTATTGATTTTAGGCTTTGGTAGTGATGAATTTATTAAAACTGATGAATAAATTCTATAAAGGATTACAGGTTTGTAGTCCTTTTTTCTTTTATAAACTTTATTAATTTACTAATTAATATGAAAATTGAACAGATAAATAATGGGATCATCAATACTATAAAGATATAATAAAACACATTGAAATAAGACATAATAAAGCTTAACAATGTAAAAGCTATTACTATTATAGTTACAATTACTGTCTTATTATTTATTTTTTCTAATAATGAATAAGTTTTTGGAAAGCTAATTATAGCAAACATTAAAACGCATAAAAAATAAATATTTAAATTTATAAAGATAAATATTATTGAAATTATAAATAATAGAATCAAAGCCATATAGCAATACATTGGATAAGTTGTTTCTTTTTGTTTAAATATATTAATAGCTCTTAATCTTTCTGCTATAAACACAGATGATACAACAGCCTCAGCACCACTAAATATAAATAAAATAACTAATGATAAATTTTCATAAATCCATTTATTATTACCAAAAATAAATTCAATTATTTTAGTGTCATATAATAATTCACCTAGATATATAGCAATAACATTGGTTATACTATAAGCAATTGTTTGTAGAAAAATAGTTGTATAATATTTTATATTTAATTTATTTAGCAAGCCATATATATCGCCAATAATTAATGTTGGTAAAACATATAATATTACATATCCTGGATCTGAAATACCACTTATAAAGCACAATATTATTGTAGCAATATTAAATACTAATATTTCTTTTACTTTATAAAGGCTAGCATAATATGCTGCAAAAAAAGGTAAAATAATTAAACCTATTACCCCTAAAAATGAAATGAAGTACACTGATAAGAAACACATTATTGCATAAATTGCTGCAAAAATTGCTCCGAGTGTTATTGATTTTAAATTATTCTTGCTTTGCATTTTATTTCACCAATTCATATTTTACCTTATTTTTTAATTACTTCATATGCTTTTTAAGCAAAAAAACGTTTTTTTTTACATTTTCTCTTGTTAATAATTAAAAGTAATGATATTATGAATGTAGCAATCAGTTTATGCAAAATTTTTGAAAGGACGTATTTAAATATGGTAGGTAAAGTTAAAACATTTAACAAGCAAAAGGGTTACGGCTTCATTAAATGTGACGATTTAGCAGATGACATCTTCTTCCACTATTCAAGTTTACAAATGGACGGATTTAAAACTATTGATGTTGATGCTGACGTTGAATTTGAATTAGAGGAATCTAATAAGGGTAAGCGCGCAACCAATATTAAGGTTGTTACAAAATAATTAAATTTAATTATGTTTTTTTCAAAATGTAAGAAGTTTCATAATTTCTTACATTTTTTCTTTTAAAAATAGTATAATATTAATCGTAGATATAGGAGGAGCTAAAAATGTCTAAAAAAAATGCTACAATTTATGATGTTGCCAAACTTGCGTCCGTATCATTAGCTACTGCTAGTAGAGTAATGAATGGAATAGATAAAGTTGCCCCTGATACAAAGCAAAGAGTTTTAAATGCAATAAAAGAATTAAATTACAAACCAAACACTATCGCTATAGAGCTTGCCTCTAGAAAAACAACAAATATTGCTATTATAGTTCCTGAATTAAATTATACATATATATCTAACGTTGTTGCCGGTTTAATGGAAGAAGCTAATAATTATGGCTATGATTGTTTAATTTTTACAACTAAAGGTAGTAAAGATGAAATTAAAAAAGTTATGACAAAGGTTTTATCAACAAGGCCAAATGGTATTGTTATCTTTAATGATTCATTAACAGAAGATGAATTAATGGATCTTGTTCAATTTGATATTCCGCTTGTTACACTTGGAATGGATTTAAAATCTATATCATCTGTTTCATGGCACTATAAAGCACAAATCGTTGATCTAGTAAATGAAGCTTTAGCAAGAAATAAAGAAATTTACTTTATTAAGGTTGAAGGTGGAGGAAAAATTGAAGAAAGAATATTACAAGGCATAAAACAAGCTTATCTTGAAAACAATAGAGAGTTTACAAATATTATTGAAGTAAAAGATTCTCATACAAAAACCTATAATAAAATGAAAGAGTTTTTAAAAACTATTCCTCGTGGATTTATTATTTCAACAAGAGATGGAATAACTCTTGCTGCTTTAAATGCTGCTTTAGATAGTAATTTAAAGGTGCCAGATGATTTTGAATTTATGGCTATGATAGGTACAAAATATTCAGAGCTATCTCGTCCTAAATTATCATCATTTAGTATTGATATGAAAGGATTAGGAAGAGAAGGAATTAAAGTTTTAAATGAATTAATTGAACATAATAATGGGGAAATTATTACTAAAAAATTAATGTTTAACTATGTTAAAAGAGGATCAACTTTATAATTGTTGACTTATATTAAAAAAAAAGATAAAATTATTTAGGAATTAAAGGGAATAAGTATTTATTTAAGAGAGCTTGTGGTTGGTGTAAACAAGTAGAATACTTAGGAAAATTACTAATTATTTAAAAGTGCATAGTGAAGCTATGAACTAAGGTGGTACCGCGTAAATTATACGTCCTTAGAATTATTTTTAAGGGCGTTTTTATTTTATAAAGGAGAGAACTTATGACATTACTTGAAGAATTAAAAGCAAGAGAATTATTCTTTGCTACAACATCAGAGGATTTTGAAGAATACTTAGAAAATAATAAGGTTACATTTTATCTAGGCTGTGACCCAACAGGTGATTCACTTCATGTTGGTCATTTAGTAACTTATTTAGTTGCTAAAAGATTACAAGAACATGGCCATCATCCTATTTTATTAGTGGGTGGAGCAACTGGTCAAATTGGTGATCCAAAGCAACAAGGTGAAAGAAAAATGCTTTCAATTGATATAACTAATCAAAATGTTTTAAAGCTTAAAAAACAAGTACAAGAAATTTTCCATTTTGATACAATTGTTAATAATCTTGATTGGACAATTAATATGAATGTTTTGGACTTTTTAAGAACATATGGAAAAGAATTCAATGTTAACTATATGATTAATAAAGAAACTGTTAAGGCTCGTCTTGAAACAGGAATTTCATACACTGAATTTTCATATCAAATTCTTCAAGCACTTGACTGGTATCATTTATATAAGGAAATGAATTGTACAGTTCAAATTGGCGGACAAGATCAATGGGGTAATATGACTGCTGGAACTGATTTAATTCGTAAAAAAGAAGGTAGTGATACAAAGGTATATGCTATGACTATTCCTTTGATTTTAAAACCAGATGGAACAAAATTTGGAAAATCAGAATCTGGAAAATCTGTTTGGCTTGATAAAGATAAAACATCCCCATATGAATTTTATCAATTCTGGATTAACCTACCAGATAGTGATGTAATTAAAAAAATGAAACAATTCACATTCTTATCACTTGATGAAATTGCAAAAATTCAAGAAGAATGGGAAAAGGCACCTGAAACTCGTTTAGCTCAAAAAACATTAGCCCGTGAAATGACAACATTTATTCATGGAAAAGAAGCTTGTGATCAAGCTATCAAAATTACAAATGCCTTATTTAATGGAAATATTAAAGATTTAACAGCTAAAGAAATTGAAATGGGATTTAATGATTTTAATATTGTTCATATTGAAGATAATATGACACTTGTTGATTTATTAATTGCATGTAATGTTGCTTCATCTAAACGTGAAGCTAGAGAATTCTTAAAGAATGGTGCAATTAGTGTAAATGGTGATAAAATTACTGATGAAGCTTTACCTCTTAGTAAAGATTTAGCTATTGAAGGTAAATATGTAGTTTTACGTCGTGGAAAGAAAAAATACGCTTTAGCTAGTTTTTAAAGAAACATTATAAGTGGAATATATTTCTTAAAATATATACACCACTTTTTCTTTTTGTTAAACTTTAAAAAAAAGTCTATTTGTGCTATCATTAATATGTATTTTTTTTAAAGGAGATAAGAAACATGCAATACCCAAGCGACATTATGGAAGAAGTTTTATTTACTGAAGATCAAATTAGAGCTAGAGCTAAAGAACTAGCAAAGCAAATCTCAAAAGACTATGCTAATAAGGATTTAGTAATTGTTTGTACATTAAAAGGAGCAACATTATTTTTTGGTGATTTAGTAAAAAATATTGATATAAATTGCAATTTAGAGTTTATTAAAGCCTCAAGCTATATTGGAAACACTACTATGACAATTGGTAATGTTCAAATATCAAAGGTTATGACGTTTGATATTGAAGGTAAGGATATTTTAATTATTGAAGATATTGTTGATACTGGATTAACATATGAATCACTTCATAAATATTTTTCTGAAAAAAAATGTGCTTCAATTAATATTTGTACATTACTTGATAAGCCTTCAAGAAGGCAAGTAAGCGTTGAAGTAAAATACATTGGCTTTGAAATTGAAGATAAATTTGTAATTGGCTATGGACTTGATTATAATGAAGCATATAGAAACATTCCATGTGTTGGTGTAATAAATAAAAAATATATTTAAAGAATTGAGATGAAAAAAATGAAGTATGATGTAATAATTGTTGGTGCTGGACCAATGGGTATTTATACCGCCTATGAATTTATGATTAAAGCGCCAAATATGAAGGTATTATTAATTGATAAAGGAAACGATATCTATACAAGAAAATGCCCCTTGCTTGAAAATAAAATAAAGCATTGCCCTAAGGATACACTTGGAAAATCTGGTTGTAAGCCTGCTTGTTCAATGACGTCTGGCTTTGGTGGCTGTGGAGCTTTTTCTGATGGAAAATTCAATATCACAAGTGACTTTGGAGGCTGGATGGGTGAATATATTAATGATGATGAGGTTATTGATTTAATTCGTTATGTTGATAGTATTCAGCTTCAATATGGTGCTCCAAAGGAATTAACTGATCCTAATACTAAAGAGGTTTTTGAAATAGAAAAAAAAGCTATTTCAGTGGGTTTAAAATTACTTCGTTCTGAGGTTAGACATTTAGGAACTGAAATAAACTTAAAGGTTTTACAAAACATCTATGAGGCTATGAAAGGAAAAATCGATTATAAATTTCAAACAACAGTTAATGATATAATCGTAAATGATAATAAAGCTTGTGGTGTTATATTAAAGGATGGAAGTATAATTGAAGCTAATTATGTGGTTTTAGGAGTAGGACGTCCTGGTGCTCAATGGCTTTCACAAACAATGACAAATCATGGTGTTGAAGTAACTAACAATAGAGTTGATATTGGCGTACGGGTTGAAACAAATAATATTATTATGGATGATATTAATAAATACCTTTATGAAGGAAAATTCATTTTCAACACATCTGTTGGCACACAAGTAAGAACATTTTGTTCAAACCCTAGTGGACACGTTGTTATTGAAAACCATAATGGTATAATGGTATGTAATGGACATTCATATCATTCAGCAGCTCTTGGAAGCCATAATACAAATTTTGCTTTATTAGTATCACATGAATTTTCAGAGCCATTTAAGGATCCAAATCAATATGCTGAAGAAATTAGCTCACTTGCTAATAAATTAAGTGGTGGTGCTGTAATCGTTCAAAAATATGGTGATATTAAAGCTGGAAGACGTTCAACTGAAAAAAGAATTGCTGAAGGCTTTGTAAAGCCAACATTAAAGGAAGCTGTTCCTGGTGATTTAAGCTTAATATTACCTTATAAAACTATGCAATCTTTAATTGAAATGATGGATGCTTTAAACTATGTAACTCCAGGTATTGCTAATGACCATACATTATTTTATGGAGTAGAAGCAAAGTTTTATAGTGATCGTGTAAAATGTAACAGCAAATTTGAAACATCTATTAAAAATTTATTTGTAGGTGGCGATGGAGCAGGCATTACTAGAGGCTTAGCACAAGCTGGAGCAAATGGCGTTAAAATTGCTCGTGAAATAATTAAAGATAAAAATAACTAAATTAAAAGATTATTACTTAAAGTCTCTAATCAATAAGTAATAATCTTTTTTTATACTATTTGTGTAGCGTTATCAGAGTTATCCATTGGATCCTTTTTATTTATTCTATCATAATATAAAATTCCAAATAAATGATCATACTCATGCTGCAAAACTATAGCAACATAACCCTTTAATGATAATGTAACGTCTTGCTTGCTTATATAATCATAGGCTTGCATTTTTATTTTCATGTAGCGTTTAACATAACCAACATGTACTTTAGGTACAGATAAGCAACCCTCTCCTGTAGCTAAAAAGCACTTAGCAACAGAATTTGAAATAAGCTTTGGATTAACTAAAGCATATTTATGCAAATTTCCTTTATCATCATATGTTAAAACAACAAACATTTTCTTTAAAATTCCAATTTGCGGAGCTGCTAAACCAACACCTGGCTGTAAATCATATTTTTTAGCCATTTCCTCATCCTGAGAATTTTCAAGATACTCCATCATATCATTTAATGTTTTCTCATCTTCTTTACTTAAAGGTAATTTAACATCTTCACTTTTTTTTCTAAGTAAAGGATTATCATCAGTTATTATATTTTTTTTTAATATCATTAATAGTTACATCCTTTCATAATAGCAAGTAATAATTACTAAATTATTATTTTCTATAATAATATAGCACAAACTTAAAGAAAATTAAAGAAAAGAGGATTTTTAGTCCTCTTTAATATATTTACATACAGTTACAGTTGTTTTTAAAAGTACCACAACAGCAGCAGCAAATGATTAATAATAAGAATATAACTAATGCAATAGCAATCCAGCTAGCTCCACGATTCATTGTATTATTTGGATAATATGGAGTTTGGTATGCAGCATTTGGTTGATAACCATAAGGGTTCATGAACGCACCTCCTATCATTTTATAATATGAAAATAAAATAAAAATGTTATAATTAAATTGGTGATTGATTATGGAAAACATTGAAATTGAATATAAGGTAATGATTAACAAGGATGATTATTATAGAATTATTTCATCATTAGATGAATATAAAGCCTTTGAACAAGTAAATTATTATTATGATACCTTAAATAACGATTTAAAAAAAAATAATTTATCATTTAGAATAAGGCATATTTTAAATGATAATACCTATCTTATGACCATAAAGGAAAAATTAAGTGAAGGAAGAAAGGAATATGAATTTTATTTAAAGGATAATAATCCTCTTAATATAAATAAAGAAACAAAAGATTTTTTAAGTAAAAGAAATATCGATTATAAGGAATTACATATTATTGGGGAATTAAAAACATTACGCTATGAAATAAAAATGAATAATTGCTTATTGTGCTTTGATAAAAACAACTACTATAATAATGAGGATTATGAGGTTGAATGTGAAGCATCAAGTATGTTAATTGCCAAAAAGAATTTATGCGAATATTTAGATAATTATCATATTAAATACACACAATCACAAAAAAGCAAACAAAAAAGAGCAATAGAAAATAAAATATGATATAATAAATCCACATCGCAATAGTAGAGTTAATGAAATAACACTCTACTATAAGTAGAAATTAAAAAATACTGATAGAAAAGGAATAAAAAGCTATGAATGAAAATGAAAATTTAGCAGCAGTTATATCTGATAATATCTCATATTATAGAAAAAAAGCCAATATGACTCAAAGCGAGCTTGCTGAAAAACTTAATTATTCGGATAAATCAATTTCTAAATGGGAAAGAGGAGACGGTATTCCTGATATTTATATTTTAAACCAGCTTGCCAAATTATTTGGTTTAACAGTTAATGATTTTTTAACAACAAAGAAGAAAGAAAAAATAGCCAATCGTTTTATTTCAAAGATACTTATAACAATGATTTGGGTATGCTTTGTATGGTTTATTGCCACAATTATTTTCTTTGTGTTTTCATTATTCTTCCCACAAGTTAATGAACATTGGCCAATTTGGCTTTGCTTTATTTATGCAATACCTATTTCTTGCATATTATTAATTATTTTTAATAATGTTTATTTTAAAAAGGTATATAACATCTTTCCTTCTTCAATCCTTTGTTGGACTATTGCCTTATCAATTTATTTAACATTTAAAAGTTATACAGGCACTGGCCTTTTGTTTATTGTTGCCATACCATTTCAAGTTATGATTGCACTTTATTATTTTTTAGTATTTAAGAAAAGAAAGCGTTAAAATGGAGGAAATAAAAATGAAATTTCAATATTTAGGAACAGCAGCAGCTGAAGGGATTCCGGCATTATATTGCCAATGTAAAACATGCTTAAAGGCTTGGAAGAATAAAGGTAAGGATATTAGAACTAGAAGCCAAGCTATTATTAACGATGAGCTATTAATTGATTTTGGACCTGAGTCATATTATCATATGTTTAATTATGATGTACGTCTTGATAGAATTCATCATGTTCTAATAACTCATGCTCATAGCGATCATTTTTATCCAAATGAATTAATTTATAGAAGTAGTGGCTACACAAGATTTGCTGAAAAAGAGTCTTTGTATATTTATGGTTCCACTCTTGTAAATAAAATGGTTGTTGAAGCAATCAATGCTGAAGGTATTACTGAAAAGCTTGTTCAACCAGTAATTGTTAAGCCATATGTACCATTTAAGGTATTAAATTATGAAATAGTCGCCTTAGAGGCTAATCATGATCCTTTGTCAGAACCTTTTATTTATTTAATAAAACAAAATGACATTCAAATTCTTTATGCCCATGATACAGGATTCTTTAAAGAAAAAGCTTGGGAATATTTAAAAGCAATTAAAAAGCCTTTAGATATGGTAAGCCTTGATTGTACTGCTTGCTTATTAAATAATTGGCGTGATGGTCACTTATCATTTGATATTTTCCTAGAGGTAATTAATGAAATGAAAAAACACAATATTATTGATGAGCATACTAAAATAATCGCTAATCATTTTTCTCATAATGGTAATGCTACTTATGATGAAATGAAAGAAGTAGCTAGCAAGTATAATGTTGATGTATCTTATGATGGAATGGTGGTTGATCTTTAATGCGTATAATTATTATAAGGCATGGAGAACCAAATTATAAGGATAATACCTTAACAGAAAAAGGCTTTAAGGAAGCTGAATTATTAAAAGATAGATTAATCAAAGAAAAAATTGATTATGTTTATGTTTCTCCATTAAATAGGGCAAAATTTACTGCTGATCCTTATTTAAAAGCAACAAACATGCCTTATGAAACTTGTGATTGGCTTCAAGAATTTCCTTATAAAATAAAAGATTATAAAACACATAATGATAGAATCCCATGGGATTTTGATGATAAATATATGTGTGAGGAAAAAAGTGATTTCTATGATAATAGTAAATATTTAGATAATCCTTTATTTAATGTTGATTCAAATGTTCATGAAGGCTATAACTATGTTATATCATCATTTGATAATTTATTAAAAAAGCATGGCTATACAAGAAATGGCTTATATTATAAAGCTGTTAAGCCAAATAAAGATACAATTGTTATCTTTGCTCATTTAGGGCTTGAAAGTGTTTTACTATCTCGTTTATTTAATATACCATTTGTAGCAATTGCTCAACATATTGCCTTTGCTCCAACATCTGTTAGTATTATCTACACTGAAGAAAAGGAAAAAGGAATTGCTCATTTTAGAGCCCAATGCTTAGGTGATATTTCTCATTTATATGTTAAGAATGAGCCAATATCATTTATGGGTAGATTTAAAGAAACCTTCGATGAGGAATAATAAAATGGACATTAATATTAATCTAACAATTAACAATAAATTTGTTGATACAAAAGTACCAGTAAGTAAAGATATGAATCTTGTCGATTTTTTCTTTTCTTTGCAATTACTATTAAAGGATGTAAAGGTAGATAATAAATGCTTTTCAACATTTGATATTTATACAACAGCCTTTGAAAGGATTGCTATTGTTGGTGATAATTTAGAAATATACATTGCTGAAAGCTTTAATAAATATATTACAGTTAATGATTTATTTGCCAATAATATTGATACACTTGAGGTAATTGCTATTAATTCACCATCAGTTTCAAAGTTTTTAAAAGAAGAAAAATACTTAAAGGAAGCATTAGATAACTATAAATTTTAATCATTCAAAAGCTTAATAATATTTTAAAAATCAATCCCCATTTGCTAAATTGGGGATCTTTTATTAAAATTATAGTTAGAGTAAATATAAAACCATTACTATATTCATACTAAATATCTATATGCTTAATCATAATGTATTTATATAAGATAGTTGTGAATTAATAAAATATGATTTGATTAAAATATCCAATTGATTTGTTAAAGTATTATTAGTTGAACTTGACGAATTATGCGAATAAATCAACGTTTACAGTGTTTGATATTTTATGTTATCATACATATGTAGTTGACAAATGAATTGTTATTAAAAGGAGATTACAAATAGCATATGAAATTAATAGGATATACTTATTTTGGCGATAATCATTATTACGACGTTGAAGGCTTTAAAGTGGGAACTGATAAAAATCATTATAGATATGATAAAGAAACTATTATGTGGATTTATGAAAATGCTAAAGAAGCTGTAACAAGTGATATTTCATATAATGAGAAAAAAAGCATGCAAGATTTTATGTATTCGCTTCTTCATTCATTTTTCCTAGTAACTAAACGAGTATATGATTATTTAAATAGTAATAATTTAGCATCTAACTTATTATTTAAAAAGGTTAATCCCAGTGTACGAAATAAAAATATTAAAATCAATGGTGACTATTATTTAATGCTACCAAAAGAGGTTATACCAATTAGATCTTTTAATAGTGGTATTGCTTATACAACATACGATTTTGATGAAAATGATAAGCATATCGCTGATATGGAAAAAATATATACAGATGAATCTATTCCTTTTGACAAAGAATTATTTAATTTAAGGCTTTGTATAAGTGATGATTTAGTAAAATCATTTAAAAAGCAAAAATTTACTGGTGCTTGTATAGAAGAATTAAAAAAAGAAGATGATAAATTAGAATATTGCATTACATATTTTGAAAACAACTATAAAAATGAAAAAGAACTAATAAAAGCATGGTTTGAACACTTATCAAATTCAAAAATTGTAAAATCAAAATGTAAATATATATTCTATACCTTCATTGAAGAAGAAAAAGGATATAGCTTAAGTCTTGGAGGTTACATTAATAAATGGTTTGATGAAGAAACATATTGCTTTGATAAAAACACTATAAGATTAGATTTTGATAATATTAATAAAATGGAATTCTTTGAAGCTTATGCTTATATTCAAAAGATATTACAGGATACCTATATGGAACTAAAAAATACTAATGCTAATAACACTTTTATAAATACAAGAGCATTTATGGGATATCATGACGTAGATGATGAAGATATCATAGAAATTAATCTTTAGCGCATGTTGCTTAAAAGGGCTGTGAATACTAACACTCACAGTCTTTTATCTTTAATCTATATAATAGTAAATGAAGTAGCATTTACAACATTTAATATTTTATGTTATCATACGTATGTAATTAGCAGTAGTTTATTAGTTGTATATAGTATTTACGTAAACCTAAAAGTTGATAAAAATCAAATTAGCAAAGAATTTAAAACTGATATTTTAAAAGATAAATCTTTAGGAAATATAGATAAAATATGTCTAATTATAATATATATTAAGATGCCACTAATAATTGAAGAAAAAAGTAATCAAAGATACTTTAAAAGATATAATTAGGAGAAAATGATATGAATTATGAACAACTAAAAGAAATGCCTAGATTTTATATTGCTTACTCTATAAAATTCTTTAACGAAAAAAACAAAGAGAAAACTCTTTCGTATTTTAATAATTTCAAGAGAAATGATGATATATTAATAGAAGTTTTATATGAGGAAGAAGAAACATATTCTTTGAACATAATGTTTTCAGATTTTTTATTTTGTGGTTTTTCATGTTCTGATGCTATAATGTACTTATTTACTGAAGATATTTTAAGGAAAATCGAATGTATTTTAAAAGATAATAAAAACAATATAAAAGATATTTCATTAAACATTGAATGCTATGATAATATATTGGCAAAAAGATATTATATGTATACTGATATTGTTGATAATGCAGCTAATATTGTACATAAAATAAAGCCAAATATCTATTTCACTGTTGGAAAAGATGGTATCTATAACATTAAGGAATTTAAAAAATCATGTAAAAAATTCTTTGATATTGATATTTATAAATACAATGATTTGAATGATTTACTCAAAGAATTAAGAGTATTAAAGAAAGAATATATGGTAAATAAAATTGACAATTATAAAAAAATTATAATTGCTAAATACTGTATTATTTTTGTAAAAAAATTAATCTCAAAAAAAATAGACTTATAGCATATAAATGCTATTAAGCAATCAATAGATTTATTTAAACGGATGTAATAATGTAAAATTGTTATATCCGTTTTTGCTCAAAATTTATAAAAAATATGATATTTAATTAAAATAACCAATGAATTTAATTAAGCAAAGGAAGTAGCATTTACAACATTTAATGTTTTATGTTATCATACGTATGTAGTTGGTAATGAATTATTAGTTGTACATAACGAATGCCACCATACAGTAAGTAATAAAGGGAAAAAAGGAAATGAAATTGGAAATAAAACAAAAGATAAATTCCCTGAAGCCAACTTAAATGATAGATGGAATAAAGTAGAAATCCCACAACACAAAGGTCGTCATACAGATGCATATCATGATACGATTGATAAATGTGTTAAATCTGCATTAGATAAAACTGATGATTTTGGAGAGTTTACAAAAGAAATGGAAAAACTGGGGAATTTAGTAAAGGATAATTATGAATGTCTCAGAAAAAATGGTGAAAAAGCATGTGATGCAATACTTGAACTATTTATAAAATAGAAAGGAGATTCTAAGTTAACATATGAAAATAATAAAAAGTACAGATTTTGGCGATGACTATAATTTTTATTACGACGTTGAAGGTTTTAAAGTGGGAACTGATAAAAATCATTATAGATATGATAAAGAAACTATTATGTGGATTTATGAAAATGTTAAAGAAGCTGTAACAAGTGATATTTCATATAATGAGGAAAAAAGCATGCAAGATTTTATGTATTCGCTTCTTCATCCGTTTTTCCTAATAACTAAACGAGTATATGATTATTTAAATAGTAATAATTTAGCATCTAACTTGTTATTTAAAAAGGTTGAACTCAGTGTACGCAATAAAAATATTAAAATCGATGGTGACTATTATTTAATGTTACCAAAAGAGGTTATCCCAATTAGATCATTTAATAGTGGCATTGCTTATACAACATACAATTTTGATGAAAATGATAAGCATATTGCTACTATGAGGAAAATATATACAGATAAATCTATTCCTTTTGACAAAGAATTATTTGATTTAAGGCTTTGTATAAGCGATGATTTAGTAAAAGCATTTAAAAAGCAAAAATTTACTGGTGCTTGTATAAAAGAATTAAAAAAAGAAGATGATAAATTAGAATATTGCATTACATATTTTGAAAACAACTATAAAAATGAAAAAGAACTAATAAAAGCATGGTTTGAACACTTATCAAATTCAAAAATTGTAAAATCAAAATGTAAATATATATTCTATACCTTCATTGAAGAAGAAAAAGGATATAGCTTAAGTCTTGGAGGTTACATTAATAAATGGTTTGATGAAGAAACATATTGCTTTGATAAAAACACTATAAGATTAGATTTTGATAATATTAATAAAATGGAATTCTTTGAAGCTTATGCTTATATTCAAAAGATATTACAGGATACCTATATGGAACTAAAAAATACTAATGCTAATAACACTTTTATAAATACAAGAGCATTTATGGGATATCATGATGTAGATGATGAAGATATCATAGAAATTAATCTTTAGCGCATGTTGCTTAAAAGGCTGTGAGTGCTAATATTCACAGCCTTTTATCTTTAATCTCTATAATAGTAAATGAAGTAGCATTTACAACATTTAATATTTTATGTTATCATACGTATGTAGTTGGTAGTAGTTTATTAGTTGTACATTAGATAAAATCATGTTAAAAAATTTTAGATTCAGGGCAAGTAAATGATAAAAATGCTTGGGAACATGCAAAAAAAATTATGAAATTAATTTATGACATGGATATATAGTTTATAATAAGTATGGAGGGGAAAACAATATGAAATATTTTATTAATGTCGACAAAACAGTATTGGCATATGAGGTGTGTAATAAAAGATTTTCATTATATGGTAACAATCAATTGATTTTAAATTATGATACAAATTTTAAAGACATTATTGATGATGTTATAAAACCAATTTATTGTAATAACTGCTTAATAGTATTTGATTATGAAAAAGGTATTGAAATTATAAAAGATAATCATGTTAACTTTTTTAAAATATGTGCAGTTTACTCAGCTGTAGTTTATGATAATTTATTATTTGCATTTAAGAATAAAAAAATAGTTGTGGTAGATTATTTAAAATGTGAAATAATAAATCAAAGCAATATCTCAGAAAATTTTGATTATTATAATTATAATGAGTATATTTTATTTTATAAAGTAAAAAGAAACAAATCATATATTTATAATATAAAAACAAAAGAATTATTATTATTAAAAAATCTACCTGTTATGGATATTATTTTATTAAAAATTGCTATTCATAAGAATATTTTACATTTAGTATTTTCTCAAGGTGCTTTAGAAAACCAAAGTTGTGGAATAATCGAATATAATATTACAAATCACACATTTAATATTGAAAATTTTGGCAAATCATCTGCCTGTGGGCACCAGTATATTGAATATTATGACTTAGTAGTTAATGATAGTATTAACCTTGTAAATGAAGATTATTGTGCTTTTATATGTAGTCTGATTAGAAAATATGGAATGTATATTGCATTTTATTTAACTGATGAAAATAGAATTTGTAATCAAATTACTTCTAAATATTCATTTATATCAAAAAAATTTGTTGAATTTGAACAAATCATGGATAGGCATCTCATTGTTAGTAGTGCAAACGATTTTGAATGTTTAAAACAAGAAATTAAAAAACTTGAAGTAGAAATTAAACAAACTCTTGATAAAATAATATAAACTTATCCAAAAAAATTGTAATAGAAAATGATATATTTCAAATAGTTGTAATTAATCTTTAGCTTATGTTACTTAAAAGGTTGTGAGTGCTAATATTCACAGCCTTTTAATGTTATTAAACTCTTTTAAAAAGAAAAAAAGCACAATGTGCTTTCTAATAATCTTCTTTTACAAATATTATTGATAAAATATAATTAATAATTAGAAATACAATACCAACAATATCGATAACTAAAGAAATTGTAATAATTGAATTTATCGTTGGTAATACAGATTCTAATACTCTTGTATCCTTATCATTCATTTTAACTTTAAAATAAAATAAAAATACAATAAATGCAATTGCTAATACAATACTAATTCCCTTTAAGATAATTGTTGCTTTGGCTTTGTGCTTTAAGGAATCGCCAACAAAATAAATAATTCCACTTCCAACTGCTAATAAAATAGCAACTAATAAATAAGCAGATAAAGTAAATACTTGTGTGCTACTAGATCCTTGTGTTTTAAAGTTTAAATCAATAAATAATACAAAATATAATCCTGTTACAAACATTAAAACTCCACCAATTAGATTTGTAATACTACGAAGTTTTATATTGTTACTTTTAATAAATTCTTTAGTTTGCATAATTGCCTCCTAATAAAGTTCTACCATATGTATTTTATCAAAATAATTTTTTTTAGTCTATACAAATTACTCTTTTTTAATTCTTTAATACTATATTTATACATATATTAGTATAGGTGAAGTAAAATATGGAAAAAATTAAATTAGCAATTGTTGGAGCTACAGGTCTTGTAGGACAAACATTTCTACATATATTAGAAGAACAAAATAACTCTAATTTTGAAATACAATTATTTGCATCAAAAAAATCTAAAGGAAAAAAATTAAAAATAAATCATAAGTATTACATTGTTCATGAGTTAGATGAAAATAGCTTTGATAATGTAACACATGCTTGCTTTTTTACAAATGAAGATGTAGCCAAAAAATATATTCCTATTGCTTTAAAGAAAAATGTTAAGGTAGTTGATAATTCATCAGCATTTAGAAATGAAAACGATGTTCCTTTAATCGCTTATTATGCTAATGATTATTTACTAAATAAAGAAAACACATTAATTTCTAATCCAAATTGCTGTGTTATTCAAAGTATTGTACCAATATATGCATTAAAAAAATATAATATTAAAAAAATAATAGTTAATACATATCAATCAGTATCAGGCTCTGGAAAAAAAGGAATTGATGATTTGATTCGTTGTCGTAAAGGATTAATGCCTATTTTCTATCAAAGTGATATTTCCTTTACATGTATACCATTAATTGGAAAAGAAAATATAAACCACATATCTACTGAAGAAGAGAAAATAATGAATGAGTATAAAAAGATATTAAATAATAGCAATATCGAAATCTATGCAACATGTGTAAGAGTACCTGTTATGTTCTCTCATGGTGTTTCTTGTCAAATTGAATTTTCTAATGATTTTGCTATTAGCGATATAATAAACGACTTAGAAAATATTCCTAATGTTGTTTATTGTGATAGCATTGTCCCAACATCTATTCTTTCATGCAAAAATGATAAAATTTATATTGGAAGACTAAGAAAGCAAAATAATAATTTATTATTTTACTGTGTAGCTGATAATGTTAGAGTAGGAGCAGCCAACAATTCATATTTACTTTTAACAAAATTAATAGAATTGGAGGAAGAAAATGAACGAAAATCAAAAGAAAATTAAATCTTTTTTTACAAATAGTAAAAATCACATAAAAAGCTTATATTATAAATCATCATCTTTTGTTACATATTTATTTTCTCAAACGGTATTTTATATTATAAATGATAAAAACGATAAAAAGAAAATGATTATATCATCATTTGATAGAGAAAACCTAGTTTTATTCATTAAAATTTGTAATAGTAAAAAATTAATGGAGCTATTAAAGGATAAATGCTATGTAATTGAAGAAGGAATTAATAAAAAATATTTAGTAGAAAGCTATGATTTTACTAAAACATATGATTATTTATTAAAAAGCAATGATAAATATAAAGTCATTAAATGCTACAAAATTAAGCTTAGTGATGAAATAATTGATGTATAAACTCTTTTAAAAAGAGTTTATTTTTTATATAATAATATAGTATTAGGAGAAAAATATGGACAAGTATAATTTATTATGGAAATACTTAATTGAATACTTTAAAGAAAATAATAATAATCTTACTTTATCGTTTGCTGATATTAATAAAATTGCTAGCATTCCCCTTGACCATTCTTTTTTAAAATATAAAAAGGAATTAGAGCAATATAATATAAAGGTTGATAAAATATCTTTAAAGAATAAATATGTAATTTTTAAGAAAGAAGTTGATAAATAATGAAAGTAATCGCAACAAGAGAAAAATCACCTATAGTTTTTTATATAATTAGCTTTATTTTAGGATTAATTATTATTGTCCTTGGAGCAAATAGTAAATTTGCCTTTTCTTTTATAGGAATAATCTTATCAGCAATGTCTATTTATTTTATAGTAGTTTATTTAAATACTCCTAAAGAAATCATTAAGCTAAATGAAAATAACGAATTAATATTACCTAAAAATATAAAATTAAGCTGTAGTGATTTAATTGATATTTCTTATAGAAAGGCTACAGCAAAAGGCTATTCATATTCTTATGGTAAAATAATAATAAGCTCTAAAAAAGGAACATATAAATATAATTTTGTTAAAGACTGTGAAGGTGTTTGTAAGGAATTAACAAGATTAATGTATGAAAATAAAGAAAAATCCATCTCGTAATGAAATGGATTTATTTTTTAAATATTACGTTTTTAATCAAATCGTCAAAATAATGAACATCAGCATCTTCAATTTTTCCTTCATCACAAAGTGCTGTTAATGAAGGATCTAAAGGTAATTTTATTACATTTTTAATATTATTTTCACTAGCAAGCTCATTAATTTTTGATTTTCCAAATAGTTCTATTTTATTATTACAATCAGGACAAACAATATAAGAATAATTTTCAACAATTCCAAGAATTGGAATATTCATCATATTAGCCATTTTAATAGCCTTTGTAACAATTAATGATACTAAGTCCTGAGGAGATGTAACTATAATTATTCCATCAAGTGGTACTGATTGAAAAATTGTTAATGGTACATCACCTGTTCCAGGTGGCATATCAATAAATAAGACATCTTGATTATCATAAACAACATCACTATAAAATTGCTTTAAAATATTGCTTACCATTGATCCTCGCCAAATAACAGGATCTGTTTCATTTTCAAGTAGCATTGTTGATGAAATAATATCAATATCAAGCTTACTTGTTTTAGCAGGAACAATATATTTTCCTGTAATATCACCATATGCCTTTTGTTTTACACCAAATACTTTAGGAATTGAAGGACCTAAGATATCTCCATCTAAAATAGCACTCTTATAATTTAATTTAGCACTGCTTACTGCTAATAAAGAAGTAACTAATGATTTTCCAACTCCACCTTTACCACTAACTATCCCAATCACTTTTTTTATATTTGATAATTCATTAGTATGAATAATGAAATCTTCCTTTCCACACTTTGAATTACATGAGCTACAATTATGATCACAATTAGCCATTTGCTTCACCTCGCCTATTTATTATATAACTATTTAAATTAAAAAGATATGGTCATTTTCATTATAATAAGCTAAAATAATAAGGAACACTTGGAGGTAGCTATGAGTTTTATACAAGAAAACAAAATAATTCTTAATTTCAATTTAAAGCATGAGTATCATTTCATCCATTTTAGTGATGTCCATGCAATAAGTTATGAAAAAAATGATAGTGAAGAAGAAAAAAATAAAGCAATTGAAAATGAAAAGGCTTGGGATTATGTAAAAAAAAACTTTGCGAAGCATTTTAATGAATATTTTGGAAAAGAGCATGAAATATCATCAAAAGAATGCTTATGCAAATTAATTGACTATACTAATAAGGAAAATCCTAATTTATTAGTATTAACTGGAGATATTATTGATTATAATTCTAATAGTAATTTTAAATTTTTAAAGGAAGAATTAAACACCTTAAAATGTCCTTATTTATTTACAAATGGAAATCATGAAGCACAAGAAGAATTTTATGATGAAATAACTAATAGTAGTAGTGATTTTAATGTTTATGAATTTGAGGATTTATTAGTTATTGGTATTGATGATTCTTTAAAAAGTGTAAGTGAAAATCAATTAAATAAGCTGAAAAATGAAGTTAAAAAGAATAAGAGTATTATTCTTTGTATGCATATTCCTCTTTTAACTAAATACAATGAAAAAGAAATGGAAAAGTATGATTCATACTTTATCATAAATTATAAAAATTGCGATGAAAGTAGTAAAGCATTTATAGATTATGTTACAAATGAGCCATTAATAAAAGCTATTCTTTGTGGACATACTCATGGTGCTAGTACAACATATATTAATAAAAATAAGCCTCAGCTTTGTGCCTCTAGCGGTTTGATTGGCTTTGTTAACAATATCATAATAAAATAAAGCTCTTTCGAGCTTTTTTACTTTAATCATTATCGCCAATTCTTTCAAGAACTGATTTTTTCTTTTCATCCTTAGCCATTTCTTTACGTTTAGAAAGGCTAATTTTTTCTTTAATAAAAATAAATACTACAAGAGCAATTATCATCATAATAGCTGCATAAATAAATAAGATCTTTTTACCAATTCCTAAATAGTCCATAAAGAAGCCAACAAGAATTGGAGTAATTGATTGTGCTAGCATTGAAGACATATAATAATAGCTTGTAAACTTACCAATATTATCCTTATTTGAAAATTCAACAACCATAGGGAATGAATTAATATTAACTAATGCCCAACCAACACCCATAATAGCAGCAATTACAATAAATAATAGCTTATAGCCAGTAGCAACATCATTAGTATTTGAAAAATCATTAATAACTATTGATAAAATAGCAGTAGTTACTAAAGCTACTATTAACAATACTAAACCTATTACAATAGTAAGCTTTCGACCAATTTTATTAGATAATGTTGAGAATAATACAAATGATAATATTGAAACAACAGATAATACCATAGCCATTGTTGAATAAATTGTTGAGTCCTTTACAATATCTTTAAAGAATAAGCTACCAAATGTTTCAAAGGAATTAAAAGCCATAAACCAGAAGAAAATAGCAATTAAAATTAAAATAAAGTTTCTAAAATCAGATTTTGATAATTTATTATCATCTTTAATAGCCTCTTCAGTATCAGCTAATGTTTCACCATATGCAACATCATCTTTTGTTTCTTCAACTAGCTTATTTTCATTAACTCTAAATATTAAGAAAATAAGTACTAAAACAAAAACAATTGTTGTGATAATAAATGGCCAAATAATTTTACTTTGTATTTCAGCAAGTGATGAGCTATCGTTTAGCTTTAAAAATGGTAGCATTCCTATTATTGTTGCAAATACTCCACCTAAATATCCAACTAGATTAATAATACCATTAGCAGTACTTCTTAAAGGCTTTGGTGTAACGTCTGGCATAAAAGCAACAGCTGGTGAACGATATGCTTGCATAATAATTAAGAATAAAAGCATAAATATAATTACCCCTACAAAAATGTTAAAATAACACATTAAGGCAATAAATGGGAAAACAATCGTTGTTAATAGCATTCCTATTACAATATAAGGCATTCGTTTACCCCATTTTGTTTTGGTTTTATCAGACATCTTTCCAACTAAAGGCATAACAATTATAGCTGCTACATTATCAAGAGCCATAATAATACCAACAATATAATGATAGTTTGTTAAGCCCCTATCCTTTAGCATTGCCTCTAATATAATAGGGCAATAGGTATTATAAACCTGCCAAAGCATTAAAATTCCAAAAAAAGCAAAGCCAATTTTAAAGGTATTCTTAAAATTTAATTTTAATTTTCTTTCTTCCATGAAAATTCCTCCTCAAAAAAAGTTGTATCTATTAAGATTATACTTATTTTATCTCAATTAGTAAATAAAAGTTTACTTAGTTTTTAGTTGAATCTAGAAAATAAGCATATGTTACATCATTTAATGATAAGTCATAATCATGATATTTAATCATATCTAAATATGCTTTTGTAATATCATATACCTCTTGAGGATTTTCAATTGAAAAATCAAGCCTTAATGAATTAATACCCATATCATAAATTTCATCTAAATAGGAAATTAAATGAGTTGCCTTTGAATTATAAATTGTAACATTACAATTATTATCAGTAGTAATTGGAAAAATATAATTCATTCTATCAAGAAGTGCTAAATTTTTGTTTTTACAAGCACCACAGTGTGTTTTACTAAATCCATATTCATTGCTTATAAAGCAATATTTTGTAATCATTGTTTGATAATGACCATAAACGACCATTTCAAGAGGAGGAATAAAGCCATAATCTTCTTTAAAGTCATTAACAAGCTCTTTAATTTGTAAATGATTCATTTCACAAGAAATAGTAATTGTTTCAACATTTAGCTTTAATAAGCTAGCAATTGTTAGCTTATTAGTAACATTCATATACATATCAGTAATTAATCTAGCATTATCATGCTTTAATAAATCACCATAGTTATTACATACATAGACAGGAGAATCTATTTCTATTTTACTTCTATCATTATTAATACGAGGTAATACTAAAATTAAATTTAAATGAGGATATTTATTTTTAGCTATTGAATATGTTAGCATATCATCATAATAAATTGCACTAATTCCTTCAAGATTTGCTATAGCATCAAGCTGAAATAAGGTATGAACCTTAACCTTTAATTGTTGGCTTTGATTTTTAACTTTAGGCAAATAATCAATTTCAGTATTAATATCATCAAGTGATCTATTATAAGTCTTTTCTCTTGCTTCATCTAATTTACTTATAGCCTCACGTCTTAAATCATTAATAAATTTAACTGGAATAATTCCTTGATTATCATTTACTATAACCATATCTTTTATTTCATAGGCTGTAGAGAAAACCTTACTTAATTGCTCTTTTATTTTTTCATCACTAGTTGGTGAATTAATAGCTTTTTCTACAACATAATCAGATTTAACTAATATTGAATGAGAATTATTGTCCTTTATTATTAAAGCCATTGATTCATTAACATTAGAAATAAATTTCATTCTAATAGGAACTTTCTTTTTATTTTTCAAATAGGTATTATTTATTTCTTCCATTAAGGCATTATCAACTATCTTATAAACAATAGAATCCTTACTTACCTTAGAATTAATAGATATTTCAATAATTTCATCCTTATAGCCGCATGGAACTAATTTACCCTTTACATAAATTTTTGATAAAAACATTTTTATGTCATCGGCTCTTTCTTGTAAAATAGCTATTTTATCCTTTTGATGAATTGTATTTGAAAGCTTTATTTGTACTAAATCATCCTTAACCCCAATAACCTTTCCAATTTTTTCACCAATATGTGAAGGTCTATATGTTTGAGCAATATTACCATTTAATTCTTTAAACATAAAGCCTTTACTAAAGCCTCTTGAAAAGACCATTTTAATTTTATCTTCAGCTATATAATCAACCTCGTTGATTTTTTTAGCATAATAATTATCAATAGCATCTCTATATGTTTTTGTTACTAAAGCTACATATTCAACGCTTTTCATTCTACCTTCTATTTTAAGAGAAGCAACATTAGCTTCAATTAATTCATCTATATGCTCAAGTGTATTTAAATCCTTTAATGAAAGTAAAAATTTCTTATTAGAAACTGCTTTATTATTTTCAAGTAAGGTATATTGCATTCTACATGGTTGTGCACATTTTCCTCTATTTCCTGAACGTTTTCCAATTAAAGATGATTGTAAGCAATTACCAGAATAGCAAACACATAAAGCACCATGTGCAAAGACCTCAAGTGGCATAGAAGAGTTTTGCTTTATATATTTAATTGTTGATAATTCTGTTTCACGAGCTAAAATAACACGAGAAACATTTAATGATTCAAGTAATTTAACTTGCCATAGGCTATGAGTATTTAGCTGTGTTGAAACATGAATTGCTAATGAAGGATAACGATTTTTTAAAGCATTGATTAAGCCAAAATCAGCAACTATTAAAGCATCAACATCATTTAAATATAAAAAGTCAGCAAAATTAAAAACATCATTAATTTCATCATCATAAACTAGTGTGTTTATACTAACATATACCTTAGCTCCTCTAACATGAGCATATTTTATTCCTTCCACTATTTCCTCATTTGTAAAATTATCAGCAAAAGCTCTTGCCGAAAAATTTTCCCCACCTAAATAAATTGCATCAGCACCATTATCTACTGCAGCCTTTAAAATATTTAAATTACCAGCAGGTGCTAAAAGTTCTATTTTTTCCATATTCATCACCAGGTGTTATTTTATCATATTAGGCTTTAACTTAAAATATAAATATTTTATATGCAACATTTTTCTTCCATATTAATTGCTATTAAAAGTTTTTTAAGATATAATTTATATTATTGGAGGCGATAATATGCACGGATTGTATAATCAACAAAATCTTCCATATCTTGCAGTAAAAAAATGCCCTAAGTGTAATTCGTTATTACCTTTAGATGCTAAATCTTGTAATAACTGTCAATATAGCTTTATTAAAAATGAGGTTAAAAAGGAAGAAATAAAAAAAGATGAAAACCAAAACACGGAAGCTTTAACAAAAAAAGAGGAAGGTCAATCAATTAAATCAATTTATTGTGATAATTGTGGAAATAAGGTCCTTATTTCACAGCAATTTTGTCCTAGCTGTGGAAATAAGATTAATAAAACCATTTGTCCTTATTGTGGGCAAATTCAAGATGCTCGCTTTAAAACCTGTACACGCTGTAATAAGCCATTAAATGCTAATGAATTAATCAATGATGAAATAGAAGATAAAAAAGAGTCAACAATAATTAAAGAAAATGATATTGAAAAATTAAATGAAAATAAAAATGTAGTTGAAACTAAAGATCAAAGCATAATAAATGAAGAAAATATTTCTAATGAAGAAAATGACGATATCGTAAAAGCTAGCAATGATATTGTTGAAAATGAAGTTAGTAATAACTTAAGGGAAATCGTTTTATTACCAAGAAAAAGAATTTTTATTTTCCTACAAACAATTTTAGTAGCCACTATTGCTTTAGTATGCTTATTTGTTCCTATTGTAACAAAAGATACTGTTTATAATACTATTTTCAATCTAATAAATAAAACAGCTACAAATTCAATAATAACTGGTAAGGAATGCATAAAATTGTGGATTAACTCACCAAATGATTTTTCTACAATATCTAAGTATTTAGTCAATGAAAATGGAGATTATTTAATTTCATCATTACCATTTGTTTCTTCATTTATAAATAATTTTAATAATATAGGAGTACAAGTTTCTTTTTATGCAATATCTTCTTTTTATCTATTAACACTTGTAGCTTCATTAATTACCTTAATTAATTCAATAATAGGATTTTTTAATAGTAAGCCATTTTATGGAAAATCAATTTGCTTTTTAATGATATCTTTATTGATTGGTGCTATTTTAATACAACCAAACTGCATAGCCAATACATTTAAAAATTATGATTGTTGGATTTTATATGGCTTTGCTTTAACATTTCTATTTTGGTTTATAATAAAGCTTGTATTTTTAAAAGAAAATAAAATATATAGAAAAAAGAAAAAAGAAATTAGTAAATTACATAGATAACATAATGGAGTAAATTTATATGTTTTGTGATAGATTAAAAGAGCTACGCATAAATGCCAATTTAACTCAAGATGAACTTGCTTCAAAGCTTTCTATTTCAAGATCAGCAGTTGCAAAATGGGAGCAAGGAAGGGGAATTCCAAATAAAGAATCATTACAAGATATTTGTAATCTTTTCAATATTGATGAAAATAATTTATTTAGTTACAACGATCTTGAGAAAAACATTAAGGAAAATCGTAAAATAAATAGATTAAAAACTATTTTAATAATTATTATTTCATCTATTGCAATAATGCTTTTATCATCTTGTATTTGCTTACAAATTTATAATAAAAGAATGCAAAATATTATAACAGAAAATGGCTATTTCAATGAGAAATATTTAAAGAACATTGGATTAGTAGATATGCCAAGAGTTAATAAAAAGCTAAACGCTAAGGAATATGATGTTTATTATGATAACGATGATGAGGATTATATAACAACTATTGATAATATAGAATCCTTTGAGCAATATGCTACTAGAATATTTAACTATTTAAATAATAATCCATATATAACTAATATATATTATCCATGTAAGTATCCTGAAGCTAATTATTATAACGAAGATACTGGAATTAAAACAAAATGTGATAATAAATATTTAATAAGCTATGATGAAAAGGAATCATATAAAGAAATTAATGACGGTATTATGGAAAGCTATGTGTTTTACTTCTTTAAGCCATTAAATGTTAATAGAGATTTATACACATCGTTAGATCCTTATATTTTAAGTATTAGCTATATAAGTAGTGAACACACTAACCCTTTAGTTTTCTTTACCACTAAAAATGGTGAAAAAAAAGAAGCCTATGGAAATTTCATTTTAAGCATTTATAAGGATACAAGCTTGCACAATAAATTTAGCGAAAAATATGATAATGAAACCATTAATTATGATAATGATAATTACTATATGGCTTCTGATTCATATGAAATAGTTAAAAATAGCATTGATAAAAAAACATTTTTTGAACGATTTTCTTTAAATGAAAAGGAAAATGGCATTACTATAAGCTACAAGAATGGTTTTTATTTTGTAAAATATTATATTTTAGCAAGAATATCATTTTCTTATATAGATGCAAATAATACCTTAGTAAAATCAAATCTTACTGTTACAATTGCTAATGAAAAAGAAACGAAGATTTCATTCCCTGAGTATAAAAATGTTAGCATTATTGAACTAGAGGTAATTGATGGATATGCTTATTCATTAACTAGAAAGGAAAATGGAAAAAATCCATATGGTGATAGTAAAATATACCTATACTGATGTTAAAAAGTGTTCAGATTTTGAACACTTTTTACATTAATATTTTTCCTTCTTCAACTAATTTATTATGGAATTCTTCTTCATCCATTAGTTGAATATTCAATGAAACGGCCTTTTCATATTTACTACCAGGATTATCACCAACAATAACTAAATCTGTTTTTTTAGAAACTGAATTAGACATTTTAGCACCACATTCATTTTCTAAAATTGTTGATGCTTCTGTTCTTCCAATAAATGATAATGTTCCTGTTAAAACAATTGTTTTGCTAGCAAAATATGAATTAACATCTACATTCTTTTTATTTAAGTTTAAAGTATTTAATCCATAACTCTTTAATTTATTAATTAATTCAATGTTTTTTTCTTCTTTAAAGAAATTATAAATTGCATTAGCCATTACCTCACCAATATTATCAACACTTGATAGTGATTCAATTGAGGCATTCATTAAAGAATCTAAATCATTATATTCATTAGCTAATATTTTAGCTGTTTTTTCACCAACCTCTAATATTCCTAAAGCAAATAAGAGCTTTTCTAAGGAATTCTTTTTAGAATTTTCAATTGCTTGAAGTAAATTGTTGACTGATTTTTCTCCCCAACCAGGAATATGCTTTAATTCATATGAGTATTTTTCAAGCTCATAAATATCAGAGACAGTTTTAATAAACCCCATATCTAATAACATCTTAACATTTGCTTCTCCCATACCATCGATATTCATAGCTTTTCTTTCACAAAAATGAATAATACTTTCAAGAATTCGAGCTGGACAGTTAATGTTTAAGCAAAAATAATCAGCCTCCCCTTCATCTCTATATATTGTTTCTTTACATTCAGGGCATTTATTTATCATCATAAATGGTTTAGCATCCTTAGGTCTTCTATCAAGTAATACTTCGCCAACCTCAGGAATTACATCACCAGCTTTATGAATTAAAATAGTATCACCAATACGTAAGTCCTTTTCTTTAATATAGTCTTCATTATGAAGGGTTGCTTTAGTAATTGTCGAGCCAGCTACCTTTGTTGGCTCAATTATAGCATTTGGTGTAATCCTACCTGTTCTTCCTACAGTAAATATAATATCTAATAATTTAGCAGGAACCTCCTCTGGTGGAAACTTATAAGCTGTTGCCCATTTTGGAGCTTTAGCAGTATTTCCAATTGTTGAATATAAATCAAGTTCATTAACCTTTATTACAACACCATCAATATCATAAGCAAGGCTTGGCCTTTTAATTGCTAAATTATTAATATAATCAAGTATTTGATTAACACCATTTACTATTTTAGCTTCATTATTAACACTAAAGCCTAGCTTTTTCATAAACATTAAAGCTTCATATTGGCTTTTTATTCCATATTTTTCAGGCTCTATTAAGGTATATATAAAAGTATCTAAGCACCTTTGCTTAGTTATTGTATAATCAAGCTGCCTTAAAGATCCAGCAGCAGCATTACGGCAATTAGCAAATGGCTCTTTATTTTCTTCTAATTGCTTTTCATTTAATATTTTTAAGGTATTTTTTGACATATATACCTCTCCTCTAACTTCAAGAGGCATATAAAAATCAATTTTTTGGGGAATTGACTTAATATTATAAGCATTTAAAGTAATATCTTCACCAATTACTCCATCTCCACGAGTCGCTGCTTTAACTAATATACCATTTTCATAAATTAAAGAAATTGATAAGCCATCTATTTTACATTCACAAACATAATCAATATCATTGTCATCAGTTGCTTCAAAAACACGATTAGTAAAGGCCCTTATTTCTTCTTCATTATAAACATTTGATAAAGAAAGCATAGGCTTATTATGCTTTACCTTTTTAAATGCAGAATCAAATGTTCCACCTACTCTTTGAGTTGGTGAATCAGGAGTGATAAATTGTGGGTACCTACCTTCAAGGTCAATAAGCTGATTCATTAATTTATCATATTCAGCATCAGAAACAGAAGATTGGTTTAATACATAGTATTCATATTCATATTTTTTTAATAATTCACGAAGTCTTAATATTTCATCAATTGGATTAAACATTTAATTTTTCCCCCTATTTTATTAAATGAACAAATTTATGTGAAGCATTTAATTTTTTACGATTAAATTTTGGATCTTTAAATACTACATCTATAATTCCATCACTTTCACTAATTACAATACCTTCGCCAAAAATATCATGGTTTATAACTGAACCAGCTCTAATATTAGTTGGTTCAAATTTTTTAACATTATCATTTCTAATAACAACCTTTTCAACCTCAGCAGTCTTTTTAATTTCTCTTAAAAAGCGTGAAGGAACTCGAGGGCCCATATATGAATAACCACCTGACGTTGATAAAAACAAACGTTTTCTTGCTCTTGTTATAGCAACATAAAATAAACGCCTTTCTTCTTCAATACCATCAACACTTTCATTAATTGTACGCGTGCTTGGGAAAATTTGATCGACTAAACCATAAATAAAAACATTATCAAATTCAAGGCCCTTAGCAGTATGAATAGTCATCAATCTTACGAAATCAGACGAAGTATCATCTTCCATTTCATCCTGAGCAGACATTAATGTGATATTTTGAACAAACTCATCAAGGCTTGCGTCCTCAAGAGCAAAATAAGCCTTTATTTGTCCAATAAATTGATGAATATTATCGATTTTTTCATCCATTTCATAATTAATTAACATATCGTAATAGCCATACTTATGTAAATGGTCATCTAATATGGTAGCTGTATTTTTACTATCTAAAGCTAGTTGATCGTGAAGCTCCGCTAATTGTTTTACAAAACAAGCTAGTGATTCTCCTTGCTTTTTTTTATAAAGAATTGGTAAATCATTAATTGATTGCTTTAAATGAGTAAATACTGAAACATTTTCAGTTGTAGCATTTGCTTTTATTTTGTCAAGAGTGGTTTTTCCAATTCCTCTTCCACTATTTTCTATTAATCTTAAGCAAGATAAATCATCATTTAGATTTGTCGCTAATCTTAAATAAGCAATACAATCTTTAATTTCCATACGTCTATAAAATTTAATTCCACCATAAATTTTGTATTTAATTCCTCTATTCATTAATACTTCTTCAAGAGGCGCTGATTGCGCATTTGTACGATATAAAATAGCACAATCCCTATAAAATGTTGTCTTTCCATCGTATAAATCATTAATATTATCAACAACATATTCAGCTTCCTTTATTTCATTATCAGCAGTAAACTGTGAAATTTCAAAGCCTAAATCAGCATTTGTAAATAAATTCTTTTTAATTCTTTTATGATTATGCTCAATTAATCTATTAGCAACATTTAAAATGTTTCCAGATGAACGATAATTTTGCTCTAAAGAAATTGTTTTACAATCCTTAAATGTTTTATCAAAATTTAAAATAATACTTATATCTGCTCCTCGCCATGTATAGATTGTTTGATCAGGATCACCAACTACAGTTATTTCATTATTTTCTCCTGCAAGCTGTGTTAGTAGTTTAAATTGATTTGGGTCAACATCTTGAAATTCATCAACCAAAATATGATGAATTCTATTTTGCCATTTTTCTAAAATTGATGGGTATTCATCGAATATTTTTATAGTTTTTAAAATTAAATCATCAAAATCAAAAGCAAAGTTTTTATTTAAAAAAGATTCGTATTGTTGATAAATTAAAGCTCTTTGATGGGAATAATAATTATTACTTGTAATTTTTAAGGCCTCATCTACTCCAATCCATTTATTTTTCATTGAAGCAATATAATCAATGCATGACGAAAGCTTTAATTGCTTTTCATCAAAATCATTTTCTTTAATAATATCTTTAACAATTTTCTTTTGATCATCTTCATCTAAAACAGTAAAATTAGATGGATAATTAAGTGCTTTACATTCTTCTCTTAAAATTCTTGAGCAAAATGAGTGAAATGTAGAAATATTCATTCTTAAATGGCCCATATTTAGAGTTTGTTCAACACGTTCTCTTATTTCACTTGCTGCTTTATTAGTAAATGTAATTGCTAAAATACTTGATGGATAGTAATGTCTATTTTCAATTAAATAGGCGATTCTATAGGTTAATACTCTTGTTTTTCCACTTCCAGCACCAGCAATTATTCTTAAATATTTACTATCAGAAGTTGCTGCCTCGTATTGTTTATCATTTAAAAGCTCTTTTAAATTATCCATAGTATCACTCCTTTTGAAAATAGCAATAGTATTATACCATCTAACATGTAAATAAACAAAGAAAAATAAAGCCATTTTGCTATTTTTACTATTTTTAAAAAAAATAAGTAAAGTAGGTGATTTTATGGTATAATAACCACGGGTGAGTAATATGATTAAATTAGCAATTGACGCTATGGGCGGCGATTTAGGCTCAAAGATTGTTGTTAAAGCAGTATTAAACTACTTAAGTGAGCATAATGACGTTGAGTTTTATGTTGTAGGAAAAAAAGAAGAGCTAAGTGAACTTGAAAATAAAGCTACAATTATAGATGCACGTGATGTTATGGGCATGGAAGATGGTGCCTTAACAATTTTAAAGAAGAAGGAAACAAGTATGAATAAGGCCGTTGAATTAGTTGCCAATAATACTTGTGATGGTGTTGTGTCATGTGGTTCAACTGGTGCTTTTTTAACGCTTTCAACATTAAAGGTCAAATTAATTCCTGGAGTTAAAAGAGCAGCACTTGGAACATTTATGCCTACATTAAAAGAAAACAAGTACACATTAATTTTAGATGTTGGGGCATCTAATGAAAATAATGCAGAGCAAATTGCACAATTTGCTGAAATTGGTGAATGCGTATATAGGAATGTCTATAAGAAAGATGATGTAAATGTTTATTTATTAAGTAATGGTGCAGAAGAACATAAAGGATGCCCAGAAGGAAAAGAAGCTTACCAAATATTAAAAAATGCTGGATATTCTTGGTTTAAAGGAAATATTGAAGCAAAGGAATGCTTAAATGGTACTGTTGATGTTTTAGCAACAGGCGGATATGCAGGAAATGTTTTATTAAAGTCAATTGAAGGAACAGCAATGCTAGTGTCTAGTATATTAAAAGAATCTTTGTATATGAATTTAAGAACAAAGATTGGTGCTAAAATTGCTTATCCTGCTTTAAAAAATTTAAAGAAAAGAATTGATCCATCAAAAGGTGGAGGCGCATGCTTAATGGGAATTAATAAAGTATGTGTGAAAGCTCACGGAAATGCAAATGAGGTTGCTTTTAAAACAGCAATTGAATATGCTATTTCTATGGTTAATTCACCAATGATTGAGTCATTAAAGGAAAAATATGGAACCAAAAATTAATTATAAATCATTACTTTCTAAATACAATATTTCCCCTAAAAATGAAGACTTGTATGTCGAAGCATTAACACATTCGTCTTATGCTAATGAATTTCACGAAAAAAAATATAAGGATTATGAAAAACTAGAATTTATGGGAGATGCTGTTTTCCAACTTGTTTCAGCAGAATTAATCTACCATAAATATCCTCAGTTAAGTGAAGGAGAATTAACAAAGCTTAGAAGTAAGCTTGTTAGAACGGAATCATTTGCTATGCTTGGTCGTGAACTTAATATACATGAAATGATGTATTTAGGACATGGTGAAGAAAAAGATCGTGGCAAAAAGGAAAAAATTATTGAAAATGTAGTTGAAGCATTTTTAGGAGCAATTTTTTTAGATTGTGGCTACCAAATTGCAAGAAAGGTTGCAAGAATTTGGCTTAATAGAATACTTAGTGAATTAGATGATGAGGATGTTGAAGATTATAAATCATCCCTTCAAGAACTAATTCAATCTGATTCAAGGAAGCCTTTAAAATATGAATTAATAAAAACTGAAGGTAAAGATAATGATAAAACCTTCTATTGTAGAGTTATTCATGATGGAATTACTTTAGGTGAAGGCAAAGGGAAATCAAAAAAGCATGCTGAGCAGGAAGCAGCTAAAGTAGCTTTAAGCAAGCTTGCAAAATAGGAGAATAAAATGGGGTTTTTTGATAAATTAAAGGAAAAATTATTTAATAAAAAGAAAAATGGCACTGATATATCAACAAAATATGTTTCAGGGTTAGACAAATCAAGAAAAAACTTTGTTGATAAGCTTGCTGAACTTAAGGCTAAGCACAACAAGGTTGATGAAGAATACTTTGAAGAATTAGAACAAATTTTAATTCTTTCTGATGTTGGCGTAAACACTGCTTTAAGTATTGTTGAAGCAACACGCCAAGAGGTAAAGCTAAAGCAAATAACTGATGTTAATAAAATTAATGAAATATTAGTAGATAAGATGTTTATTGCATATGCTAATAATGGCGTTGTTAATACCGAGCTTAATTTACAGCAAGATGGAGTTAGTGTTGTGCTAGTTGTTGGAGTAAATGGCGTTGGTAAAACAACATCGATTGCTAAGCTTTGTGCTCGCTATAAAAAGAAGGGGCATAAGGTATTGCTTGCTGCAGCTGATACATTTAGAGCAGGAGCTGTTAGCCAACTTAAAATTTGGGCTGAAAAGGTCGGCGTAGATATCGTTTGTGGAAAGGAAAATTCTGATCCTTCATCTGTTATTTATGATGCAACTACAAAAGCTAAAAATGAAGGCTATGACTTATTAATTTGTGATACAGCTGGAAGAATTCAAACAAAGCAAAATTTAATGGACGAGCTTTCTAAAATGAATCGTATAATTAATAAAGTATTAAACCATGAAGCAAATGATGTTTTATTAATTATTGATGCTACAACTGGTCAAAATGGTGTTTTACAAGCCAAAGCTTTCTTTGATGCAGTTCATGTAACTGGAATTGTCTTAACTAAAATGGACTCTACTAGTAAAGGTGGTATTATTTTAGCAATTAAGGATGAATTAAATATTCCAGTAAAATTTGTTTGCTTTGGTGAAAAGATTGATGACATTGAAGACTTTGATTTAGATAACTATTTATACGGGCTAACTAAAGGAATGGAGGAATAGCATGAATTTTGCATTTTTATTTATATTTTTATTATTACAAGTAGTAGTGAATAATGTTTTATCATTTGCATTAGCATCTGTTATAAACACTCTATATGGAAGAATGGCCTTTTATATGCTTTCAAGTTTGATAATCGCTTTCTTTGCTGCAATATTTGCGGTACCAGCAGGCTATAGAAAGGAATTTTATAAGCAACCAGGATTTCACAAAATTATGCTTATTTACTTTTTAGTATTCTTTGCACTTGATTTAATTATGCTATTTTTATAAGGAAAACAAAAATGGATTTAATTAAAAATGAACGAGTAAATAATTTATTAGATATTTATGAACCATTATTAACAAATAAGCAAAAAGAAATTATGGAGATGTATTATATTTATGATTTATCTCTTGCTGAAATTGCTCTTGATAACAAAACAACTCGCTCTGCTGTTTTTGATTTAATAAAAAGGACGACAAATACTTTAGAAAATTATGAAAGCAAATTACATTTGCTAGACAAAAAAGAAAAAATTCATGAATTATTAAAAGATATTGATGAAAATATTAAAAATAAAATTGAAGATTTACTATAAAGTGAGGGATTAATATGGCTTTTGAAGGTTTACAGGATAGATTACAATCAATATTTAAAAAGATAAGTGGACAAGGAAAATTAACAGAAGCAAATATGGATGATATGCTAAAAGAAATCCGTATTGCTTTACTTGAAGCTGATGTTAACTTTAAGGTTGTTAAGCATTTCGTTAACGACGTTAAGGAAAAAGCTATTGGTCAAAAGGTTATTTCATCATTAACTGCCTCACAAATGGTTGTTAAAATTGTAAAAGATGAATTAGTTGAACTATTTGGTGAAGAGACTAAGCCTTTAAATTTTGCAAGCAGTGGAATTAGTACTATTTTAATGTGTGGTTTAAATGGTAGTGGTAAAACAACTACTAGTGCTAAGCTAGCTAAGCTTTTAAAAAAGCAAGGAAAGAATCCTTTACTTGTTGCAGCAGATATTTATAGACCAGCTGCAAGAGAGCAATTAAAAACACTAGCAAAATCAATTGATGTTGAATGCTTTACCATTGAAAACGAATCAGCTGAAAATATCGTTGTTAAGGCCCTTGAATATGCTAAAGAGAAAAACAACAAGGTAGTAATTATAGATACTGCTGGGCGTTTACAAATAGATGAACAATTAATGCAAGAATTAGTAAATATTACTAACATAGTTAATATTAATGAACGCTTACTTGTTATTGATGCTATGAGTGGCCAGGATTCAGTTAATGTTGCTAATGCTTTTAATGAAAAAGTAAAAATAACAGGTATGGTTATGAGTAAGCTTGATAGTGATGCTCGTGGTGGCGCTGCTTTATCTATTAAATATTTAACTGGTATTCCAATTAAGTTTATAACAACTGGCGAAAAGGTTGATGATATTGAAGTATTCCATCCAGACAGAATGGCTGATAGAATTATTGGTATGGGTGATATCTTAACTCTTGTTGAAAATGTTCAAGATAAAATTGATGAGCAAGAAGCTAAGCGTCAAGCCAAAAAAATGATGCAAGGGAAATATGATTTAGAGGATATGCTTGCAAGTATGGAGCAAATCAATAAAATGGGCTCTTTAAGTAAATTAATGAAATTTATTCCTGGAATGCCAAAAATTAGCGAAGATGATATGTCAAAGGGTGAAAAAGAATTAAAGCGTGTTAAGGCTGTAATTCAATCAATGACTAAAGAAGAAAGAAGACATCCAGAAATATTAAAGGCTAGTAGAAAAATAAGAATTGCTAAAGGCTGTGCTATGGAAGTTAGCGATGTAAATCAAGTTTTGAAAAAATATGATCAGATGAAGGAAATGATGAAGCAAATGAAAAATAAATATGGTCGCTTTTCAAATATGAATTAAAGGAATATAAAAATGAATGATGTTGTAAAAATATTGGTTACAGGCGATGTTGTTGGCCGTTTAGGAAGAAATTGCTTGGCTGATCATGTTGATTATTTAAAAAATAAATATAAGTTTGATTTTATTATCTCAAATGTTGAAAACACTACTCATGGCAATGGACTTTCTTATAAGCATTATTTACGTTATAAAAATGCTAATATTGATGTTATGACAATGGGTAATCATACATTTGGTAATAAAGAAATATATGATTATATCGACAAAGCACCTAATTTATTAATTCCTGCTAACTTAACTAGCTTAGATAAAAAGTTTGATTCACATAGATCATATAGCTTATTTTTTAAAGGTAAAGAAATAAAAGTTATTAATATAATGGGAGATCATAGCTTTAATAGCTTTGAAAAAGAAATATATTACAAGTATTTTGAAAAAATATATGATGAAAATCCTAATGCTATATATATTATTGATTTTCATTCAGAAATAACTGCTGAAAAAAATTTGTTTGGTTATATTGTTGATGGAAAAGCCTCATTAATTTATGGAACACATACTCATGTTCAAACTGCTGATGAAAGGATTTTACCAAATGGCTGTGCTTATATTAGCGATGTTGGTATGTGTGGAGCTGTTGATAGTGTAATTGGCTATGATTACAATTCATACATTAAAAGATTATATGAAGGTACTCCAACTGTTATTGCTTTAAAAGGCAAAGCAATGATTAATGGATTATTAGTTACAATTGATTTAAATACAAAAAAAGCTTTATCAGTAAAAAGAATTAACGAAAAATTCTAATTATTATTTTTTCTATTGACAAACGTTAAGTTTTATTTTATAATAACATAGCGTTGTGGGACCATAGCTCAGTAGGCTAGAGCGCACCCCTGATAAGGGTGAGGTCGAAAGTTCGAATCTTTTTGGTCCCACCATTTAACTGATAAAGCTCTCAATATGAGGGCTTTTTTATTGCTTAAAAGGAGGAAAGTGTATGATAACATCTTATAAGGAATTTATTGCAGAAGAATCAAAAAAGGATTATTACATAAAACTTAAGAATTTTGTTAAGGATGAGTATTCCAAATATACTTGCTTTCCACCATATAAAAATATTTTTCATGCTCTTTCTATTACTTCATTAAGTGATACAAAGGTTGTCATTTTAGGCCAAGATCCATATCATGAGGTTAATCAAGCTCATGGGCTAGCATTTAGCGTTTTATGTAGTAAGCTTCCTCCATCTTTAGTTAACATTTATAAAGAAATGAGTAGTGACTTAAATGTTAAGGTAAATCAAGATGGTAACTTAGATTATCTTGCTAAGCAAGGAGTATTATTATTAAATACTTCATTGACTGTTAGAGAGCATTTAGCAAATTCACATGCTAATCATGGTTGGGAAATATTTACTGATAATTGTATTAAATTATTAAATGAGCAAGATAGACCAATAGTTTTTATTTTATGGGGAAGAAATGCTATTTCAAAAAGTAAATATTTAACTAATCCAAAGCATTTAGTGTTAACATCAGCTCACCCTTCACCTCTTTCTGCTTATAATGGCTTTTTTGGAAGTAAGCCTTTTTCAAAAACAAATGATTTTTTAAAAAAGAATGGTGAATTGCCAATAAAATGGGTCAAAGATGAATACATTTAAAAGTGGTTAAAATTTATGGAAACAATTTATTTAATGAGGCATGGTGAAACTTTATTTAATTTAATGAATGTCAATCAAGGGCAATGTGATTCTCCACTAACAGAAAAAGGAATAAAGCAAGCTCTTAAGGCTCAAAGCTTTTTTAAAGAAAATAATATTAAATTTGATGCTATATATAGCTCATCATTAAAAAAAGCATGTGATACAACAAAATTAGTAACTGACAAAGCACCATTTATTGAGTGCGATGATTTAAAAGAAATATCACTTGGTATTAAAGAATCAAAGCCAAATAAATATAATCCAACTTTTCCATATGGAGATTATTTTGTAAAATATGGTGGTGAAAGTATTGATGGATTTACAAATAGAATATATAATGCTATTTTTAAAATTGCTACTGATAATAAAAATAATACCACTTTAATTGTTTCTCATGGAACAGTTATTCGTTGCTTTTTAATGAAAATATCAAATGATAGTAAGCTTTTTGATAGCTTTATTGGTAATTGTGGAATAGTTAAATAAATTATCATTTGAAAATGATAAATTTACTGTAGAAGATATAATTAATGTTAATAATGATTAATTAATATTTATCTTTTAATTTTTGCTTATAAATTATTAATTAGTGAAATATAAATACGTAAAAATTCATATTTTATTACGGAATTGCTATTTTTTTTCTTAATACACTTGTATTTTTGTTGATTTTAAGTTAAAATAATATGGCTATGGATATATGGCGGATATGGTGAAGTGGTTAACACAACCGGCTGTGAACCGGTCATTCGTGGGTTCGAACCCCATTATCCGCCCCATAATAGTAGAATAGGTCTGATACAATGCTATCAGGCTTTTTTTTGCATAAATAGCAAAAAAGACGTTTAAAATACGATATTTCACTTCAAAAATAGAATTTTATTAGTTTAGCAAGCCGTTAGTAAGCTTCATTTAGAGGCCCTATTAGCAACTTTTTATTTTGCTTTTACACGATTTAATGCTAACCTTGCTACTATGCTACCAGCGCTTACGTTACAAACGTGATGTTTTTTCTTTTCATCTTAATTTTTTTAGAAAAAGTAAAAAGGAAACACCATTTAATCAACCTGATGGTTAATTTTATTTCTAAGATGTTGACAATATAATATATGAGGTGTATACTATTGTTGTAATCTAAGAAAATGACGTCAAAAATAATGATTACATAAGGAGCGAAAATATGGGATACACAAAATTCGGAAAAATAGTTAGAAAAGAAATGATTGACCATGATGAAAACTTATTATCAATTGCTCAATTATTAGGCGTAACTACGTCTTTTGTTTCTGCTGTTTTAACAGGTGGTAAAAGTGTACCAGATAATTGGGTGGATGAATTATCTAAACATTATGATCTAACTGACTCAAAATATGAGGAACTTTATAATGCATATTGTGAAGATAAGAAGAGTGTCAGAATTGATGTAGAGAATGTTCCGTTAACTCAAAAGAAGTTGGCGGTACAATTTCAAAGAAAACTTCCTGAATTAGATGAAGATGAAATTCAATTTATCTTCAATATTTTAAAGGAGGACAAGTAATGGATTATGAATCAAGATTACCTTTGAGTAGAATGCAGATAAGGGAAATATCTAAATTTGCTAGAAGATTGTTAAAAATTAAGACTGTTAAATTTCCTGTTTTAAAAGCACTTGAAAAGTTAATAGATAAATTTTCTAATAATCTTTATTATCGTATTTTGCCAAATGATGAATTTGAGACAAATGTAATGGCAGAATTAGTTCCAGAAGGCAACGATCTTTATTGTATTAAAATACGTGAAAAAGTATATGAAAAAGCAGTAAATGGTGATAGGGCTAGTCTAGGAATTATTTGTCATGAAATGTGTCATTTTATCTTGATTCATATATTTGATGCTGGTCCAGTATTATATAAAGGTGAAAATGGACTAGTGTATGCAAGAAGTCTAAAAGATAAAGAATTGCCACGATATAAAAGTATGGAATGGCAAGCTATGTCATTATGTGGGGAGATAATGATTCCTTACGAAAAATGCAAAAATTATACATTTAAACAAGTTGTAAGTAGAACAGATAGTTCTAATGAACAAACTAAATATTTTTTAAGATGGGTAGTTAAATCAGAATAATATAATCATCTTAATTGAAATAAAAAAGACCCAAATCATTGCAGTGGTTTGAGTCGTCTAGACAGCATGCTATGATGCCACCTTAAGTAAACACATTATAGCACAACTGTCTTAAAAATATCAAGTCTTCAATGAGCTTTTCTCGTTAGAAAGACTAAAAAAATTAAGAACAGGAGGTGCAACAATGCACATAAAATTATTTATTTTTTTTAAAATTTGTTTCTTGCATTTGTTTGCCAACTCCTTCATTTAGTGGAGGCAGTATATGGCAAGATATAATGTAAGGAATGGTTTTAAAGACATCTTTGGTGTTTATTTGCTTGAATCACTTTCTTTTGAAGGTGATTATGATATGCCTATAAATGGTTGTTTTGATGATATAAGTAAAATAGATTATTTATCATTGTATTCAGACTTACAGGATTATCAAAAAACTAACAATACATGCGTTTGTTTTTATCAGTATGACCATGTATTCGATGGAATTCACGGACTTTTTAATTCAATCATCTACCAAGATGAAAAGAGATTAATATTGTTCCGTGAAAGATTTAAAAATATTAAATATATAATTGGCCCTGATTATTCACTTTATGGTGATTTTCCAGTTCCATTACAAATGTTTAATATTTATAAATCAAGAATATGTATGGCTTGGTTGAAAGACAATACAAATGCAATCATTATTCCAAATATTTGATGGACTTTTGATTTTAGTTATGAGTTTGCTTTTGATGGAATAATGAAAGGTTCTAATATCGCAATCAGTATCTTGGGTCAAATTAAAGACAAAGAAAATAAGAAAATGTTCTTAGATGGACTTAAAGAAGCTGTTGATAGAATAGAGCCTAAGACAATATTAGTTTATGGTTTTGTTACCGAATCTAATTTTGATGAAATCTTTGGATATGCAAAATCTAAGGGAATTAAGATTATCATTCCTCATTCTAAGATTGACATGTATAAGAAGGAGGATGCGATATATGGGACAAGGTAGTAAATATAGTAATGGTTCAAAAGGGAATGGACTTGGAACAAAAGGTGGACAAATTAATCTTCAAAACGAAAAAAGTGACCTCATAAGCAAAGCCCCATTACTTGCTGAACTACTAAAAAGTGGTGTAAAGATTAGTCCTAAAAATGTTGTTTTTACTGCTAAAGATAAAAACGGACAAGTTGTATGGCTTGAAAACGGAAATGCAACTAAAGGATTAGAACACATTAAAAAACATACTAATGACTTTATAAGGAAGCACAACATTCAAGAAAAACACTTAGTTTGCCACCTAAGAAATGTGATAAAATATGGTGTTGTTGTTCATTCTCAAGAGAAAATTCTAAGCAATGGCAAAATGGGACTTGAAAAAATATATTTATACAAAGGAAAGTATTATACACTTGGTGCCATAGGAACCAATGGTTATATTGTTTCAATGTACCCAATAGATGGAGGTAAGTAAAAATGAAAATAATAAAGTTGGAATTAGATTTTTTAATTGGACCAATTGTTAAAGATGTATTTAGTACTAGTAAAAATAAATTGGTTACTGGAATTGACATTATTGATAACGATTTTGAACTAAATGATTTGAATGAAAAAGCTTCTGCATTGTATAGTTCATTCTATGAATTTGATGAGGATGAAGCTTGTAGATTTAATACTATAATTGCGAAAGAACATCTCAATGAATTAAAAGAGTTAATTACCAAAATCAAGGACAGACTCAATATTTTAAATGATGGTTCGTTTGAATTAAATGATTTAATATCTGACCAACTTCGTGAATTGGATTAATAATGAACCTTTAAAAAACAAGGTGCTAAAAGATGCGAATAAATTACACGATTTAATACAAATGATGCTAAAATTTTACACGATTATAAGTAGGGGCTAACATTGCTACTATGCTATTACCGCTTACATTATTGAAGCAATTAGTTTGACACAATAAAATGTGTCAAACTTTTTTTAATTTTTATGAGAGCTTAATTCATATTAATTTTTGACCCATGAAAAATAATGCGTCATTAAAAAATATTTCGCCATATTATTGATTTATTTCGTCAAAATTCACATAATTAATACAGTTAGAGGATTGATTTATGGTTGAAAACGAAACAAGAAAATTTAAGGAAACAACAAGAGAAATAACTGAAGGCATTGTATCCATCGTAAGTATATTAAACAAACATCAGCCTGGAGAACTTTTTTTCGGAATCAGAAATGATGGAACTCCATTTAAATTTGAAATTAACGACTCCACTTTAAGAGATATTTCTAGAAAAATTTATGAAGCAATCAAACCTCAAATTTTCCCAAAAATTGAAATTGTATCAATTGATGGGATTGATGTTATAAAGGTCGATTTTTCTGGAAATGATACTCCATATTAAGCATTCGGAAGATATTATATAAGAATTGCGGATGAGGATAGAGAATTAACACCAAGTGAACTTAGAAAAATGATGATTTCAAAAGAATATGAAGAAAATTGGTGTGACAAATTAACTTCATATACTGCTGCTGATGTTAAAGAAGAGTGCTTGTTGAAATTTTATGAAAACGCGACAGAGTGTGGTAGATTGCCAAAAATTGAATTTGATAAAGAGACATTGTTGATTAAACATAATTTACTTAGAAATGGTTTTTTAACAAATGCTGGTGTAATGCTTTTTGGAAATACTAATCCAATTACTTTAAAATTGGTCGTATTTGCTACAAGTGAAAGAGTTACAATTTTAGACATGAAAACAATTAAAGGCAATATTTTTGAATTAATCGATGAAGCAATGGATTTTGTAATAAAAAATATAAGATGGAAAGTGATTATTGATGGTGCATCACCACAAAGAAAAGAAATCCCAGAAATTCCTCTAGTCGCTTTGCGTGAAGTTATCATTAATAGTTTTGCTCATGCAAGATACGATGGAAATGTTCAACATGAGATAGATATTTATTCAAATAGAATAGCGATTATTAATCCAGGTTCATTTGCTAATGATTATACCCCAAATGATTTTTTTTATAGAGATTTAAAATCGTATTTAAGGAATTAATCGATTGCCGATGTATTATATCTTTGCAAAGATGTTGAAACATGTGGACATGGATTGAAAAAGGTATATCGTTTGTGCAAAGAAGCTAAAGTAGACATTTCATACATTAATAATGAAAATGATTTTACAATTGAATTTTCTAGAATGGATAGAAATAAAGTTGGCGAAATAAATGGCGAAATAAATGGCGAAATAAATGGCGAATTATCTGAAGAAGAATTTTCTGTTTTAACAGTTTTTAAAAACAATAAAACTGCAATAAAAGATGAAGTTATCAAACAAACTGGTCTTTCAAGCCGAACAATTGATAGAATCATAAAATCATTGAAAGGAAAAGAATTACTTAGAAGAGTTGGTTCAAACAAAAATGGTTATTGGGAAGTTTTGAAATAACAATCTTCTAGAAAAAATGTAAGCATGAATAAGGATGAACTAGAAAACTATCGATTTATATTAACAAAAGCATGAAAACAAAATTGATGAGGATTAATTTCTTTCATTATCTCCGATTTTGTATCAAAGATTTTTTACTATTCATTTTTACTAAGCCTATGATATAATTGTTTCATAGAAACGACACAATAAAATACAAGAAGGATATTATGCAAATATTACCAAAAATACTACCAATTAAAGAACTTAAAAATACAGCAAAAATTTCAAAAATATGTAAGGAGAATGACTCTCCAATCATTATTACTAAAAACAGCTATAGTGATATGATTATTATGAGTGTTGAATTATATGAACAAACTATTACTAAGCTACAAACCGCTTTTTTATTAAATGAAGCACTTAATGATTCTGAAAAAGATGAAGGAAAAATTGAATTAAGTTCTTTTATTAAAGGAATTATTAATAATGTAAAATAGTTATATGATTTTTAATAGATAAAAATAGTTCGATTAAAATTGGTGTTTAAATAATTAAAGTATTTTTACGAAACTTGAAATTGCTATTTATATTTGTAAAAAAATTACTAGCACAAAAGAAATTATTTGAATAAGAAAGGAGATAAAATGGAAAAAGATTGGTTTAATGGAAAAATTAAAGCAGAATATATACCTTGGATAAAATATACCTTGATTGCTGCGCCTATTTGTTTCTTTATGCTTGGTAGTATTACTTTAGGCATTTCGATTTTTTTAAATCATAATACTTTACATTTTGATGTATATTTTTGGATATTGACTATTCTATTATATCTACTCACTCTTGTATATTCATTAATTCCAATAAAAATAATTAGAAGCTATCCAAAGCATAAAATTATTGCACATATTTTAATTAGAAAGTTTGTTTTCGATGATGAGGAATTATTGCTTGATGATTTACAAGATATCATTCTTGAATATATCTATTCAAAGGAAATAAAACAAATTCTTAAAGACAATGCTGATAGCTTATCTTTACAACAATGGGCAACCTTAGCAACAAATTTTATAAAAGGAAATAAATATTTGCTTTTTAAAGAATTAAGCTATTTTACTAAATCAAAATATGAAAAGAAATTATTTAAAATAGCTTTAAAGGATGTCAAAAGATTTAATGATATTGAAGATAAATCTACAAGGTTTTATCAAAAAAATGATCCACGTGAAAAGAAACCATATTATCCATTTGATGAAGAAATTGGCTTAGAAATTCCATTTTTATTTGATTATGGTGATATTGTTACTTATAAAGATGATATGAATACTTATTATTTAGTTTATAGAAAGCCTATTAAAGAAAATAATGGTGAATTTGATGAGTATGCCTATTTATGCTACAACATTAATAATAAAATAAAATCTAAGGATGATTTATTTAAAAATCATGCACACCTAAGTGCTTACTCAATTAACAAAATTGAGCATAATAAATTACCAAATAGCATATTAAATAATATTGATAGTGCTATAAAAATAATTAATAAAGAAGGAGATAATTTATTGAAATAAATTATTACTTATTCTATTTAATGTAGAAAGTATTGCTTTTGTTTTTATAAAATGATACAATTTTTTAAGTAACTTAAGGGAGTAGTTAACTCTTAGAGTGATTGACCTACAAACCGGTCATAGACACCAGGTTAATCTTAATTAACGAGACTTATGTTAGCATTTATGGGCTAACTACGTTGTCTCGTTTTTTTATTTGAAAGGAACAAACAATATGGAAATATTAATTTGGTTTTTAACAGCAATTGGACTTGGAGCTGGGCTTGCAATGGATGCTTGTGCGGTATCAATGAGTAATGGTTTAGCAGAGCCAAAAATGAAAACAAACAAAATATTAACTATTGCTAGTTTCTTTGGAGTATTCCAAATTATCATGCCAATCCTTGGCTATTTAGCCGTAACTGTTTTAAGTGTAGCACTTGGTGAAAGATTTACAAAGATATTTGGTTATTTAGTTCCATGGATTGCACTTACATTGTTATTAATCTTAGGAATTAAAATGATAATTGAAGGAATAAAAGAAGGAAAAAATAAAGATAACGAAAATGAAGAATCAACAAAAAAATTAACTATTAAGGTTCTTTTTATACAAGCCATTGCTACTTCTATTGATGCTTTAAGCGTTGGAGTTATTTATGGTAATGTAGAGCCATTAGAGGCTTATATGACATTTTTAATAGTTGGTGTGGTAACATTTGGAATTAGCGTTGTAGCTGTCTTTATTGGCAAGAAATTTGGAACAATATTTTCAAATAAAGCAACTATTGCTGGTGGTATTATTTTATGTATAATAGGCTTTGAAATTTTCTTTACTCACTGGAATGATGTAGTAGCTAGTATTAATTCTTTCATTAATTTATTTTAAAAGAAGTAACTAAAATTAGATCCTTGATTAAAAAATTATTTTATATAATTTTTTTTTAATATTAGTACACTTATGGAAAACAAACCATTTCATAAGTGTATTTTTTTACATATTAAGTGCTTAAACATGTAAGTGCTTTCAAAAAAAAATATTCATTGACAAACCATACATAAACGTCTATTATATCCTTTATAGGTAATCTCTTATTTGGCAAGACCAAATTGATGTAAGATTACTCTAATGGAGGTTAAAAAATGAGAAAAACAAAAAGCATTTTAATATCATCATTTTTATTGTTTTCTTCCATTGTTTCATTAAGTATTAGTGGCTGTGAATCTAACAATGTTGAAACAATAAAATATGGTGCTGTAACTGTTGCAAATGATATTGAAAACGGAAGTGTTAGTGCTTCAAAATTAGGCAATGTAAAAATTGATACAATTGTTACAATTATTGCTAGTCCAAATGAAGGATATGAGATTGACTCTTACTATTTAAATGACACAAAATTGGATTCTAATACCTTTAAAGTTAAAGAAGGAAGCAATGTTGTTAAGGTTACTTTTATTGAATCAACACCTATTAGTAAATATGGTACTGTTGAAGTAATTTCTTCTAAGGTTAATAATGGAACAATCACTGTTAAGCTTAAAGACGGAACTCCTATTAATAAAGACAATAAAAGGTTGCCAATTGATACTGAAGTAGTGGTAGAAGCAACTCCAGTTAATAAGGCCTATCAAATTGAATCTATTAAACTAAATGACAATACTACAATAAATAAAGATAATGAAGGAAACTTCACATTTAAAGTAATTGAAGGCAAGAACTTCTTAAGTGCTACTTTTAGTTTGATTAATCCTAATAAAGGCTTAATTGATTTAGATGAAACATTTACTAATGGAACTGTAGTTATTAAAAATGGTGATACAGTTGTTCAAAATGGTTCATGTGTTGATGAAAATACTACATTAACTATTACTGCAACTGCTAATGATAAATATATTACTAGATATGTTAAAGTAAATGGTAGTGAAATTGCAAAAGATGAAAATAGTGATACTAACTATTCATTTCCTGTCAAAGAAGGCCTTGTATCAATTGAAGTAAGCTTTGTCTTTAAAGCTACTGCTATATCTATTAACATTCCAGAATCTTGGATTGAAAATCAAACTAGATGGGGTACTAATTATTTCGTTGAAGAAGGAGAAACATACGATTTAACTACCACATTAGAGCCAGAAGGAAGCTTTGCAGAACTTGTTTGGGAAAAAGGCTCTAGCGATAAGGATATTGAAATTACAAGTGATGGAAAATTAACAATATTAAATGCTAGTGAAAATACAAACACTATCTATGTAAGCTTAAAGGATAATGATTCTATTAAGGCTGAAATTAATGTAAAACCAATTTCTAGTGGTACAATGCTATCTAATACTTTAAAAGATAAATTAGCCACTGCTAAAGAATATGAATTGAATAATACTAAAAAGGTTACATTTACTTATCATATAGATGATGATGATTCTTCTATTAATAATGAATATTCATTTGAAAGCTATTCTGATGGATATACTGTTACAAAGGTAACTGATAAAGATGGCGCTGTTAGCTATTTATATCAAGGCATTGTTGATAATGTCTTCTATACACTTAACAAAAACGGACAAGATGTTAGTGTTATTAATAACACAGAAATAACTGAAGATAATAAAGTAGAATATCAAGGATATTTAAATACATTTGGCTCTGCAGAATTTTTAGAAAATACAGGAATCGGTGATAAATATACTGGATTAGCTGATTTCTATAGTAAGAAACTTATTGATGGAGTATTTTCTGTTGATGGTGATGAAAAAGAAATTAGAAGTTCATTAGTTGGCTTAAAGGATGCTAATGGCTATAAATTTACTGCAACATGTATTACTACTGGATTCCGTAATACTAAATATAAAACAGATGTAACATCTACAATTTCATTTACAAGCGATGGTGGTGTTGACGCACTTTCTTATAAGCGTGTTGATCATGAAATTGATAGTGATGGAAATTTAGTTTCAACTGCTAAAGACCAAATCACTGAATATACTGCTTCAATTGAATATGGTCAAAAGGAAGCTGATAATAATAAATACTTTAACTTCGATAATTATTATTACTCTGCATTTGATTTGAATGTATTTACTAGTAAATCAGATAAAGAAGGATCAAAAATAACTCCTACTAGTGAAGGAAAATATAATATTATTGTTTCAAATGATGTATTTGTTGAATTAAAGGATATTGTTCCTTCAACTGCACTAGCTGGTATTGATGAAATAACTACTACTAAGGATAGTGGCATTAATGTTTATGGTAGTGTAAAATATGGATTTACAATTTCTGCGCCAAAGAAAGGAGAATACAATGTTACATTTGCTAGTAAAAATGTTAGTAAGACATTAACATTTGTTGTTAGCTATGCTGCTATTGAAAATGTTGAATTAACAAAAGCTCCTGATTCAATGTATTGTAATGATAGTAGTGAAATAAAGGCTATTGTTAATCCAAGTGGATCTGTGGAAAATAGCAATGTTACTTATACTATTGAAGGTGATAATTTAGGATGCACTATTGAAAAGAGTGGTAGTAAATTCTTATTAAAGGCTGGAAATACAGCTGGTAGTATTGTAATAAAGGCTACTGCTGAAGGCGATTCAAGCAAGTTTGTTACAAAAACTATTGAAATAAAAGCTGTTCCTTCTATTTATGAATCTATTAAAGATAAAACATACTCTAAGTCTGTAACAGACTGGTCAACTTATGATGATACTACTTATACATTAACATTTACAGATGTTTCTGAAAACACTTTAAAAGGAACTCTTGTTATTAAAAACGAACCTTATTATTATGGCGAAACAACTATTATTGGAACATTTACTTTTGATATTGTTGTTTCAGGTAATACATTAACATTAACTAATATTGTTTGTGATAACGCTGCATTAGTTAGTAAATTAAATGCTTCTATGGTTGGTGCTTTAAAGAGTGATGGAACAATTGAAGGAATTAATATTGTTTATAATGGAGAAACTTTAAAACTACTTGAAAAAACATCATCAGGTAGTGGAGAAATTGATCCAGGATGGGATTGGTAATATGAAAAAGAAATATTTATTTATTTTACTTGCTACTCCAATTTTAATGGGATGTAGCGATACAGTTATTAATGTTGAATTAAATGAATTAGGCGAAATTAAATCAGCAAAGGATGTATTAGTTCAAGGGGAAAAGCTTCAATTAACAGTTGAAGCCCCTTCTAATATAGATGTTACTTGGTCTGTTTCTAATAATCTTGCAACAATAACTAGCGATGGTCTTTTAACAGTAAATGAAAAAGATGGAACTTTTATTGTAACAGCTAGCTATGGCGAAAATAACGAATTTAAGGTATCAAAGCTATTAGAAATCCATACTCCAAGCATCAATGAATTAACAAGAATTATGTATAATGCTGGTAGCAACTATAATTATACAATTTCTTGGACTGGCGAATTAATTAATGATAAAAATGAAATTGTTGATAAAGAATATATTAGGAATAACGAGTTAATTAATGGTACTAGTGATCCAGTATCCTTATATGAAGATTTAGTTGAAAAAGGAAACGTTTATAAAGCAGAGGTTGATGGTTATTATTCTAAATATGGCATTGATGGAGATGGTAATGAATATGAAGGTGGAGGCTATAATTCTCCAGATGGATATGTTCATAACTTTGATATGGTAAATGGTAAATTTACTGATAGTGGTATCGATCAATTTTTAGGATTGGCTGGTATTTCTGATTATAAAAAGGGATATACTGGTGATTTATCTAAATTTGTTACTGATGAATTTAAAATTGAAGATTCTAACTTAACACTAAGTGAAGATAAAACTTATTATTCATATGACTCTAAAACGGATGGAAATAATTTTACAGATACAAGCTCATATAGTATTGATTATTCAATACCTCAAGTAATCTTCAATGCAGTTGATGGAAGCTATGCATCTATATTTAATGATAGTGGATTTTTCAATGATTTAACTGGAAAAATTTCATATACAAACAATGAAATTTCTATGGAGTTTGACTTTAAGAATGTGGCTTTAAGTGCTTCAGGTAACGTTTACACTTATAGAGCAAAGTTTAAAATTTTTGATATTGGTACTACAGTAATTGCTGGCTTAAAGGAACAAATACAAAAGGACAAGGAGAACTTAAATAAATAATTATGAGAAAAAATAAAAGTTTAATTATCTTTTCGTTACTTTTGTTTTCATCTATAAATATTAATTTGATTTCTTGTAATAACGATGCATCTTTATCTGAAAGTGAAAAGTTAAACATAAGTGGCGAAAGCATCGCCTATGTTGGTAATACTTATCAGTATACGACTAATAAAGATAATGTTAAATTTAGCGTTAGTGATGAATCAATTGCCTTAATTTCTAATAAAGGTTCATTAACCGTTCTAAAATCAGGAAAAATAACAGTTTTTGCTAGTAATGAAACTGAAAGTGCCCAAATAGAAGTTAGTGTTTTCCCATATAAGGGCTACACCTCTTATGAGCTTGAAATAGCATCTCTTCCAAATAAAGTCAGCTATAATACTGGCGACTATTTTGATAGCACAGGATTAAAAATTAATTTATTAACATATGTAGATGGTGCATTTTCCTCAAAAGGAGAAACTAAAAACTATTCAACTAATTATGAAAACAAACAATTTACTAAAGCTGGAGATGTAGAAATTGCTATATCATATTTAAACACTAATGTTGATGTTAACTCTATTAGTTTTATAGTTAATGTTAACGATACATTTAAGCCTTTAAAGGATCAAATTAATTTATTAACTAGCCTTACTAACTATACATTAGAATTCAAATTTAATGATTTTATCTATGTATCTAAATACACAGATACCGCATATTCTAATGGCGTTTTTAATGCAAATCATGAATATATTGATATAAATGATGAAAATCCTACAACAAATAATGTTGCTTTTATAAATGATGATGGTATTTTAAGTGCTTCTTTTTATAAAGAAGATGGTGTTATTAAGCATTCTGTTAATAGCGATTATTATGTTGATATAGAAACAGGTAAAAGGTATGTAGCCTCATCATTATATGAAATCCCTTCATTTGATTTTAGACCTAAGGTGGATAATGAAGAATTAAATAGCACAATGTTTTCTAATGATACTTATTATGGCTTTAGTGCTTTAACATTTTCAACTTTCTTTAATAAAATTGGCTTTACTAATGATGATCTTTCTAGCTTAAATTTATATTCTAAAAAAACACTTGATAAAGAAACTCACACTTATATGATAAGTAATGATATTTATTTAAAGGTTTATGATATTAATAATACTAAAATTGATGAACTAACAAATAATAAAGACTCATTAAAAGGCGTTAATCAATTAACTCATTTAGTTGATTTTATGAATTACATAAAATTAGATAATGAAAATAGTTTTACAATTGAAGATTTTCCAAATATAGATAATACATATAATTATTATTTAAATACTGATAGCAAAAGTGATTCTAATTGTACAATTATTGGAACTGCACTAAATAATCCTTTGCCTGACTTTAAAGAAAAAATGGAAAAGCTTTCTTATACCTTAACTTTAAAGCTTGATGACTATTATGGTCTTAGTATTAATCAATATTTATCAAAAGATAATGTTTGGCTATTTTCACTTATGTACGATGAAAGCAATCAAACAGTTTCATTTGGTGTATTTTATTATCAAGGTAGTTTTGATTCTTATTTAGATAAAGAAAAATTCAATCAACTTATTGAAAAAAGATTAGGCTTAGCTTCATATGGCTTTATGGATGAAATCTTTGATAAACTTGATTTCTTCTCAAATAGAACTATATCTAGTGAGGTTTTATCTAAGGTAAGTTATCGCCAATTAAAAGGTAAAGAAGGAAATTGCTTATTGCAAATTGAAACAGATGTTTTAGATGAAAAATCAGCAAAAATTGCCACTAAAAACATTGAGAGCTATTTAGAAATGAATTCATTTGCTAAAGAAGAAATAGTAGATAAAGATGAAAACATTTCTTATGTTTACAGTAAAACAATAAATAATAAATTAATCAATGTTGAAGTTGGATATTATTTAGATTCTTCTACTACTATTCCAACTTATAAAACTATTGTTTTGTTTTACGATTAAACATTAACTCATAAATAAGTTTTAAAACTCACATCAAATAACTGATGTGAGTTTTTAATTAAATGCTAATATTTATTATTTAAATAAAGAATAATTTTCTTTAAAAATTATATATGATTTATAAGCTTGGTATAGTAAAATATGATAAACTTCAATTTAATAAATATTCCATTTCCCTTTATTTTGGGTAAAAAATTAAATTATCTTAACTTTTTTTACATTTTGTTTTATCATTTAAAAAGCATTCTAGTATTTTTACATTAAAGCTTGGAGGCTAAAGCAATGTCAAAAAATATACATATTAAAAAATTTAATTTCATAAATATGATTTTTGCCGGAATATTTGTTGCAGTATTTTCTTTTGTTTCTTATTTTGGATTTCACTATTTTGAAAAAGTTACAACTATTACTGAGCAATGCATCATATCAGAAGAGGCTGCTAGAAAAATGCAACAAGGATCAGATATTTTAACTGAGCAGGTTAGATTATATGTTATGACCGGCCAGGAAAAATACTTAAATGGTTACTTTGAAGAAGCAAATGTTACTAAGCATCGAGAAAATGCCTTATTGGCGTTACGTCAAAATTTTGAAAATATTGATCAATTAAAAGATATTGAGGAAGCAATGGAAGAATCTAATCATTTAATGATTAAGGAGCTATATGCTATGAAATTAACTGCAATCGCATTAAATGTTGAAAATACTCCAGCAGATTTAGCAAATGTTATTATTGATGAAAATGATCTTGCTTTAAGTGCTGCACAAAAGATTAGTAAAGCCCAAAAGCTAGTAAGTGATAATGAATATCAATTGGTAAAGGAACAAATATCTTCAAATGTAAATAGCTGCCTTGAACAATTACTAGCAATGACTAAAAGCAAGCAAAACGATACTATTGATATTTTTAAAGGCCTTTATACTAAACAAGCCATCGCTCAATTTGTTTTGCTATTATTCTTTATTTTTGAAAACTTTGTTATTCATAAGTTAGTTATAAATCCATTAAATATTTATAATGAAAATATGAAAAATGATAATGTTGTTCCAGAGATTGGTGCAATTGAGCTACAATCACTTGCTAAAACATATAATCGTGTATATAAAGAAAATTTAACTAATCAAGAATTATTACATCACGAGGCAGAACATGATGCATTATCAAAGCTTTTAAATCGTAGTATGTTTAATAAAATATTATTAAATTATCAAAAAGGTACAACTCCTTTTGCCTTAATGCTTTTAGATGTTGATTACTTTAAAAATTTTAATGATGAATTCGGCCATGTTATGGGAGATAAAATAATTCAAAAGGTTGCTGAAAAACTAAGTGAAGTATTTAATGAAACTAAACTCATTTTTAGAATTGGCGGTGATGAATTTGCTATAATTATTCCTAATGTAACTAACGATGATTGTGGATATATTAGTGAGAAGCTAAATAAACTAAAGCAAAAGCTATTAAGTACTGATGGTAATCTTCCGAAAGTTTCTATGAGTATTGGCATCACATTCAAGGAAGATAATACAAATGAAGATGAAAAGTTTCAAAATGCAGATCGTGCACTTTATTATGTAAAAGCACATGGTAAAAGTAACTATATGTTTTTTGAAAATCTCAAATAGGTAAAGACTTAATATTAAACCCTTACTTTTTTTTGCTCTTTATATTCACTAAGGACATTATCAATGCTTAAATCAGCTTCTTCTACTGCTTCTTGTAATATTTGATTATTTATTTCATCAGGATCAGTTAACATTGCTTGAATATCAAATTCCTCATATAAATATTTTCTTGTAATTATTCCAATTCTTAATGTAAGTAAGCTATTAGCTGCTCCTTGCGTTAAGCTTTTAGTAATTTCAGACAAAAATGGTATAGATGATAGTGCTCCTTTAACAAGCTTATCAATTCCATTAACTATCATTTCATCAATATTTATTGATTGAATAGTATAGGCAAATAAAGCATTACGAAAAACCTTCACAATTAATTTAAAAAGTTGGGGATATGATGGGTGATAGCCACAAGCTATCACAATACGCATAATCATACGAATATTAACTAATAATACAGTTGCACTATCAAAGCGATTGTTTTGACTAATTGCTGTACCTATTAATACCTTTGTAGCACTTTCATTAACAATTTTATTAATTTTTTTAGTAATTTCGTCATTATAAACATCTCTTAAGACTAAATTCAATTCTTCTCTTGATGACATAGCTTTTTCTATTTCTTTTTTACTTTCTTCGCTAATAATATCGCCATCAATTAAATTACAAGCGACCTTTTTTAGTTTTCGATAATTCTTTTGATTTATCGATTTTTTATTAGTACTATCAATAATATCTAAAGTAAAGCAAGGTGTAGATAAAGCAATTATTACTGGTCTAATAACTAAAAATAGAATTAAAGAAGTTAATAATATAAGTGATATATAACCAGCATAAGGATGAAGTTTATAAAAGAATGAAAAAATATCAATTATACAGCTTATAACAATTATACTTAATAAAACTATACCAACTAAAAGGAAAATCTTAATAAATCTACGATTTGCTTTTTTAATAATTGATGTTTCTTTATTTGATAATAATTCGTCTCTTCTTTTACTTTTTTTGATTAATGGATGATATTTTTTCATATTTACTTTCGTCCTTTTCTTTAACAATATTATTTTACCATTTTATTTTTGAATGTTAAATATATGTGTAATATCAAGAAAAAAAAAGCAAAATAACAATACAAAAAATGCTATTTACTAAAAATGCTAAAGAAAATAAAATATAGATAGATTTGTGATTATTAATTTTGGAGATAACTATTTATGAAAGAAAAAGCATTTTATAAAAAAATGGATTTTGAAAGCAATACATATTATAAGGTTAACGAAAAAAAATTAAATTATTATAAGGAAGATACTATTCCCCTTGATAATATTGAATATTTTTGTTCAACTACTAGATATAGTAATTTTCATGATACAGCTATATACATTAATAACAAAGAAAATATTGTTTTAGACTTTAATGGAGCTACACTTTATTTAAATGGAGCTTTAACTCCAATTATAATTGCAAATTCTAAAAATATAGAAATCAAAAATGCTGTTGTTAAATATGATAGATCGTTTAATACCCAAATGACTTTAGTAGAAAAAGGTGAAGACTATATAAAGGTTAAGGTTGATGATAGATTTCCATATGAAGTAAATGATGGAAAATTCATACCTAAAAGTAAATATTGGAAGGATGAAACATTACATCAAACATATATCTTCTTACAAGAGTTTGACCCAATTACAAAAAAGGGCTTAAGCTGGCCCGTTGTCTTAATTGGAAATAAAGATATGGATAAATGTGAGTTACCTTGGGGCGATAGTGCTTGCTCACTTCTTGCTTATCATGAAGGTGAATATGTCATCTTTAAGGGTAAAAACATTCCACCTTATAATGTTGGCTCAATATTAATATTATGTATGAATAATCGTGATATATCAAATTTAACTATCTTTAATTGTGAAAATATCAAAGTAACAAACTATCGAATAGTTAATGGCTTAGGCATGGGGCTTCTTCCTATTTATACTAAAAACTTAACGATTGATGGATTAAAAATGTTTTATGATGATATCTCTTGTGGCATTATTTCAAATACGGCTGATGGCATTCATGCAGTTAGCTTAAAGGGAAACTTAATTATTAAAAATAGTATAATTACAGGAACTATTGATGATGCAATTAATATTCATTCTAATTATTATGTTTTCGACTCTTTAAATGGTTATGAATTAACAGCCATTTGCTTAGGGCAATCAGATGCCTTTAAAATATTTGATGTTAATGACGATATTGCTATATATAATGGCCATTCATTAGAAAAAATAGATGAAGCAAAAATATTAAGCATTAAGCAAGAAGGTAAAAAATATATCTTTACTTTAAATAAAAAAATTAAAGAAGTTTCAAAAGGCTCATTAATTGAAAATTTATCTACAAATCCTAATGTTTATATTACTAATTGCGAATTTGGAAAAGCAAATACACATTTAAGATTTCAAACGCGAGGAGAAGTAATCATTGATCATTGTATAACAGAAATGGATTTATTATTTACAGGTGATACTAACTTTTGGTATGAATCTAGCCCTGTAGATAATGTATTAATACAAAACACTAGATTTATTATGAATAAAAGTGGAGTTGTTTCTATTCCGGAATTTAAATCAACCAGTGTAGAACCATATTACCATAAAAATATTACCGTTAAAAATTGTGAATTTTCAAGTAAAAATGCTTTATATATGCGATATACCGATAATATAAACTTTTATGATTGTACAAATGATGAAAATAAAACATTTGATGTGTTTTTAGACAATTGTGGTACCTTTAGTACAAATATGAAGGTAAACATTAAAAGAGTATCAACAAAATCACAAAGAGATGAATAACAAACTTTGTTATAAACTCTAAATTATAAATTTATTTAAGGAGACAGTTATGAATAAAAATTATCCAATTTCAGGAACATTTATTGACGAAATTACATACGACATCCCATCATCTAACTGGGATAATGAGCAATGGGCAAAGGATTTAGATTACATGAAAGAAGTAGGAATTGATACAGTAATTACAATTCGTGCTGGCTTTAATGGAAAAATGATTTATCCTTCAAAGGTTTTACCACATTTAAATGAAGATGATCCAGATTTTGCTGATTTTATCTTCAAAGAATGTGAAAAAAGAAATATGAAGGTAATATTTGGCCTTTACATTTCAAATCTTACATGGAATGAAGGAGACGCTGATGAAGAAATTAGATGTAATAGATTATTAATTGATGAGGTATGTGAAAAGTATGGCCATTATAAATCTTTTTATGGTTGGTATATTCCACATGAGGTTGGCTCAAACGTTTTAAATATTGCTTATCTTCAAAATACACTTGCTAAAATGTGCAAGGATAAAACACCTGACAAAAAGGTTATGTTTTCACCATTCTTTTATTGTGAATGGGCTGATAAGGATCATCCTTTATCACCAGAAGAAACATATAAAGAATGGAAAGAAATCCTTAAAGATTCAAAAGGCAATATTGACTTTTGTGCTTTTCAAGATGGATCAGCTCCTTATGAACAAAGATCAGAGTATTTTAAACAAGCTAAAAAAGCAATGGATGAGCAAGGAATTGAAATTTGGGCAAACATTGAAATGTTTGATAAAAGTCCAAATGGTCTAATGCCTGTTGATTTTAATGTTTTAAAAAGCAAAATCAACGTTGTTAAACCAATTGTTTCTAAAATGATTACATTTGAATTCTCTCATTTTATGAGTCCACAATCTATTTATCCTTCTGCAAGAAATCTATATAAAAGATATAAGGACTATTATGGAAAGTAAGCTAACAAATGTTTTATTAAATGGCTCTTTAATACCATATAACATTATAGATTATCTATACTTTTCATGGCGCCTTGAAAATGTTATTAAGCAAGAAAGCGTTGAATTAATAATTAAAAACAATGATGAAATTGTTTTTAAAACAAAGCAAAATAGTCAAAATCAATATCTTGAAGTAAATTTAAAACTTAAAGAGCATGAAAGATATGATTATACGCTTACTATAAATAAGTCTATTATTTATGAAAACTATTTTTATTCAGGCTTAGTAAACGGCTTTGATAATAATGCTTTATGGATATCTAATGGCTTTCATTTTGTTAGTGATACAAAAGAAATTGGCAATAAAGCTTTATATTTTAAAAAAATAATAAATATTGAAGCAATAAAAAAATATGCTATTGTTGATTTAGTTGGCCTTGGTTTATTTGAGTTAAAAATAAACGGCAAAAAGGTTGGAAATAAAGTATTAGAGCCTTCCTTTAGTGAATATGATAAGTTAGTATTATATTCAACCTATAATGTTAAAAAATTCTTAAAAGAAGGTATCAACAAAATCGAAGTAATAGTTGGTGATGGCTGGTATAATCAAACAACTATAGATACTTGGGGATTTAATCATGCCCCTTGGAGAGATAATGCTAAGCTATTATTCCAGCTTGATATTGATGGTAAAAAGATATACTCAGACAAATCTTGGGAATATTCATATGGAGAAATTACTTCCAATGCTTTAAGAACTGGAGAAACTCATGATTTTAATGCCGTTAAAGAATACCATTTAGTATCGCTTACTACTCCTGCTGGTGGTATTTTAAAGCCATCATATATTGAAGGAATTAGTGAAGTTGAAGAAATAGCTCCAGCTATTATTAAAAAACTTGATAATAAAATAATCTATGATTTTAAAAAGAATATGGCAGGATATTGTAAGGCTACCTTTTTAGGAAAAAAGGGTAGCACTATAAAAATAATTTATTCTGATAGATTAGTTGATAATCATTTAGATAATTCTTCTAATTCAATGTATATTTTTAATGAAAATGTAGAGTATCAAACAGATACTTGTATTTTATCTAATAATATAGATACATATAAGCCTTTATTTACTTATCATGGCTTTCGTTATGTCTTAATTGAAGGCAATGTAGAAGTTAAAGATATTAAGGCTTATCTTATAAGAACTAACTTTACTAAAGAGGGCTATTTTAAATCAAGTAATGAAATATTAAACAAGCTATATGATATGTCTATTCAAGCCATTGAATCAAACTATGTGGATTTTCCAACAGATTGTCCTCATCGTGAAAAAAATGGGTGGACAGGAGATGCACAATTATCATTAGAAACATCAGTTTATACATTCAATATGCATCAAGCATATAAAAAATGGCTTGATGATTTTAAGGTTGCTCAAAGACCTTGTGGGCAAATTCCATGTATTATTCCAACGTGTGGGTGGGGTTTTAACTGGGGCACAGGTCCAGCTTGGGATGTTGCTATGTTTAGAATCACTGATGCTATGTACTACTATTATGGTGATAAAGATGAAGTAATAAAAATGTATCCTCATCTTGAAAAATATTATAATTATTTAATTAATAATTCTAATAATTATTTAGTTTCTATTGGGCTTGGTGATTGGAATTATCCTAAAAATGTTAAGTTTGAAGTATGTGATACAACATTAATATCTAGCTCTTATTTTATGGAAATGTCTTTATATTTAACTAAATTTTCAAAATTATTAAATAATAATAAAGAGCAATATTATCTAGACATGGCAAATAAAATTAAAAAAGCTATTATTAATAAATATAGTAACGTTACTAGCTTAACTGGACTAGCTTGCTTAACATACTTTAATATTATTAATAAAACTGATGAAATAGTAAATTATTTAATAAAAAATGATTTTTCTATTCATATGGGTATTTTAGGTGTCAAATACGTATTTGATAGCTTGGCTAAAAACCATAGAACTGATATTGGTTTAAAAATATTATTAAGGAAAGAATATCCATCATTTAGATATTGGATAGATAATAATCAAACTACCCTGTGTGAGGATTTTGAGCTAACAAATTCCTTAAATCACCATATGTTTAGTCCTATTGCTGAATTTATGATTCGCGGATTAATGGGAGCAAATATTAATGATGATGGCTCAATTAACTTAAATCCTAATAATCAAAATATAAGCATTGATTGTAAAGTATTAACATGCATTGGCATTTATCATTTTAAAATAAATGCTAATAAACTAATAATTATTGTACCAAGTAATGGAAATGTATATTATAGAAATCAATTGTTTAAAGAAGGGTATTATGAAGTGGAGGCTTAATTATGCTAACTAATCCAATTTATAAAATAAAATTAAAGGAAAATTACAAAAAAGATATTGTAGAAATTTCCTTTGATTTTGAAATTTTAAAAATCCCAAATGATACTAAAAAAGATGATGAATTTATCTTTGATGATGAAATAATGCTTGTAAATGTCGGCGAAATTGATAAATTTACTAGTGATTATATTTATCAATCAAAATTCACAGTTTTTAAGGATGGAAATAAAATTAGCTTTGGAGGCTATACACCAGATTGGAAAAGAAAATCTGATTTATTAAAGGATAAGCATAACAACACAAGATTTGATATTAATAAGACATACCACGTTAATATTAAAATAAGTAAATATCGTGTTTATATAGATGTAAATAAACATGAAATGGTAGATACCTATGGAAATGCTAGAAATGAAATAAGTGATTTAGCCTTTTACTTAAAAAAGGGAGTTGAAGCCAAAATATCAAATGTAACATTTACTGAAAGAGATGCTACTAATTACAAAATAGATGAAACACTTGCTAAAATGATTAAAGAAAAGGTTGTTGTAAATTATTTATACTATCATGTTGAAGAGGATGGCGTTTATTTTGATAGATTAAACATTATTCAAAATATAAAATGTACAACTAGAAATTCTGGGCAATATGATTCAAATATAATGTTTGATATGTATACAAATTCAAAAACAATTACTATTGATTATAAAATTATGGATAGCGAGGTTGAAAACTTAGAATTTCAATTTGGATTACTAGTTAATAGAGAAAAGCGCGATGTTCCTTTAAAAAGGGTAAATAAAGGTGAGCATTATATTGAAACATTTACAATTACTAATAAGGATAATGATTATAATCGGGTTACTTTAGTGTTTCCAACAGGATTTTGTGTAGCAATTAAAAGTATAAAAATTGAAAATAACAAAGTCTTTAAAGCCGTTAAAAAAGATTATGAGGTAGTGTTCCTTGGTGATTCTATAACTGAAGGAAGTGAATGCTTTAATCCGGCATCAACTTACTTTAGTAAAGTCACTTTATACTATAATTTTATTGGCTATGATTTTGCAGTTTCTGGAAGAACATTTAACGATTACAATCTTTTAGGAACATATAATATTAATCCAAAATATGTTTTTATAGCTAATGGTACAAACTCCTTTGCAATGGGAAATGGAAACAAAGAAAAAGCATTTGAAGAATTAACTAAAAACATGGAAATTGTAATTAATTCCATTAATAATTATTTTCCTAAAGCTAAAATAATTGCTTTACTTCCTATTTGGAGATCAGATGAAAAAGGTGTAGATTATTCATTAAAAGACATAACAAACAAAATGATAGAAATATATAAAAAGCATAACAATATTATCATTATTGATGCTCATGAATATATACCTTACGATGCTAGCTATTTTTCAAATGCCACATTAGCCTTACACCCAAATTCTAAAGGCCATGAATTATATGGAGACAAATTAATTAATGATTTAAAAAGAATCATTGGCAATGTAACCATTAAAGATGATAAAGAAGAAGCAAGAAGGTGCATAAGTTGAATAAAAAAGAAAAAATATTATTTGAGCTCTTAAAAAAGTATGCCTTTAATGTTATAAGTGCACCAAAAGGAAAATTAAAGCATAGCTTTGTAGAGCCAGGCCTTGCTTATCATAATACTCTTTGGGATTGGGATTCTTATTGGTCAATTTATTCTTTAAATGACATTGTAGAACTTTTAAAAAATGATAAAGATTTTGATTATACTTATTATAGAAAGCTAGTAAACGAAGCTGCTAAAGGCGATGTCTTAAACTTTACTGATTTTATGGAAAATGATGGTTTTACTCCAATAATGCTAAGATGTAATGTTATAAATGATACTTATTGTAGTAAAGAAAATGCTAAAAATTCCTTAAAGGGTTATTTAATAAAATCAGCTTTATTAGCCTGCAAATTAAATAATGATTATTCATTTATTGATGTCAATAAGCTTTGCTTATATTTAAAGTATTTAAAGGAAAATCAATTTGATAAGAAAACAGGATTGTTTTATTACATTAGCGACATCATGATAGGTGTAGATAATAATCCAACAGTTTTTGGAAGGCCATATTCAAGTAGTGCTGATATTCTATTTAATTCTACAATGGTGGATGAATACAATTCATTAATAGAAATAATGAAAATGAAAAATTTAGACTATTCTTTTTATGAAAAAGAAAAAAACAGCCTTATAAATTCAATTTATAAGCATGCATTTGACAAAAAGGATAATATATTTTATTCACAGGATATTAACGTTAAAAACAATGAAACAGAAGTGTTTAATAAAGGATTAAAACCATTTTGGAATTCCATTCCTTTAAAAATAGAATTCTTTGGTTGCTATGCTCCTTATGCATTTAACTTTGCTAATAAAAACGATGTCAAAAAAGCTTTTAAGCATTTAAAAAATGGTGGATTATTATCCAAATATGGAGTAAGATCTTTATCAAAATACGAAAAAATGTATAATCTAGAGCCATCTGGGAATCCTTCAAATTGGCTTGGTGCTATTTGGGGAGTGTCATCATATTTTATTTTTAAGGCTTACTTAAATTATGGCTATAAAAATAAAGCCAAGCAAATTTATAAAAAAACATTAAATACCTATTATAAAGGCATTTTAGAAAATGGAAGTATGTCAGAATCATACAATCCTGAGAATGGTAAAGGAATTTTACACACTATGTTTTTCAGTTTTAATATGCTTATTGCATCAATGAAAAATGAACTAAAAAAATGTTAAAAAAGTAGTCAAAAAACGATATTTATCACAATATTCATAAATGCTATACTTTAATTAGAAAACTTATTTATGTTTAGATTTAGTAGATATTTTTTTACAAAACTAGGAGGAACGCTATGAAAAAAGGTAAAAAATTATTAACATTAGCTTTAGTAGTAACAGCTCCATTAATCACAATTTCATCATTTGTAATTAATGATTCTAATGTAGAGATTTTTGCAGAAGATGCTTTGGTTAGTGGTGATATTATCACTAACAATCAATCAAATTGGACTGATTCAACTAACGCAACTTTTACTGAAAATTCTATGAAAGCTGTAAGTGGAAACTTTAACTGGCAAACACAAAAAATTAGTGGTAATTCTAAAGTCGATTTTTTAGTTGATCAAACTTTAGAATTAAGTCCTATGGCTGATTGGAAATGGGAATATTTAACATTTTCAACTAGTAATGAAAAAGGAATTGATGCTGGAACTGGTATTACAACAGCTAGCAATTCACTTTCTTTAGTTTGGGGTTGGGGAAAAGGATTTTCTGTAATTGAAAAGGATTCAACAGGAAAGGCTGTATTTGACAAAGCCTTATCTTTAGATGATTCTGGTGTTAAAGTAACAGGGCTTGAAAAGTATGGAGCTGATCAAGCTAATATATTAAATGAATCACATTTTTATTGCTTTAATAAGTCATCTAGAATTATTACCCAAATGACTGAAATAACAAATGGTGTTAAATTTGATTTTGAATTAATTACTAAATCGCCTTGGGGTCATGATATAGATATTACTTTTTCTTATACTTCTACAAATGAACAATTAAAAGGTGACAAGCATGTAACTTATGGTAGAACTGGTAGTGGTACTATTGATGAAAATCATAATATCATTATGACAATGGGTATTGTTGATCCTACTATTTATTCAGCTAGTAAAGATAATTGGAGTGCATGTGATAATGCTATATTTACTGGAAATGTAATGAAAGCAACTGGACCAACATTTAATTATCAAACAAAGGAAATTGGTGGAAACTCTAAGGTTGACTTTACATCTAATCAAAGCCTTGAATTAAGTCCTATGGCTGATTGGAAATGGGAATATTTAACATTTGCTAATGATACTACATTTGGCATTGATGCTACAACTGGTATGGTACAAGCTAATAATTCTGTTTCTTTAGTTTGGGGTTGGACAAAGGGCTTTGCTGTAATTGAAAGAGATGCTAATGGAACTGTCATATTTGATAAATCTTTAGGCTATACAGAAGGAACTAACATTGTTCCTAATAATTTTCCTGATGATCCAAATATCATGAATCAATTTCATTATTACTGTTTTGATAAAGCATTCAGAATCGTTACTCAAATGACTGAAACAGCAAGTGGTGTTAAATTTGATTTTGAATTAATCACAAAATCACCATGGGGTCATGAAATCGATGCAACTTTCTCTTATACTTCAACTAATGCTTCTTTAAAAGGAAATACAAAGCATGTAACTTATGGTAGAACTGGTAGTGGTACTATTAATGAAAATCATAATATCGAAGTTACAATGAAGGTTAACAATATTGAAGCAGTAGATGTACCTATTATTCCTACAACTAAATATGAATGTAAATTAGATAATGGCTATACATTTGAAAAAATTGAAGCAAATGAAGGATTTGCACATTCATTTGCAAGTTCATTAAATCTTTTAGAAGGTCAAGAATTTAATGTTAACTTCCTTGTAGATGATGAAAAATCAGCTCATGGATACGATGCTGTTAAATCATTTGTTGATAATTCAACTAATGAAGTGAAATATCAAGGATCATTCTACGAAAAAGGAAATGATGGAAAAATAAAGATTAATGTTAATGGTACTTATAAAGTAATCGTTAATGTTAAAGAAAATAACGAAGTTGAAATTAATTTAGAAGTGTTAAGCTATAGCTTAATTGATGTTGCTAATAAATATCATAGCGATGCTAATTATTGGCAAACTCTATACAATGCAGCAATTAATGATGGTACAATGAGTCAAACTGGTATTCAATCACTTGGCATTACAAAAGAATTTAATGGTAATGCTACAGTTAAATTCGTTCTTGACTATACAGCTTTAGATTCTTCATGGGGTGGAGTTGTATTGATGGTTAAGGGTCAAGCTGAGGAATTTTCAAAAGTATTATGGACATTTAATAATACTACTAATACAATCGTTCCAAGCAATGCTAACGGAAGCTTTATCGCTTTATGTATTACTCATGCTGGTTACCAATTAATAGTATGTGATGAAGGTAACATTAATGTTATTGGCACAGATCAAACATTTTTAATTCCTGGTGTTGATGGAAATTCATTTTGGTTTATTTGTCAACAAAAAACAGAGGTAACATTTGATGTTTTAGATGTAACTGATGGTGTTAAATTAAATATTTCATATTATGCTTCAAGAAAAGGTGAAACATATAGCAATGAAATATTATTACCATATAAATCTTTGTGGGGAAATCAATCAGCTGGTTTAGCACTTACAGCTAGTGGCAATACACCTGATTTAACTAATAACACAATTAGTTTATATGTAGCTGATAGTAAATCATCTTATTCAAAGGATTTATATTATGCTAATAAATTTATAGATGAATTAACTAAAATTAATTATGATACAATTACAGCTGATAACTATTCAGATATTGTAAATCAATTTAACAATGTTACAAATCTTTATAATAATTTAACAGATACTCAAAAAGAACTTGTTTCTAGTGAAGACATTAATAAATATAATCAAATTAAATCTGATTTAGAAAATGTTGATGTAGTGGTATTAGCTAAGTTAGCTTTAGAAAAATTAAACGAAGTTAATGAAGCTTATAATAGAGTTAATTATGAAAGGCAAGCAAAAATAGTAAAAGATGCTAGTGCTAAATATGAATTATTAACTGATGAACAAAAATCACAATGCGATGCTACATTAGTCAAAAAATTAGAAGAATGCAAAAAAGCATTAGATAAATATGAAGATATTTTATCATATGCTGACCCAGTAGTTGCTTTAATTGCTAAAATCAATTTACCTATTACTAATTATGCTAAAGATTCAAGGACTATTTTAGCCGCTAAAAAAGCTTATGATGAATTATATGATATTGAAAAGAGCGAAGTAACAAATGCTGATTTATTAGAGCAATCCTTAATTGCTTTAAAAGAATATGAAGATGCAAATAAAATTGATGGCTATAATTTTGCACAGACTAAGGATAACATTTACGAATTAGATGGCTTTGATGATATGCAAGCTAAAGATGGCTCTTTAATTGTTAATTCATCAACAAATGATTTAAGTATTTATACAACTGCTAAAGCTTTAAATGAAATGGAATTTACATGGATTATTGATTCAAATCTACAAAAATGTACGTGGGGTAATTTCTACTTTATTGTTAGAGCAGATTCAATTGCTAAGCATCATAATAAAGGTAGCTGGCTACAAGAAGGAAACTATATGGTTTTATTAGTAGGAGGCGATGGCTTTAAAATCGTTGAATGTGTTAATGGTGTTATTCCTATGACTAAAGATGCAGCTGGTAATCCTCTTGCTGATTTTAAAACTATATTAGATTATCCAACTGATGAAGAAGGTAGTCAACTTGACATTCATCATATTTATAAAAACTATACAAAGATTTCTATTAAAACTATTGATTTATATGAAAACGATGAATACGTTGGCTATAAAGCAATAATTTCTTTAACTGGTGGAGAAAGTGGAAAAACATTTGTTAGAGAATATATTTCTACAAATAAAGATAGTAAGGATTGTGGTTACTTTGGCCTTGAAGCATTCGTTTCAGATCCGATTAATCAAGGAAGTGGTGGCTTTGAAATTAAAGGCATCTACATTGAAGGAGTTACTTCTTATGATGGCGTCAAGGTTAAAAATGACATTAAAAATAAACAAATTGCTAAAGAATGTGATGCATTACTAGAGCAAGTTATTACTAACGTAAATAAAGACAATCTTGAAAGTGCTAAAAGTGCTTATGAAATGGCTAAAAATGCTTATGATGCTTTAACTGATGAGCAAAAATCATTATTAACTAAGGATGCTAATGTTTTAAATGAAGCAAAATTAGCAATTTATAAAGTTATTAAAGATAGTGAAGAAAAGCCTAGTGAAAAACCTAGTGAAGAACCTTCAAGCACACCTACTGAAATCACATCTTCAAGTGAAATAATAAATAGTAGTACAAATAATACTTCTTCAAATGAAGAAAAACCAAATGAAAATAAAAAGGGCTGTAGAGGTGAAGCTTCATGCCTTATCGGAATGCTTGCATTACTTGGAGCATTATGCCTTAAAAAAAGGAAAAATTAATATTTTAAATTTACAATTCAAACGCCATTAATAGTGGCGTTTGAATATTATTTATAAAAGAAAGGTGTGATAATTAATGAAAGTCAAAGATAAATTCAAAAAAGTTGCTTCCTTATTCTTTTTAGTCTTTATTTGCCTTGTTATGTCATCGTGTTGTAATGTAACGATGGATATAAATAAAGATGGAAGTGGACAAGCAACTATTTTAATTGCTAAAGAATATCAAGATGAACTAGGTAATAACGTAATTATTACAAGAGAAGATGTTGATAAAAAATTAAATGATATTATTTTAGCTGCTAATGTTTGTTCAGGTGAAGAAGATAGAGTAAAAATTAAAAAAGTAAAAGAACTTGATGATTATTATGAAGCCACATTATCTTTTATGAGAATTCAATATTTATCAAAAGGAAATATTGGAGGAGACTTAGGAATTTATTCATATAAAAAATCAAAAGATTTTATTTTAGAATCAGATAGTGTTTCATTAATTACTGATTCTTGGTTTATCGGGGCTTATAAGAACTATACAAAATTAAATGATGGCGCATCAAATAGTATGATTTACAAATTTGATAATCAAAAATTCGGTGACGAAAATGCTGCTATTGCTCCAATTTTATTAGATGGTAATAAAACATTAAATGAACAGGAAACAATTGATTTATTTAAAAGTGATGGAATGCTTGCTAAAGATAAAAAAGGACAAGTATTTACCTTCTTCTTAGCAGACTTTGAAGGCCTTGAAAGCATAACATTTAATTTCAAAGGTAATATTAAGGCTTACGGTTCTAAAAATGTTAGCAATGTAAGTAAAAATTCAATTACTATTAAACCAATAACACAAAAAGTTTCAATTATTAATTCGAATGATCAATCAATAGTAAAAAAGGATGTAAATTGCTTTGCTGGATATGTGTATTTTACACTATCACCAAACTATGTGCTAATTAGCATATTTTCTATTTTAGGTATTGCATTAATAACATTTATTATAATTGGTATTACAAAGGGGCTATTTAAAAAGGCAATTCATTCTAAAAAAATGAAATTAATTGTTACAAACATCGATTTATATTTAATGCTACTTCCTTCTGTTGTTATGTTATTTATCTTCTCATATATTCCAATGGGCGGAATAGTCATAGCCTTTAAAAATTATCGTGTAAATGATGGCATATGGAATAGTGAATGGTCACAAATGTTTGGAATGAAAAACTTTGTTGACTTGTTTACTAATCCTTCTAGTGATTTTGGAAAGTTAATGAAAAACACCTTTATCTTAGCCTTTTGGAAATTCATATTTGGATTTTTAATAGCTATCACCCTAGCAGTATTATTTAATTATTTAAAAAATGGCATATTTAAAAATGTCGTTCAAACAGTTTCTTATTTTCCATATTTTATTTCATGGGTTGTTATCTCAACATTATCATATGTCTTACTTGCAACTGATGGAGGAACATTTAATAAAATTTTAGAAGCTTTAGGAAAAGAACCAATTAATTTTTATTCCTCTCCGCAATATTGGAGATTAATATTAACATCTAGTGCTATGTGGAAAACTGCTGGATATTCAACAATTGTTTATTTAGCAGCAATGGCTGGAATTGATAAATCAATTTATGAAGCTGCTAGAATTGATGGCGCTGGTGGATTTAAGCAATTCTTGTATGTAACTTTACCAGGATTACTTCCAGCATTTGGAATTCAGGTTGTATTTAGTTTAGGTAACTTAGTTAGGGATGACTTTGATCAAATCTACACTATGATTAGAGGAAGTGCTATGCTACGTGATACAACAGATACAATTGGTATGATAGTTTTCGAAAATATTGGTAATGCAAGTAATTATTCAGCAGTTGCTGCAATGTCAATGCTTCAAAGTTTAATAGCATTAATTCTTGTAATTATTAGTAATAAGATTTTAAAAAAGAAAACTGGGGAGGGAGCATATTAACATGATTAAATCAAAAGGCGAAAAAATATTCAGCGTATGTAATGTTATATTCATGGTTATCTTTGCTTTAATCTTTATCATTCCGATATTATTATTAATTAACTCTTCATTTACCGGGACAAAAGCCTTAACACTATATGGATATAGCCTAATTATTAGAGATTTTTCTTTAGAGTATTATAAAGCTATATTTAGCATGGAAAGTAATCAATTTGTAATTTCTATTTTAAATTCTTTATTTGTAGTTATTTGTACTACAGTACTAATGATTTTTACAACTTCACTTGCCGCCTATGCGCTAACTCGAAAAAAATTACAATTCAAAAAGTTCTTTACATATTATTTCATTATTTCTATGTTATTTAGTGGGGGAACAATCCCATATTATATCTTAATTAATAATCTTGGATTAATGAATACTTTGTGGGCTTTGATTTTACCAAGTGGTGTAAGTGCTTGGTATATATTATTAGCCAGAAAATTTTTCAGTCAAGTTCCTGAAGCATTAATTGAAGCAGCAGAACTTGATGGAGCAACTAATTTACAGGTTTTATTTAAAGTAGTATTACCATTAAATCTTCCAATTATTGCAACTATTTCACTATATACATCTGTTGCAATGTGGAACGATTGGTTTGCAGCATCATTATTTATTGATAGTAACCACTATCAGTTATGGCCAATTCAAGCTTTTATTCGTCGAATTGAGGATAGTGATGAATTCTTAAAGGCTTATTTTGGTGATACTAATTTAAATTATGGAGGATTAAGAAGTGCAGCAGTTATCATTTCTTTAATTCCAATAATACTAATTTATCCACTTCTTCAAAAATTCTTTATTAAAGGAAGTCTTGAAGGTGGAGTAAAAGAATAAGAAAAAGGAGAAAAATATGAACAAAAGCAAATTATTAGTAATGGTATTAGCATGCTTAGCAATCACAGGATGTGGTGGTACTACTGATTCTACAAATTCAACTTCTAACACGTCTAATGAACATTTATCATCTAATGAAAGATTACCATGGGAGGATGTTAAAAACAATCGAGTTACAATTACAATTTATGTTGACGAAAGTAATGTTTATGGAGCATACGTTAAAGGTGTTGATGAAAATGTCGTAAAGGAAGCTATTGAAAAGAAATTTTATGAAGATACAGGTAATGCCGTTAATTTTAATATTTTATATGAATCTCACTCAACATTTAGCAATGCTTTTTCTCCAGTAATGGGGTCTAGTGCATGGGATTGTGCTGTTAGCTATTTAGGTCAAGCAGGCCTTGAAGATACAGTATTAAGCCAAGATGTTGTCCTTGATTTAACAGCTTCATTTAGAAAAGGTGGCAAAAACATTTTAAATGCACTAGGTGATTCAATTTATTCAGTAACTAATTTTAATGATGAAATAATTGGCATTCCTTCGGTTAATATTACAAAACAAAAAGGCGTACTAGTTAGAAAAGATTTCATGAGACAGGTTGGCTATACTGAAAGTAAAGAAGAAGCTGATTCTTCAAAAGGCACTTTAACTTGGTGTAGAACTATTAAAGATTTTGATACAATGATTCGTAAAATGAAAAGTGAAATTTCAACATGTACAACACCATTATCAGGGCCCGTATATGATATGGAATTTACTCTTTTAGCTGGGGCTTATAAGTCGACTGGATATCAATATAGAGCCGTTAATTATAATGATGATAATACTATTAAGGAAGTTGTCCCAGGCTGGATTAGTGAAAATTATGGTAAGGTATTGCAACAAGAATATGATTGGGTAAACGATGGCCTTTGGGAAAGAGATAATACAACTATTTCTGCCAACCAAAGATTATCAAATTTAGCAGCTGGAAAATCTGCAGTATATTTTTTAAATCCAACAATTACTAATTTAATTGATGTTGCAAGAAAATGTAAAGAAATTGATGAAAAGGCAGAATTTACAATTTTAGATCCTCTTGATGCAGTTGATGAAAATGGTAATGTCGTTGAAAATAGTGGTGCCTTTGCTGAAGTATCTAAAAATACAGACTGCTTAATTATTAATAAAAAATCAAATAAAGCTCCTTTAATAATTGAATATTTAGATTGGATGTATTCAAATAAAGATAACTATGAGCTTTGTGCTTATGGTATTAAAGGTGAGCAATGGAAGGATTCATCATTCGGTGATAACTATTATGAATATACGGATGATTATTATGTAACTCATAAGCCATATAGTGGTGTATTTGCTTTAATTCACAATGATGACATTTCATATAAAATTCCTATGCAATATACAGAAACTGAAAGAAATTGGATTGAAAAGGTTAGAAATTATAATTGCTTGAAAAACGCTACTGATGGTATGTTATTCTATGGAGCTAGTGCTCAAGTATCAAAGGATTATACAACAGCTGAAGCATATATTTATCTTGAATGTGCAACTAAAGCATGGGCTGGAACTAAAAATCCAAGCGAAACATGGATTGATGCTTGTACACATTATAGATCACAAGCTTCTAACTATATTGAATGGCTAACAAATCAATACAAATTATATCAAGCAACAAGAAAGGACTAATTAAACATGAAAAAACTATTAATATCAGCTTTAGCTTTTGGTATATTATTCGTTTTTACAAGTGAATCATTAAAGGTCAATGCTAGTGATGAATATAGTATTGATATAAAAGAAGAAAACAATTTAGCAAATTGGAAGTATGATTGGGATGTTGTTGGAATTGGTGCTGGTAAAACAACTTTTGATTCAGGTCATTTAAAAATGGAAAATATTAATATGGCATCATCTAATTATGCTTTATATAAAACAAATAAATTTAACGAATTTAGATTAGATATGTATGCAAATTTAAATCTTCCTAGTCCATCAGATACTGGCTTTGAAGGTCAATTTGACTATGCAAATTTATATTTAACTGCATTTATTGATTATGATGATGCTACACAAGTTGAAAATGTTGCTATGTCAGCTTGTCCTTGGTATAACAATAAGGGTTGGATTTCTATTTGCTTTGAAAGAATTCAAGGAGCTTCTCATATTCAAATGCTAATTAATGAATCGTTTGATGGAAATGGAGCAGCTCGTTACTTTTTACAAAGTGATAATCCTCAAGAGGGTAGTGTTATCTCTAGCATTGATTGGTGTGATAATAATTATCATTATTTTACAATTGAGGCTACAAGTACCCATGCAAAGGATCCATCTCGTCCTCGTCCAAAAGAAATCGGAACAACATTTAAGGTTTATATTGATGGTGTATTACAAACATCCTATTTTCAATCAAATGCTTATTATTCAAACACTCACAAACAAGATGAAGTAATCCCATTTGATACGCAAAAAGGTTACATTGGCTTTTGGGCATCAAGTGGATATTCTGCTAATGCAACAACTGAAAATACTGGTGTTGCCGTTGATATCGAAAAGTTACAAATTACATCATATGATAATACTACTAAAGAAGAAGCAACTCCTTATATAAGATGCACTAAGCCACAATTTAATTTAAAATCTATAGATAACTTTGCGCCTGCTGCTAGTTATGACGCTAATGAAGAAATGGAAATTAAGCTAAGTGAATTATTTGAATATGATGGTGATAAAAAACTAACATATGAAGCCACATATAAGGATGAAAAAATTGGTATAATAAGAAATGGTTACTTTGTTTGGGAGCCTTCTAAAGGTGGTATTTATAATATTATTTTTAAAGCAAGCGATGGCGAACTTGAAGCAACAAATGAGGTAAGATTTAGAGTAAATGAACAAGTAAACGATAATCCTAGTGAAAATCCTAGTGAAAATCCATCAAATACTCCGAGTGAAACAAAGCCAAATAGTGGTTGTAAGGGAAATACATCTTCTTTAGCCTATCTATCTTTTGCTTTCTTATCATTGGTTTTACTTTTAAAGAAAAATAAATAAGGTGAACCGTATGAAAAAAGGTTTAAGTTATTTATTACTTACAATATTAACTATGTGTACATTTAGTTGTAATAATGTAAATGAAGCTTCATCTAGTGAAGAAAAACATTCTTCAAGTGAAGTAACAAGCGAGGTAATTATTAAGCCTGGCTATGCCCGCTATGATTTAAAAGATCCTTTAAAAAGAAAAACTGAAGGCTATGGCGCTCAATTTGATACTTGTATTATTGATATTAATAATTCCTCTACTGATTGGAATAAAATGATAGAGGCTGTAAAAATCTCAAATTTACAAGCAGTAAGAATCCGTTTTTATCCTGAAATGTATGAAAGAGGAAATGATAATAACGATCCTAATTACTTTGATTATGATAGTAAGAATGTTGATTTTAATTCGAGCGAGATGCAACATCTATATAAGCTATTAGATTTATTTGAAGAAAATCATGTTAATGTTGACTTAAGTTGGTATGGATGTCGAACAACATTTTCTTCAGAGGATGGCAAATATAATGGTAGCTGGTTAGGTGGAACATATGGGGTAAATGGTGTATCAAATTGGATGGTTGCCCCTTCAAGTGAATATGTCTTATCACCTGATGCTGAGTTTGCTGAATCAGTAGCTGCTTGTTTAAATTATTTAATAAATATTAAAAAATATACTTGCTTATATGAATATAGTATTTTTCCTGAGCCTGAAGGCGTTATTAATGATATGAGTCTTTATAAAAATATTTCTTTAAAAATAAAAGACAATCTTATCAAATATGGAATAAAGGATAAAATTTTATTTTCCGGGCCTGCAGATTATGGGAATAGTCATGTAAATTTAGATGAAGTTTATTTAAATAAGGGCTATGGATATGATAAAGTTGATTCATCAGTTTATAAATTCCATGGTGAAATCAATAAGGATGGTAATAAAACAACGCCAAGTGAAAATGAAGAAATGCTAACATTTGCTAAAAATCATGTTGCTGTTTGTGAAAAGTATAATTTAAGCTGGGGTGTTGCTGAATGTGGAACGTCGAACTTTTTAACTGCTGTTACTAATGCTGATACCGAATTATTTGATAGAGCTATGACTATGACTAGATTCTTTATAAATCTATCTAATGCTGGCTGTACAAATATTAAATACTTTGTATTTGCTGATTGTAATTATGATGGTATTTTAAATGAAGAAGGTATGATTCGTTATTTAAAGCAATACTATGAGGATTCAGAAATTGATTATCAAGCTAAGCCTATTTGGTATGCTTGGAGCTTAATTATGAAATATAGTGATATTGGAAGTACTATTTATCCTATTACTAATGATTATTCTAATAATCAAGATAAGGATGTATGTATGGTCGCCTTAAAACTTCCTGATAATTCTTGGTCTTATTTTATGGCAAATATTGGACAAGAAGCTAAAAAAGTTGCTATATGTAATTCCTTTGATAAAAATATCGCATCTTTAAATCAATATAGATTAACTGCTGCTTCAACGCCATTTGGAAGTGAAGCAACTATTAAGCTTATTGAAAAGGGTAAGGATATTGAAACAATTAATGGTGTTAGCTATGTTTCAATACCTAAAAATGGAATAATTGTTTTATCAAATAAAAAATAAAGGATGGTGTTATTTATATGAAAAACAAGTTTAAACTTTCTTCGTTATTATTATCAATTATTGTTTTGGCAAGCTGTAATACTAATAATACGAGTTCAGCTGATAATGATGATTCACAATCAACTATTGAAAATGAAATCACTATCAATTCTGGTTATACTCGTTTTGATGTAACAACTAAAAATGATAGTCCAATCGTTGGCTTTGGAGCACAAATGGATACTGATATTTTTATGCCTCAAAATGCTATGACTGAAGAAGATGAAAAAATTTGGGAAGAAAGAATTAAAGAAATGAATTTAAAGTACACTCGTATTAAATATTTTCCTGAATTTTTAGAACGAGAAAACGATAATGCCAATTCTGATAGCTTTGATTTTAATGCCAAAGGTGTTGATACAGAATGTGCTGAAATGAAGGCTTTATATAAAGTTTTAGATATTTGTGAAAAATATGATATTAAGGTTGACTTAAGCTTAAGTGGTTGCTGGCATTGGTTTAAATCATATGATGGTAAATATACTAGTAGCTGGTTAGCAAATGATTCTGAAGCCTTAAAGGATTGTTGGGTTACAGGTCCTACAGATTTTGATGAATATGCTGAAAACATTAGTGCTTGCTTAGATTTACTTATCAATCAAAAAGGATACACATGTATTTGGGGAGTTTCAAATGTTTCTGAATCATTCTTTGATGCAAATCGTGTTAAAAGTTGGAATGATTATGTATTAAGCTGTAAGAAAATCGATGAGAAATTAAGAAAAGATGGTTTAAGAGATAAGGTTAAATTATTTGGAACATCAGAATGTGGAGACAATCCAAAATTCTATGATGAAGAATTTTCAACAGTTAATGATATATTTGATGTTTGTGCAGTTGGCAATTATATGTGGGACTATCGCTGTGTTAACGAATCAATGCAAACATATTTTGATGATATGATTAATGTTATGAAAAAATATAATAAAAAGAATTTTGCTATTAGTGAGTTTTGTCAAGGGAAGCACTTTGTTGATGCTGTAAATAAAACTGATATTGATGACTATTCAGCAGGCCTATACATTTCAAGATTTTGTATAGAAGCTGCAAAAGCAGGAGTTACAGCTTTTGACCATTATATTTTAGGAGACTGCCTATTTGGTTCATATATTCATACAATGGGTTTATGGATGTATAGAGATTCAAATCTTAAAAATGAAAACTATATTTCTTGGGCTGCTCATCCTGAATTCTACTTTTATAGATTAATTTGTAAATACACTGATACTGGTGCATATGCTTATAGTATAGATCAAGATTTAGTAGGTCCTTATGCTGATGTTGATCGTGACTTAACAGCTGTTGCCTTTGAACTTGGTGATAATAAATGGTCATATATGATAGCTAATACTTCAAACGATATTAAAAAGATAGCTATAGTAAATAAAAATACTAGCCTTTCTAAAATGAGTTGTTATAAGGTCACAGAATCATTAATTCCTGAAGATAGAAACTGCTTACCATTTGAATCTTTTAAAGAAATTGATGTTTCAAATAAGGTTGCTTACTTAAGTGTTCCAGCAAATGGATTTTTAGTAGTTTCTAATAAGTAGTTTTATGAGTGTATTATGTAATTATAATATAAAATTAACCTTAAATGGTTGGATTAAAGAATTTTTAATAAAACAAAAAGAAGGACTAACAGGGCATATTGAAAATGCCTTAGAGCCTTATGTTTCTTACTCTTGGGATAAATTTCCTAAAGATGAAATAGACAAAATGGACCCATTATGGAAATGGGTTCCTTTTGAACAAACTGCCTATTGGCTTGATGGAGCAATTACATTAGCCAAGCTTTTAAACGATAAAAGGCTATATGATAAAACCAGTAAAATTGTTTATAATGTAATCAATAACGCTGATAAGGATGGTTATTTAGGACCTGTCTTTTTAAAAGAAGTAGGAAAATGCAATAGATGGCCGTTTGTTGTTTTTGCAAGAGCTTGTATAGCCCTTTATCATAATAACCATGATATAAATATTATTAATGCTTTACAACGACATTATTTATCATGTAAGGTTTCATATTTTAATGGTCGAAATGTTGTAAATATTGAAACTATGCTATTAGTTTATGAAATAACAAAAAATAAAGAATTATTAAATCTTGCTATTAATACCTATAATTTATATCAAAAGGATACAAATAAAGATCCAACATATTGTAGTAATTATACTTTAGCAAGTAGCTTTAATGATAATAAAAAGCCAATCGAGCATGGTGTAACTTATAATGAAATAGCTAAGCTTGGAGCAATTCTTTACATTTACACTAATAATAAAAGTTATTTATCGCCATCTATTAATGCTTATAAAAAAGTATGTAAATATCATTTACTTCCTGATGGATTACATAGTAGTAATGAATATTTAAGTGGAAATTCTGCCAGTCAAACTCATGAAACCTGCAATGTTTCTGATTTTACTTGGTCATTAATATATTTATTAAAAGCAACTAAAAATGGGAAATATGCTGATTTAATTGAAAATTGTATTTATAATGCAGGCATTGGTTCAGTAACTGAAGATTTTAAAGCACTTCAATACTTTTCAGGTGTCAATCAATTAATATTAACTAAACATTCAAATCATAATTTTTATAGAAAAGGAAGTGATTGGATGTGTTACAAACCAGGGCATGAAACACAATGCTGCGCTGGAAATGTCAATAGATTCTTTCCTAATTTTATTTCTAATATGTATATGCAAAATAAAAATGACATTTATACTATTTTTTATGGAAGTAATACTGCTGAATTATTAATTAATAATCAAGTTGTTATATGTAATCAAATAAGTAATTATCCTTTTGACGATTATGTTTTATTGGAATTTGCTTCATCTATAAATACTAAGTTTAATTTATTTCTAAGAATTCCTTCTTGGGCTAAATATTATAAAGTATATATAAATGGCAAAGAAATAAATGCAAAAAAAAGAAAAGGATTTATTAAATTAAGTTGCTATTCTAATGATTCAATTAAATTATACATGCCTTCAGAAATTGAAGTTAAAGAATATAATCATACTGGTGTAATTGTTAAAAAGGGCGCCATTTTATATACTTTAGGTATGAAAGGCAAAAGAAAAAAACTTCCTTATTCAAATTATTCGATGTATGAAATGACACCAAGTGAGCCTTTTAATTATGGTATAAATATTTTAAATGCCAATCCTAAACACATTAAAGGAATAGAGAATAATAATCCTTTTAATTTAGATAGCGTTTATTCAAAAATAGAAATAACAGCTTATAAAATTCCTTCTTTTAAAATAATTAATAAAAATAAAGTATTAACCACTAATAATGCTTTTAATAAGCCAAGATTTATAATTCATGGAGATTTTAGCTTTACTCCTAAAATTAAAGCATATAAAATTGATAATTTAAAACCCGAAAGAATAACTCTTTGTCCATTTGCTTCATGCAAGCTAAGATTAGGTATTTTCCCTAAAATAATTAAATGATAAACTTATAATAGGAGGTAGGTTATATGAATCATAACATTCGTAATTGTAAATATATCCATGACTATGATTATACTGAAAAGCCTTTTTTATATAATGATTTTATTCTATATCAAATCGGAGAATCCTATTGTGAAAACAATGCAATAATTCCTGAGCATTTACATGAAAACTTCTTTGAAATATCTTATATTGTTGATGGTGAAGGAATGTTTATTTCAAATGATATAAAGCAAATCATAAAAAAAGGAAATTTATTCTTGTCTCTTCCATATGAAAGGCATGAAATAATTAGTGATTCTTATAATCCTCTTCGTTATTTTTATATTTCGTTTAGCTTTAAAGAAAATTCTGATTTTTATAAAATTCTTTTTAGTGACAAGCTATTAAAGCTTGAACCAGTAAATAGAGTTTATCATACAACAAATCTTAAAATTCAAAATTCATTTAATGAATTAATTTCTATTTTAGAAAGTGATAGTGATGTCTCCTCTTTAAAATTTGAATTAATGGCCAAATCATTCGCGTTGGAAATATATGATATATTTACAAAGCAAGAAGCAAAAAAATATTCATCTCCAACTTTAACTAATGAGGATAGCATTTATTATAGTATTACTAAATATATTGATGATAATCTATTAAGCCTTGAAAATCTACAAGATATTTCAACTGCTTTGAATCATAATTATTCATATTTATCAAGAATATTTAAATCAAAGTTTGGTAGATCTATGCATGATTATTTTTCTATTCAAAAGATTAATTTGGCTAAGAAATTAATTGAAGAAGACAAGATGTCATTAACTGAAATTGCTGATTATTTGAATTATTCATCAGTATATGTATTTTCTCGTTCATTTAAAAATATTGAAGGCGTTAGCCCACAAACTTATAAAAAACAATTACAAGGAAAATAAATATGAAAAACAATATAATTTTTTTTGACTCAGATAAATGGGGATTTAATGGGGATTTTATTCCTTTTTATTATGAAGGAATTTATCATTTATACACAATTGTCGATAGTTCTTGGGAGCATATTACAACTAAAGACTTTGTTCATTATAATTTTCATGGAGTAGTTTTACCACATGGAAATGAAAATGAGCAAGACTTTTCTTGCGTTTGTACAGGGTCAGTTATTAAGCACAAAGGTGTTTTTCACATTTTTAATGCAGGATGCAATCTAAGCTTTCAAGGTAATAAACCGATTCAAGTAGTAATGCATGCTACCTCAAAAGATTTGTACACTTGGAAAAAAGAAGATGATTTATTTATGCCACCTCTTGAAACCTTATATCATAAAGATGGATGGCGTGATCCTTTTGTTTATTATGATGAAGCATATAAGGAATTTAGAATGTTAATAACTGCAGAAGAAAGGCATTATCATTCAAAAAGATGGGGTTGTATTGCTCTTGCAACATCAAAAGATTTAGTAAAATGGGACATTAAAGAGCCATTATATAATCCATACTTATATGATACTCTTGAATGCCCTGACCTATTTAAAATGAATAATAATTGGTATTTAGTATTTTCAACATATACAAGATGGTGGGAAAATCATTATAGAATTGCCCCCACGCAAAATGGACCATTTACTTCTTTTAAGGATGAATTATTAGATAATCGTTCATATTACGCCGCCAAAACTGTAAGTGATGGAAATAGACGATTTTTAGTTGGCTGGGCTGCAAGACGAAAAGATGAAAAAGATAGTGAAAAATATGAATGGGGAGGAACATTGGTTGTTCACGAACTATTCTTTAAAAATACTGGAGAAATAATGTGCTATCCAGTTAAAGAAGCCGTTGCCTCTTATTCTGAAAGCATTAGCCTTGATATAAAAAATGGCTGGGGAAAAGGCATTTTGTCAGTTGATGATAATATTATAACTCTTGATAGCAAAGATGGCTTTAGTGTTGCTAAAATTGCTACAACTGAAAGTGAAGAACTATACATTTCATTTGACATTGAAGTAAAAGACAATACCTGTGCAGGATTATTGTTTAGAGCTGATATTGATAAATTTGATAAATGGTGTAGTGTTGAAATTGATAGGAAAAGAGATAGGCTTTTCTTCGATCATGCTAAAAAATGGTTTGAGGATCAATATTTTGATGAGCAAAGGCCACTTGATTTTTTAAATAATAATAAATTTCATGTTGAAATATTATCCCATGAAAGCTTAATTGTTATTTATTGTAATGGAAAAGCATTGTCTACTCGCTGTTATCAATTCTTAAATGGTGAAATTGGTATATTCTCTCGTGATGGTAAGGCAATATTTTCTAATATAATTATTAAAAAGAACCCTAAATAATTATTTATTTAATTGGTTTTATTCATTAAAAATAGTCATTTATGCAATAAATAACATATAAATTAATAAAAATTTGTATTTTTGTTTTTAATGTATGCTATAATATTTACGAATAAATTAGGAGGCTTTTTTATGGAAGAATTGAAAAACACTATGGTTAAGGTACAAGTAAATGATTGTACAATTGCTATTACAAAAGGATACGAATATGTAAATAAAGAAAATAAGCATAGATATACATATAACGATGTTTATTATGTAGAAGATGGCAAGGTTTCAAGAAAGTATTCAAATGACAGAGGAGATTTTTACTATAACATTGATTTAATTGATGTTGTTGTTGAAACATTCCCTATGAAAGATGGCACTATTGGTTCAAAAACTTATCCTTTGTCTGAAGTGCCATATTTAGCAAAAGATGCTGATCATGTAGATGAAGAAGTGTTAAAGAATTTCTTATCATTTAAATTACATCGATAATCTTTTGAAATTTTTTGATTTAAAAAGGAATTGTTGAAATAACTAGTTAGTTTTTTAACATTCCTTTTTTCTTTTTCATTTCAAAAAGTTAAGTAAGGAGTGACAATATATGGATAGAATATGGAATAAGCTTTATAATGAGGCCAAAAGAGTATTAAATCCTAGGCGAATATCTACATTGGTTGATGCTGGTGGAGTAGCAGCTGCTATTTTAGCTGAAAGTGGAAAAATATATACTGGAGTTTGTATTGATGGAGCTTGTTCTTTAGGAATATGTGCCGAAAGAAATGCTATTTTTAATATGATTACAAATGGAGAAAGTAAAATTTTAAAGATTATTACAATAAACTATGATGGCAAAGCTTTAGCACCTTGTGGGGCGTGTAGAGAATTAATGACTCAGCTAATGAATGATGATTATAAAAATATTGAAGTAATGCTTGATTATGAAAATAATATCGTTAAATCTTTAAAAGAATTAACGCCAGATTGGTGGATTTAAAATGAGAATTACTGAATTATCAAATAGTTATAATGTTCGTTTCTTAAACGATAATGACATTTCTATTATTTATGATTTAATGAAGGAAAATGATATTTATTTTAAGTACTGTCCGCCATTCCCTAGCTATTTATCAATTAAAGAAGATATGAAAGCTTTACCTAGCAATAAAACATACGATGATAAATATTATATAGGCTATTTTATGGATAACGAGCTTATATGTATTATGGATTTAATCGATAATTACCCTTATAATAAATGTGCCTTTATTGGCTTATTTATGATTTGTAAAAAATATCAAAATAATAATATTGGAAGTAGTATAATTAATGATCTTATTACCTATTTAAGCAAAGAAAAATATCAAGAAATACGGCTTGGATATGTAAAATATAATAATCAAGCTAAAAACTTCTGGCTTAAAAACAATTTTTTACCAACAGGTGCTGTGGTTCATGAAAAGAAATATGATGTTGTAGTTATGCAAAGATATTTGTAACTTAAGAATATATGAAATTTATTTTGCCAACAATTTATGATAGTGAAGAAAAAGTAAATCTAAATAGACATTGGATAATTTTATAATATGAAAAAAGAAAAATATAATATAGATAAAGAACTAATACCTTATACAATAATTAAAGTCCCGTTTGTTCCTTTTCATCATTTATGAATAAAGTAAACGATATTCGTTTTAATTATATTAAAACAATTCTAAATTAATTAAATATTTATGAATTAAAAATTTTTTTGTGACCACAATATTTTTATACAAATGAAGATAAAAATATGGAAATTATTAACAAATGTCATAATTTTATTGAAAGCGGTTGCATTTTGTAAAGAAAAATGATAAATTTATATTAGAATAAAATTGAAACGTTTCAATTATTCAAAAAGGAGAAAAATATGAAAAAAGGATTAAAAATTTTAAGCGCATTAGCTTTATTAACTATTACTGTTGGATGTGGCAATAATAATAACTCATCAAGTACTAATAATGAAAAGCCTTCAGTAACAGACTCTCAAACATCAACAATTGAACAATCATTAAATTTAATGAACAATTTAAAGGATGCAGGTGATGGAATCTACACTATTAGTGGTGAAAATGAAAAAACTATTAAATACACTAAGACTGAAGCTTCTTCATGGGCAAGTGTTGTAGCTGATACTACATCTTTAGATTTAGCAAACGTTAAAGGATTAAGATTTACAATTAAAGGACAAGGAAAGGTTTTAATTAAAATTGAAAGCACAAATGGTGGTGCTGAAATTAATTTAAAGCTTACTTCTGCTTTAAGTTCTTATGCTTGGAATTTAAATGATGAAACTGCAACTAAGGCAATGAGTGGAAGCAATGTTGTTGTTAGAGTATTTGGTTTACCAGGAGCTACTTCTGGAAGTGGTGAATTTACATTTACAAAACTTGAATTCATTACTGATTTCGCTGATTCTGATTATATTATCAATACTGGATATACAAATGAATCAAGTGAATTTAGTCAATATGATGGTGTTTCAGAAACATTTGATGTAAACAAAACTTGGAAAGAAAATGATGCTAATACTTATGAAGTTAGCTATGATAATGATGTAACAACTGTTAAATATTCTGTTATTAGCTATCAATTCATGGTTTCACAAATTCAAGGAAATGCTCATAAAAAATTTAGCTATATCACATTTAAGGCTAAAGGAGCAGCTGGTCAAGAATTTTTAGTTAAAACTGAAAATGGTACAGGTCAAATTACCGCTAAAGAGCAAAAATTCACTTTAACTGGAAATGATGATATATTTACATTAGATCTTTCTAGTTATACTGAAGAGCAAAGAGGATTAATTAATAAAGTATTATTCTTTGCAGCTCCAGGATGTGCAGAAAAGACAACTGGTACAATAGTATTAAGTGGCGTTTACTTTACAACTGCTTGGGAGGGCCAAAATAAGCAAGAAATTGTTTATCCAACAAATGAATATAATGGAAAAGACACAGAATTTGATGTTAACAATTACTGGCATGATAATGGTGATAGTTGCTATGAAGTAACTTCAACTGCTTCGCCATGGGTTATTAAATATACAAACGCTGGTGAATGGTCAACAGTTAAAACACAAGTATCTGGTTTACTTGGAAACTTTAATAAAATTGAATTTGGCGTTAAAGTAGAAAGTGGAAAATCTATTTTAGTTAAGGCTGGCGGTAAAGAAGTTACTGTAGAAGGAACTGGCGAATATGATGGATCACATTTCTTAGATTTATCTGAATTAACTGTTGAAGAAAGAAATAATATTAAAGAAGTATTAATCTTTGCTGAACCTGGTACAGCTAATGTTTCTGGAAGCTTTGAAATTCACTGGATGAAGTTCTCTGGCTTTACAGCTCAAGAAACAAGTGATGTAAAATATGATGGCTATGGAAGATATGCTAGTGTAATAGCTAGTAATTTCAAAGGATTAGATGAAGGAGTATATGGAATAAGTGAAAATACAATTTCATACACAAAAGTGGCTGGTCAAGAATGGAGCTGTGCTGTTGCTACTTTAGATGGTGACTTTTCTAACTTTACAGCTATGGATTATTCATTTACTATTGCTAAAGATCACAAAATGCTATTGAAAATCGAAGGCGATGGTGTAAATAAGGAAATAGCATTAGAAGGAAGCGAAAATCCTGTTATTGGAACATTTGATTTATCTGATGTTAATATGAAAAATGCTAAAAAAGTTGTAATATTTGGTGATCATGGAGTAGCTCCTGCTGAAGGTAGTATAATAATTAATCAATTACGTTTTGCTGGAATTAAAGAATCAACTATTGCAGATAATGGAAAATTAAACATGACTGATGGTGTTATGTTTGATTTAGGTGATAAAGTATATGATGTTACTCATAATGATAATGGTTCATATACAATTAAAACTAAAGAAGGTAAAGGCGAATGGGCTTGCTTTGGCTTAAGAGTAAAAGCTAATACTACTTATACAAAAGCAACATTAACTTTATCTGGAAATGCTGCAGACTCATTACTATTTAAAGCAGAAAATGATTTAGGTGGTGGGGCTTGTGAAGTAAAAATTGAAAAATTAGGTGACCATGTAACAGTTACACTTGATTTAGCAAAGGTTAATGAAACTAACCCTGATACAGTATTATTTGTATTCTTTGCAAATCCAGGTTCTACAACTGTTCCAACTGGTGATATAACAATTGAATCAATTACTTTTTCTAAGTAAAATATAAAATTACGTAGGAGCCATTTTGGCTCCTACTATTATTGCAAAAATTGAAACGTTTCACGTGAAAAAAAGGAGTTTTTATGAAAGAATTTACACTAAACGATGAATTAAAATTATCATTTAATTATTTTATGGAATGCAGTAATTTTAATGAATTAGCTGATGGATATGGATTAACCATGGATAACTATAAAAATAAAGATATGTCATCCCTTGCTGCAAGTGGCTTTATGCTAGCATCCTTAGCTGTTGGTGTAAATGAATCTTTTATTTCATTTAATGAAGCTAAAGAAAAAGCCATTAAATCTATTGTAAACATCTATAATACAATTGATGAACATAAAGGGTTATTAGTTCACTTTGCTTCATTTAAAGATGGTAAAAGAATTAACCATTGTGAATACTCAACTATCGATACTGTTTTATTTATAGCTGGAGTAATTGTTTGCTCTTCATTTTTTAAGGATAAAACTATTGATGATTATTTAAATAAGTTTTTACAAAGAATAGATTGGAATTATTATTTAACAACCTATAACGATAAAAATGTTGTAAGAATGGCTTATAATGATTATAATTATCAAACTAAAAGTAATTATAAAAATGAAGAAGATGGCTTTATTTTTCAATGGCATATGTATGCTGAACAGCTAATAATGTATTTATTAATTGCTAGTGATGAAAGAGTAGATAACAAGAAAGCTATAGATTTATTTAATGATTTTAGAAGAGATACAAAAAAAGTATTAGATTATGAGTTTGTAAGGTGTCCAACTGGTTCTTTATTCACTTATCAATTCTCACATTGCTTCTTTGATTTTAAAAGCTATTTAGATTGCAACAATTATAATTGGTTTTTAAATTCAAAATATGCTTGTTTAGATAATTATTTGTATTGCAAAAATAATACAAATTATAAAACATTTAAAGAAGGCTTATGGGGCGTTTCAGCAAGCGATGGGCCACATGGCTATAATGGCTATGGAATACCCCCATATGATTATGACAATCAAACTAACTATAATCCTATACTTGTTGATGGAACAATTGCTCCATATTGCGTTATATCATCTTTACCATTTATCGAAGATATCGTACTTGAAACATTTAGTAAAATAATAAGTGTTGATAATACTATAGGAAAATATGGCTTAAAGGATGCTATTAACCTTGACTTTAATTATATTGATGATAACTATTTTGGAATTGATAAAGGCTCAGAGGTATTAATGATTGAAAATTATAAAAATGGTTTAATTTGGAATTTATTTACAAATCATCCATTAATACAAAAAGCTATTAAAAAATTAGATTTTAAGAAAGTTGGTGATGAAAGTGGCAACACTTAAAGATGTAGCCAAGGAGGCTCATGTTTCTTTAGCTACTGCTTCATATGCCTTAAATGATGATGAGCGAATAAAAGAGGCTACTAGAAAAAAAGTAAAAGAGGTAGCCAAAAGGTTAAAATATGTACCAAACGGGTCAGCTAGATTATTACGTCAAAAGCAAAGCCATAGAATAATAATATTTGTGTCTTCATTTGGAGGACCAATTTACCAAGAAATACTAGAATACATCTACCAAAAGCTGCAAATAAATAATTATGAAATGCTTGTTTGCAATGGTAAAAGTGCTCAAAGTATATTAAGTGAAAAGAATTATGACGGAATTATAAATTTTGATGCAACTATTAAAACAAGTATTTTAAAGGAAGCTTCAGAATATAATTTTCCAATAATTGACACTACTAGAAATTGGGAAAATTCAAAAATAATATCTTTACCATTACGAGGTAAAAAACCAGTTTATGAAATAATAAATACGGCTATTAAAGAAGGCTATAAAAGCTTTGCATATGTTCATGGATCACTTGATTCATATGATGATTTGCATCGTTATGGAGGCTTTAAAAAAGCACTAGATGAAGCAAATTTACTGCCTAGTGCAATTATGTATGGAAACTTTACTAATACTGGCGGATACGATGCTATTAAGGCATACTTAAAGGACCACAAAGAATTACCTGAAGTTATATTCTTTGCCAATGATGAAATGGCAATTGGAGCAATGGATTATTTAAAGAAGGTTAATTATGATTTAAAGATGGTAAAAATAATTGGATTTGATAATATTCAACTTGGAAAATTCTATAATCCATCATTAACAACAATTGAAATTGACCGTAATAATTGGACAACTCAAATTGTTAATATTTTACTTCAATCATTAAATTCATTAGCAAAGGAAGAATATATTTGTAAATACAAAATAATTAGAAGAGAAACATTTTAGGAGGAAAAAAATTATGAAATATACAAATAAGATTTTATTATCAACAGCTTGTGTAGTTTCATTACTTACAGGTTGTAATTCAAACAATAATAACAACTCACAAAATCAACAAACATCTGAAACACATACTCCAGTAACTATTTCTTATGCTGCTTGGAATTTAGGAGCAAAGGATGCTGAAACACCAAATCTTGATAGATTAATGATTGAAGAATTCCAAAAGAAATATCCTTGGATTACTGTAAATGTTGTTGAAAGACCAAAGGTACCTGGAACAGAGGATGACCAAAACTGGAATGAATTTTTATCAGCAAGAGCTGCAATTAATAAACTACCTGACGTATTCTTAGCTGATACTATACCAACTTATGTAACAAATAACTGGTGTAAAGATATTTCAGATTTAGTAAGTAAGGATAGCGAATATCAATCATTATCCGCTGATGTTAAAAACGCAGCTGTATATGATAATATGACAATGGCTTTACCTACTGCTATTTATTATCATGGCTATGTTGTAAATAAAACATTATATAATAAACAAAATGGTAATGCCCCAAAAAGCTCAACAACTTGGACAGATTTTATAAATGAAATTAAATCATGCTCTTCTCATAGTAAAAATGGTGTGGCTGGACTTGGCGGTATTGAGCATATAATTCACTACTACGCATCATTAATTAATCCTAATTTACAATGGTTTACATTTGATGGAGAAAAATTTAATTTAGATGGTCAAGAATTTACTGATGCTATGAACTTTTATTTATCAATTTATAATGATAAAACTTATTGCTACGATAGCTTAACTCCTGAGCAAGTAACAGAATATTTCGGTGAAGGAAATGTTTGGGATGATGGTAATATTTTAGCTAAATGGTCAGCATCATATGAACTTGGAACATATCAAGCAAATATTTCAAATGGTACTTGGGATAATCGTCAATTAGACTTCATTGGAATTCCTGCATATGAAAACAAAGATGGAACTAAAACAAAACGTACTATGGCTTCTATGGACTTTAATGCTATTTCATCTTCAACTTCTCATCCTGAAGAAGCATATTTACTTGCTAAATGGATGGGCTTTGGATCTGAGGGCTATGCAAAACGTCTTGAACTATCAAAAACAGTTGAAGGCTTAAGTGTTATTAACTTTGCTCCACTTGTACCAAACGAAGAGTTAATGGATGAATTCTTCAGCTTATATCCAGGATGGGTAGAATATAGAAAAGTTGTTGAATCACAATCATTCATCATTGAGCCTTTAAAATATCAAGTTGGATACAATGAATGTCGTTATAAAGGCGTTTACGATTCTGAAGACACAATGTATACGATTATAGCCAAGCTATTAAATGGTACAGTTGCTTTAGCAGATATTAAAGCTGAATTAAATAGAAAGATTAATGAAATTTATCAAACAAGCTACACTTCATTTGAAAAAGCATTAAACGATTTCTATAAAAAATAAAAAGAAAAATTTATAATTGTGCAGGATTTTTTCCTGCACAATTAGTTGTTTGAAAGGAGTGGTGGTATGATTAATTTTAAAAGTAAAAAAAGTATTATAATTATTTCATCAACCATAGTTGTTGTAACACTTATTATTTCATTATTCGTAATTAACAATAAGCAAACCAAAATTGATATTGCCTTTTTAAATATTGATGAGCCATTAATGGAAGGAAAATATTCAACATTTTTAAATGAAAATAAAGATTTACTAAATAATACAACAAACAAAAAATACACTTATGATGCCACTAAATTTATTGGCGACAAGCAATTAACACTAGAAGATAATAATATAAATACTTATACATTAAATGAGGGTGAAAGCTTTACTGTCAATGTAAATGTTGACAAATTAGGGCTTTATAAGCTTAATTTATCTTATTATTTATTAACTGATGAATATGGAAGCAATGAAATAAGTGTGTCAGTTGATGATGCTTGTCAATATGATGAGGCCCGCCAAATTACTTTGCAAGAAGAATGGGTTGATGATAATGAGGTTTCTTATGATCGCTATGGAAATGATAGTTTACCTGAGCAAATAAAACAAAAAGTATTACTTTCATATACATTAAGGGACAGTTCAAAACTTTATGATGAAGGGCTTTATTTTAAGCTTAAAAGTGGTGACAATAAAATAACTATTAGTTCTGTTCAAGGCGATGTTAAAATTGCCTCATTAACGCTTATACAAGATGGTAAATTAATAAGCTATAATGATTACTTTAAAGGAGAAGTTGAAGATTCAACATACGTAACTACTTATGAAGCTGAAGATTATGTAAGTAAAAATTCTTCATCTATTCAAAAAGGTTCATCATCAGATGTCAACGTTACTCCTTTTTCAACATATCGCAATAAATTAAATGTAATAGGTGATTCATCTTTTAATGAAGCAGGGAATAGAGTTGACTATACTGTTGATGTATTAAAAGAAGGTTATTACTATATAACAGTTAAAGCTTTACAAACCGAAAAAAACACTACAAGCTATAGAACAATTTATATTAACGATACGGTCCCTTTTCTTGAAGCTTATCAAATTCCTTTTTCTTATGATTCATCTTGGCAAAATGTTACCTTAGGTGCTCTTGATGGCACACCATATGCTTTTTATTTAAATAAAGGCGTTAATAAAATTTCTTTTGAGGTTAATGTTTCAAAAATGCGTGTAATAAACGAAAAGCTTTCTAAATTATCAACTGAAATGAATCAATTAGGCCTGGAAGTAACTCGTGTAACTGGCAATTCAACTGATAGTGAAATAGACTGGGATATGAGTGAGCATTTTCCTAATATTGAGCAAACATTTGCTAATTGGATAAAGGAAATAAATGAAATTTTAGCTTATTTAAAAAATGCTAATGGCTATGAAGGAAAATCTTATTTAACATCAGATATTTCAACAGCCTTGTCAAATATTGAGAAACTAGCTAACGATATTAATAAGTTACCAACAAGATTAACATTATTATCAAGTGGTTCATCATGTGCTGCACAATATCTATCAAATCAAATTTCAAGTGTGACAACATCAAGTGTTACATTTGATAAGTTTTATATCCATGGAAGTAAGGCAAAGCTTTCAAAGGCTAAGGCTAATGGCTTTAAAACAATGTGGGTTAAAACAAAGCGTTTACTTAACTCATTTGTTGATCAAAACTATGTCAGTGAAAGTAAGGATGCTTTAAAGGTTTGGACTGCAAGATCTCGTCAATATTGTAACGTTTTACAAAAAATGGTTGATGATGATTTTACTAAAAAAACTGGTATAAAGGTCGATATTGAATTATTAGCTGATGAATCAAAAATCTTACTTGCTAATGCTGCAAATGAAGCTCCAGATGTTGTAACTGGTGTTTCAACCTGGATTCCAAATGAATATGGAATGCGTGGAGCTATTTTAAATTTAAGAGAATTTGCTGATTATAAGAATGTAATTAAAAGCTATACTAATGAGCAATTAATCCCACTAACCTATGATGATAAATTATTTGGAATTCCTGAAACTGAAAACTTCTATGTTTTATTTTATCGTAAGGACATTTTAGAAAATTTAAATTTATCTGTTCCTAATACTTGGAATGATGTCATTGATATGCTACCTGTTCTTGAAAGATTTGGCATGCAATTTTATATACCTCTTTCTTCAAGCTCTTCAAGTAAATCATATGATTCAACTGCTCCATTTATTTGGCAATTTAATGGTGATTTATATAATCTTGACACTTTAACATCAGGAGTAGATAATGAAAATACTATTCAAGCCTTACAATTTATGACTGATTTATATCGTGAATATTCATTACCTTATCAAGTAAGTAGTTTCTTTAACTACTTTAGATATTCTTCAATGCCAATTGGTATTGCTGATTATGGTACTTATTTACAATTATTAAATGCCGCAACTGAAATATCTGGCCTTTGGGGTATAAGCGTTGTTCCAGGAATTGAAATAGACGGACAAGTAAATAGATATATGAGTGGTGCTCAACAAGCCTCAATGATATTTAACAAAACAGATAAAAAAAATGAAGCTTGGGAGTTTGTAAAATGGTGGTCAAGTAAAGAAACACAGCTTACTTACTCACAAAAAATGATTAATACATATGGAAAGAAATATTTATGGAATACTGCTAATATGGATGCCTTTAAAGAATTATCATGGGATACACATGATAAAAAAGTTATTTTAGAGCAATGGAGCTATTTAAAAGAGGTTGCAAAAATTCCTGGTTCTTATATTATTGAAAGGGAAATTTCCAATATTTATAACCAAGTTGTATTCCAAGATAAAAATTTAAGAAGTACTGTTTCTGATTCAGTAATTAAAATGAATAAGGAAATACGTCGTAAGATGATAGAATTTGGCTATATGGATGAATATGGAAACAAAATAAGGCAATACAATTATCCTAGTGCTGAATCTATTGAAAAATGGAGGCAATAAATATGAAAAAAGATAAATCCCTTCATCAATCAAAAAAAGCAAAAAAAGAAGCAATTACAGCTTATTTGTTTGTTTTACCTTATGTTTTATTATTTTTAGTATTTATTGTTTTACCTATTATTGTTGCAATTGCTTTATCATTTACAAAATACGATATGATTTCATCGCCTACCTTTAATGGATTTTCAAATTATGTTTATTTATTAACTAGTGATGATGAATTCATGCGTTACATTTTACCAAACACTTTAAAATATGCTTTAATTGTTGGACCAGTTGGCTATGCCTTATCATTTTTACTAGCTTGGCTTTTAGCACAAATTCCCCATAAATCAAGAACAGTTTTAGCATTACTTATTTATTCACCTTCATTAACAGCTGGTATTACTATGGCTGTTGTTTGGAAAATTATTTTTGCTGGTGATTCTACTGGCTATTTAAATGCTTTATTATTAAGATTAAATTTAATTGTTGAACCAATACAATGGCTACAAGATAGTAAATATCTATTTACAATTATGATTATTGTGGCCTTATGGTCATCAATGGGCATTGGCTTTTTGGCTATGCTATCTGGTATTTTAAATATTGATCAATCACTATATGAGGCTGCTTATATTGATGGTATGAAGTCAAAATATCAAGAAATTATGTATATTACAATTCCAACTATGAAACCTCAAATGCTATTTGGCGCTGTAATGGCTATTGTTAATACCTTTTCGGCTGGAGCCATAGGTGTTCAATTATCCGGGTCAAATCCAACTCCAAATTATTCAGGTTCATTAATTGTTAACCATATTGAAGACTATGCTTATTTACGTTACGATATGGGAATTGCTGCAACTTTATCAGTATTATTACTTTTAATGATTTATATATTGTCAAAGGTAATATTTAAAATACTTGGAGAAAGGGAGGATTAAGTATGAGAAAAAGATATAGTGCTACTAAAATTAATCCTTCAAGATTTTCTCTTTCACAAATGCCGTTTTATTTAATATTGCTTCCCGTTGCTATATTTATGATTTTACCAATCGTTTATATATTCAATCATGCATTAAAGCCATTTGATGAGTTAATTGAATATCCACCTCGCTTTTTTGTAAAACGTCCAACACTTGCTAACTTTATTGAATTCTTTAAGGTTTCAGCAATTTCTGATGTTCCAGTGTCTAGATATTTATTTAATTCCTTAGTAATTACTATTACAATTTGTGTTTTATCAATTATTATTGCTTCAATGGCAGGATATGCTCTTTCAAAGCTAAAATTTAAAATGAAAGCTATAATCTTTGAAATTAATACAATCGCTTTAATGTTCGTTGGTGTAGCTGTTTCTATTCCAAAATATATAATTATTGAAAAACTAGGATTGGTTAATACATTTTGGGTTTATATTATTCCAACCCTTGCAATGCCTGTTGGTATGTTTTTAATTAAACAATTTATTGATCAGGTTCCAAACGAATTAATTGAAGCTGCTAAAATGGATGGTGCCACTGAATTTAGAATTTATTGGTCAATTATTTTACCTTTAATTAAGCCTGCTATTGCAACAGTTGGTATGATGGCCTTCCAATCAGTTTGGAATGATTCAGGAATTGCTTCAACATATATAAACGATGAATCATTAAAAACATTTGCTTATTATGTTGCAACATTATCATCATCTTCAAACACTGTTGCTAGCCAAGGATTAGCAGCTGTTTCAACATTAATTATGTTTATTCCTAATTTGATTATATTCTTAATACTACAAAGCCAGGTTATGAATACAATGGCTCATTCTGGGATTAAATAGGAGGTAATTATGAAAAAGAAACTATTATTATGTTTTACTTTATTATTATCATTCCTATTTATGATAGGATTACAAGAAAATATAAATGCTAAAGCCTTAAACACAACTGATGGTATTCCTTATGAAACATACACACTTGGAGCTTCAAATAGAATCGTTTTAACACAAACAGCTTATGTACCTTATGGTATTTTAAACAAGAATGTTTCTTTATCATCACCTAAGGATATTTATAACTTTAATGAACAAATGTATATTGCTGATACAAATAATAAAAGAATTGTAATTATTGGTAAGGATGGTGCTTTAATAGACACTTTAGAATATAGTGAGTTTTTAGAGCCAACAGGTATATTTGTTAATAATGATTATATCTATGTGACAGATAAAAGCGCTAAAGCAATTTTCGTATTTAATCATGATAAATCACTTTATAAAAAATATACAAAGCCAACTGAAAGCATTTTTGGTAAAAACACTCCATTTGTACCAATTAAAATTGCTGTTAATCAGTCAGGCTTAATGTATGTTATTGGTGAAGGCTCAACAAATGGTGTTATAACTATTAATAAATATGGTGAATTTATGGGCTTTATTGGCATAAATTCAACAACATTCTCCTTAAGAAAATATTTATATAATTTCTTTGTAAGCGGTGGCTCACTAGCTCGTCAAACACCAAGTGCTCCAACTAACATTACTATTGGAAGTAATGGTAACATTTATACAACAAATGCCAAAACAGTAGCAGAATCATTTAAAAGATTAAATATTTCAGGAAGCAATACCCTTGGTAGTGATACTTATTATCCTAGTGAAGAAATATCTGATATAGCAATTAGTGATGATAATTATACCTATATTAGTACAGTTGATGGAAATATTTATGAATATGATGTCAATGGTAAATTATTATTTAAATTTAATACCCTTGATGCTTCAAACCAAAATATTTTAGGATTAACAACTAGAATTGATGGGATTGAAATTGATAATAATGGTAATATTTATGCTTTAGATTCAACTAAAAACAACATTCAAATTTATCAAAGGACAGCCTTTGTTAATGTCTTACACGAAGCTGTTGATATGTATAATGATGGCAAGTATTTACAATCAAAGGAATTATGGGAGCATGTTTTAAAGGAAAATAATAATTTCGCCTTTGCTCATACTGCCTTAGGTTGGAGCTATTTTAAAGAGGATAACTATGATGCTGCTTTAAATGAATTCTATTTATCTAAAAACTATTCAGGCTATTCACAGGTATTTTGGGAAATTAGAAACATTTATATTCAATCATATGCTGGATGGTTTATTTTAGCACTTGTAGCTTTAATTGTTTTAATTAAAGCCTTAAAACTTGTTTTATACCATAATGCTTATATTGATGGAAATGGTAAAAAAATACCTATTCTTGTTTATAATACTAAAGAAAACTATGCTAAAAAAGAGCATAGCAAGTTTACTATTAAATTAGTTAATCTTTTAAAGGAATTAAAATATAGCTTGCATATCTTACGTCATCCATCAGATGCTTGCTATGGTATTAAAAAGCAGCATAAGGCTTCTTATTTATCAGGAATTGTAATACTAATCTTATTTGTTATTACATATTTATTAAACCTTTATGGAGCTGCATTCTTATTTAGATATCATGGCTCATTTACAAATGTATTAGGACAAATAGCTACTATATTAGCAATATTTGCTTTATGGTGCGGCTCGAACTATTTAATTGCTACATTAAATGATGGTGAGGGTTGGTTTAAGGATATATTTATTACATCATGCTATTGCTTAATTCCATATATTTTAATAAAGCTACCTTTAATTCCTCTTTCTTATTGCTTAACTTATAATGAACAATTCATTATGTCTATTGCTAATACTGTAACTTATGCTTATTGTATTATCTTACTATTTGTTTCAATTGGTAATATTCATAATTATTCATTTAAAGAAACTATAAAAAATATAGTTTTAACAATTATTGGTATGCTAATTGTTGCCTTCACATTATTATTAGTTTATATGTTTATGTCACAATTAATTGACTTTATTATTTCATTAATTAAGGAGGTGTTTACTCGTGGTTAAAAGGAAAGCTATATTATTTACTTTAATAACTTTAACAGCAATAGTTGTTACTTCATCAGTTTTGATAATAAATGCTAAGGATTCTAAAGCTGATGAAATTAATTTGCCATCTTTTAATAATACGACTGATTATTATTTTTCAAACAAATATACCTCTTTAGAAAATGATATAAAGGTTAACAGCCTTTATGAAATTACTAGTGATGATACACTATTAACAAAAAGTGATGATGGAAAATTTTATGTTAACAAAAATGATTTATCAATTAAGTTTATGGATACAGATGGCTTTATTCACAACACAACAATAAATAATAGTAAAAATGAAAATGGCAGAGACGTTTTAAATTATCTTAATTATAATATAGCCAGATCAGCTATTAATATTTATTACTACAATACTAAAAATAATAATATGACTATGCAGCTTGAATCAATGAACATTCTTGAGGATGCTATTGATGATAATATAGTTAATTATAAATCAAAATTGTTATCATTTGACATTGATAGTGACAATTTAGGCTTTAAAGCACTTTATTATTTTGCAACTAGTAAAATTACTATTCCATTTAATGTTAGATTTAATGAAAAATCTTTTACTGTTTCTATTTTAAACGAACAAATAAAAGAGGAAAGTGATTATAAGCTTGCCGCTATTTCTATTTATTCATATTTTGGTGGAGTAAAAAATAATGAAATAGATGGCTATAATTTCATTCCTGATGGTACTGGAGCTTTAATTAGATATAAAAAAGGTAGTGATACAACCTATACAAACTACACAAAAAGAATTTATAACAATGATATGGGAATATCAACAAATGATTCTAATAATAGCTCTATTATGCTTCCAGTTTTTGGCTATGTTCATGGTGTAAATCAGCATGGAATGGTTTCATATATTACTAAAGGCGCTGAATATGCTGCAATAAATGCCACATTAGCCACTAAAAACATTCCATTTTATACAATTTATCCGCAATTTTATTATCGTAATACCTATGTACAACCAATGAGTAATACAGGTTCATCTATTTCTTTAGTTCAAAGCGAAAGAGAAAGTTTCGATATTGAAATTACCTATGAATTTTTAAGTAATGAAAATGCTAATTATATAGGTATGGCTAATACATATAAAAAATACTTATTTAATAATAAAGATGAAAATAAAATTAGTGATAGTAATATTCCTTTACGTATTGATAGTATTGGCCTTGAAAAAACAACTGGTACTTTATTTAACAAAAGTATTGTTATGACTACCTTTAAGGATTATAGCGATATTATTAATGATATTCATAATAATAACATTACTAATACATTCGGAGTATTTAAAGGCTTTAGTAATGATGGAGTTACTTGGGCAGCTCCACTTTATAAAAATGTTTCATCTAAGCTTAAAAATATCTACGATAATGATTTTTTGGATAATACATATTTTTATATGAACACATTAAAGGCTAGTGAAAAGCAAGGTGGATATTCAACATCAAAGGATGTTTCAAGACGTATTAACTCCACATTTATTAGTAAAAGTATTTATGATGATTTAAAGTATTATTTAACCACATCATCTGCCATTGATTTATTAAATAAAAATATTAATAGCTTAAAGAAAAAGGGTATAAATAATTTTGCTTTAGATGATATTAGCTATGAATTATATTCATCATTTAATAAAAATAAAGAAACAAGAACTGCTGCAAAAGAAAATATTATTAATCAATTAAGTAGTTTAAATGAGAATACTATTCTTTATAGTGCTAATGATTATGCTTTAAAATACACTAATAAAAATCTTGATTATTCAATGTTTTCTAGTCAATATTTAGCTTTTGATGACACAGTTCCATTTTATTCAATTGTTGCTTCAGGATATGTTGAATTGTATTCTAAATATATTAATTTCTTTTCAAATGCTCGAGATGATTTATTAAGAATGATTGATTATAATGTTTATCCTTCATTTTTACTTACTAAGGAAAAGGCATCAAAGCTTGAAGAATCTTCCTTAAATTATATTTATTCATCTGCTTATGATGATTATAAAGAAGAAGTTAAGGTTTATTATAATTTTGTAAATGATGCTTTAAAAAATGTTATCAATAGCAAAATTATTAATAGGGTAGTTTTACAAGATGGCGTTGTTAAAATATCTTATGATAATAATGTTGATATTATTGTTAATTATTTAAATAAAGATGTTTTATATAACCATCAAACTATTCCTTATAAAAACTATTTAGTTTTAGGAGGTAATAATAATGACTAATGCCCTTTTTAAAAAGCCTCTTAAAAAGAAAACAAGGAAATCCTTAATTGGCTATTCGTTCATTTTAATATGGATTATTGGCTTTGCTTTTTTTACACTTTATCCATTTATTATGGCACTTGCTTATTCTTTATCTGATGTAACTATTACATCAACAAATATTATCTTAAAATGGAATAACTTTGCTAATTTTAAAAATATCTTTATTCGCGAAGAAGGATTTACTTTTTTAGAGCAAATGCTAGCCTTTGGTGAAGAAATAATTCTTGAAGTACCAATTATTTTAGTGTTTTCAACAATTATTGCTTTATTATTAAACCAAAATATTAAATGTAAGGGTTTATTTAGAGCAATATATTTCTTACCAGTTATTATTGTTAGTGGACCTGTTATCTCTGAACTTTTAGAAACTGATGCTGCAGGATCTTCATTTATTAATCAATATGCTGTTATTGCTTTACTTAAAGAGCAATTGCCAGCATGGCTAAGTAAACCATTATCATCATTCTTTAGCCAATTAATTATTATTTTTTGGTATTCAGGTGTACAAATAGTAATTTTCTTATCAGGATTACAAAAGATTAATTACTCAACATATGAGGCTGCAAAAATTGATGGCGCCGGACCTTGGGAATGCTTTTGGAAAATTACCTTGCCATCATTAAGAAGCATGTATTTGATTAATGGTATTTACACAATTGTCTTTTTAGCAACATTCTCAGAAAATGGCTGTATTAAGCTAATTAAATCAAATATGAATAGTGCAGTTACTGGCTATGGATTTGCTTCAGCTTTAGCTTGGATATACTTATTATTAGTTTTGTTAGCTTTAGGGCTTGTATTTTTACTATTTAAACCAAAGAAAGGAGAAGAATAATATGAAAGCAAAATCTATTGATAAACAGAAAATTAAAAGATTTTTACTAGGCTATACATTAACTGATGGCTTTATTTATAAGGTATGTATTTATGCTTTATTAATTAGTATTGGCTTTGTTTATATTTACCCTTTGCTTACAATGGTTTCAACATCATTTAAATCAACATCTGATTTAATTAATCCAACAGTAAACTGGATACCTTCTACGTTTTATATTGAAAACTATACTAGAGCCTTTAAGGTATTAAAATATCCTCAAACCTTAGGACAAAGCTTATTAGTCACTTTGCTTCCAGCAATTTTACAAACCTTAGTCACATCATTAATTGGCTATGGCTTTGCTAAATTTGAATTTCCATTAAAAAAGCTTTTCTTTGCTTTAGTATTATTAACATTTATTATTCCAAGTCAGGTTTATACAATTCCAAAATATGTAATGTTTAATAACTTAAATTTACTTGGAACATTGTGGTCAATAATTCTTCCTTCCCTTTTTGGTCAAGGAATTAATTCAGCTGTTTTCGTTTTAATTTTCTATCAATTCTTTAAAATGAGTCCTAAAGTTCTTGATGAAGCTGCTGAAATTGATGGAGCTAATGAATATAAAATATTCTTTAGAGTTAATGTCCCTCTTGCTGGCCCTGCTTATTTAACAACATTTTTATTCTCATTTGTTTGGTATTGGAATGAAACATATTTGTCATCATTGTTCTTAAATGATTCAAAATGGACAACATTGCAAATAAGGCTTGCTTACTTTGTAAGTGATTATAAATCACAATATTCAGAAGCTACACAAATGCTAAATGAAGGCATAAGGCTGGCTGCAACATTATTAATTATTTTGCCAATGTTTATAATGTACCTATTATTACAAAAATATTTTATAAAAGGAGTAGAGCAATCTGGTATTGCTGGTGAATAATATGAAAAAGAAATTACTATTAAGTTTAATATTACCACTTATGTTAGTTAGCTGTAATAATATAAGTGATTCATCTTCTATTATTGAAGAAAATCAATATCATAAAGTCGATAAAATTGAAAATGTTGATGATGTATTAATTGATGAATTAAAAGCATCATTTGACTTTTTCTATGAAACAGCAAATTCAACTAAAAACTCTCCTGCTTATGGGTTAATTCCTGATAGATATAATGTCAAACAAGACTATGCTTATTCTTACGCTTCAATTGCAAGTGTTGGCTATGGCTTAGCTTTAATTCCAGTTGGTGTTGAAAGAGGCTGGATTAGCTATGATGAGGGCTATGAAAGAGTAAATGGCACTTTAAAGACACTTTTAAGCCTTGAAAGAACTCATGGATTTTATTATCACTTTTTAAATATGAAAACTGGTAAAAGATTTTCAAATAGCGTTGAGGTTTCAATAATTGATACTGCCATATTAATTAATGGAGCCTTAGTAGCCGGTAGATATTTTAATGGTGAATGCTATGAAATGGCTACTAATATTTATAAAGCTATTGAATGGGATTGGTATTATAATAAAGATGTTTATAGATTCTATATGGGGTATTCACCAGAAAAGGGCTTTGAAGGAACATGGGGCGGATATGCTGAACAACTACAAATTATGGTTTTAGCCGCTGGAAGCCCAACTCATCCTGTTAATTCTGACCCTTATAAGGTAATGAAGGCTATATCTCAAAAATCTTCAAAAACTCCTTATTATGATGAATTTTATTTAACTTGGACTGGTTCTTTATTTACTTATCAATTTTCTCATGCCTTCATTGATTTTCAAAACAAAACTGATGAGGATGGAACTAATTGGTTCACTAATTCAATAAATGCAACAAAAGCCGCTATTTATTATGCTGAAGAGCAAAAAGATAAATATAAAACTTATTCAGCATTAAGCTGGGGATTTACAGCTTGTGATGGCCCAAATGGCTATACTGGCTCTTATGGAATAAGGCCTTGTAGTGGTGGTAATTTAATTGATGGCACAGTCCCTCCATGTGGAGCAATTGGCTCATTAGTATTTGCCCCAAATGAAGTTATAGCTACTATGAAAAACTATAAAAGTAATGAAAATCTTTGGTCTAAATATGGCTTTATTGATGCTTATAATTTAGGCACTACTGATAATTATACTGATACTACTATTAATATTCCTGCATCTGGTTGGTATGATAGTGATGTTATTGGTATTGATAAAGGAATTGGCGCTTTAATGATTGAAAATTATATATCTGGTATGATTTGGGATCTTACTAATATGGTTCCTTACTATCAAGATGGCCTAAATGCTTTAGGTATAAAATAAGTAGGAGGATATTTATGGAAATGTATCCAAAAATTAATGAAATAAAAAATAATAATCTTAAAATACAAGTTTTAGATACCGGCGATATTTATAAGGTAATTTATGATAATTGCATGCTAAATATGTATCCTGCATCTACTCTTGATGGATCAATTTATAATGTTTATTTAAAGGTTGGTAAGGAGTTTACTAAGCTAATTGGTGTAAATTCGCCTTCATCATTTGCTATTATTAATAATAAAGTTATATATAAAGGAACATTTAATTTAGTTAGCTATTTACTTACTATTTCTTTAAGTGATAATACTTGGTTTGTAGATGTTAAATTAAAATCCACATCAAAGGAATTAGTTTCTATTTATTATGGCTTTGATGTTGGTTTAGCAAATGAAGGAATTAATGAAGCATATAATTGCCAATATATCGATCATAACATTATTAAAAGAAACAATTCTTATGCTATTTTAAGCAAACAAAACCAAGGAAGACCTTTACTTCTTGAAACATCATCATTAAATGAAATTGATTCATATTCAACAGATGGCTTTCAATTCTTTAAAAAAGAATTTAAGCTTTTAAACTATCCACTTGCTCTTCTTGACACTCATCTTGAAAATAAAAATCTACAATATGAATTTGCTTATTTAGTATTTAAAACTAAAGATGAAGTAATTAGTGAAAAAACATATACATTCTATCATCATATTCAAGACAATTACTTTACTTTTCCTACAAAGGAAGTTGATTTAAATAGTATCATTGCTTTACATAATAGCCTTGAAGATGTTGATATTGATTCAGTGAACTTCAATAAAATAGCTTTAAAATATAACTATAACCATACTGTTTCTTCTTTAAAAATGACAAATGAAGAATTAAACGATATGTTTAAAGAATTAAGAAATGTGGAATATGGAAAGAATAACGAAATATATTCATTCTTCACAAAAAATAATGAATATGTTGTTACTCAAGATATGGAGCTTGAAGCTATCCGTCCAACAGGAATGGTCTTTATTTCTAATGGCTTTAAAAAGATTAATCGTTCACCAATGGCCTTTACATCATATATGTATGGTGTTTTTGCTTCTCATATAGTTTTAGGAAATACTGATTTTAATTCCTTTACTCATGAAAGTAAAACTCCATTAAATGTTTTAAAAAGTAAAGGCTTAAGAATATTTATTAAGCTTGATAATGATTATCGTTTATTAACATTACCTGCTGCTTTTAAAATGTCAGTTTCATCAGCTACATGGTATTATAAAATTAATAATGACTTATTAACTATTACCTCAGCCATAAGCTATGATGAAAATAAAATTGAAATCGAAATTATTTCAAAAAATAATATTAAATATGATTTTATTATAACTAATTATATTAATATGGGTAATGCTACACCTACTATTAAGCAAAATGATAATAGTTTAACTTATTATTTCAATCAATCAACAATGGCTTATCAAAAATATCCTAATATGCATTATACTTATAAAATTGTTGATAACAAATTAGATTTACATGATGATTCATTCTTCTTTAATGATTATAAAGAAAGTAATAATCCATTAATGGTGCAAAAAGTAGATAATGCTAATAATGTTAAGCTATTAATTACTGCTTCATATGAATTTGATGATAGCTTTGAATATGAAGATATAAATAGTATGATTGATACCTATTATAATAATTTTAAAAATAATATTGATAATATTAGTGTTTCAGGTAATGATAAATTTATTAATAAGGTTAATGATTTAACAATTTGGTATGTTCAAAATGCTTTAATCCATTATGCTTCACCTCATGGCTTAGAGCAATTTTCTGGTGCTGCTTGGGGATGTAGAGACGTATGCCAAGGGCCTTTTGAATTATTTTTAACATTTGCTAAATATGATATTGCTAAGGATATATTATTAAAGGTTTACTCTCGTCAATTTGTTTCTAATTATGATTGGCCTCAATGGTTTATGTTTGATGAATATGCTAATATTCAAGCTGAAGATAGCCATGGTGATGTTATTGTTTGGCCAATAAAGGCTTTATCATTATATTTAAAGGTAACTAAGGATTATGCTATTTTAAATGAAAAGGTTCCTTATTTTGATTTTTGCTTAGGAAAGCCTTCTACTAAGGTTGATACTATTTATAATCACGTTATAAATGAGCTTTTAACGATCAAAAATTCTTTTGTCAAGCCTTTTAATTTATCATGCTATGGCGGTGGTGATTGGGATGATACACTACAACCAAAAGATAAATCACAAGCAAAGCATATGGTTTCTGGTTGGACTATTGCTTTAACGCTTGACGCTTTAAATACATTTATTGATGATTTAAAGGATACTAGCTTTGATACATCATTAGCTAAGGATATGTATGATAAAATGCTAACTGATTTTAATAAATATTTAATTAAAGATAACGTTCCAGCCGGATTTTTAAATTATAATAATGGTGAAATTGAATATATGCTTCACCCACTTGATAATAAATCACATATTCGTTATCGCTTATTACCATTAACTCGTGGTATGATTGCTTCACTTTATAATAAAAAGCAGGTTAAGGATTATTTGAATATTATGGATGAATATTTAATGTATCCTGATGGTATTCGTTTAATGAGCGATGCAATTAAATATAAAGGCGGTAAAAACGAATTATTTAATCGTGCTGAAACTGCCGCTAACTTTGGAAGAGAAATTGGTCTTTTATATGTTCATGCACATATCCGTTATCTTGAAGCAATGGCTAAAATCGGTGAAAACGCTAGATTATATGAAGGATTAAATATGATTTGTCCTATTTTAATTAAGGATTCTGTAAGCAATGCTTTAACTCGCCAAGGAAATGTATATTTTTCATCAAGTGATGGAGATTTCTATAATAGATATGAAGCTAATGAAAACTTTAATAAATTAAAAACAAAGGAAGTTAATGTAAAAGCAGGCTGGCGTTTATATTCATCAGGTCCTGGAATTTATTTGCATCAATTATATTCTAAATTCTTTGGTATTAATGTTTTAAATGATGGCTTATATTTAGATCCAATTTTAAGTAAAAATGTCGACAATAGTAAAGTTGAATTTACTTATAATAATAAACACATTACTATTAACTATCATGTGCTTAATGAAAAATCAACAATTAATGAAGTAAAGGTTAATGATAAAATATTTACGAATAGCAATACTGATACTTATAGAAATTCAGGACTATTTGTACCATTTATTGATGGTGATATGAATATTGAGGTTTATTGTAAATAATGAAAAAGGATAATAAATTTATAAACAATTTACTAAAACAAATGACACTTGAAGAAAAAATTGGTCAATTATATCAAACATTTTATTACGGAGGTTTAACTACTGGTCCGGAATTTGAAAATGAAGATGTAATAAAAGAAATAAAGCAAGGTCATATTGGCTCTATTTTAAATATTAGCGATGTAAATGTTATTAATTCACTTCAACAATGTGCTATTAATAATAGTCGCTTACACATTCCTTTAATGTTTATGCTTGATGTTATTCATGGCTTTAAAATATCATTTCCTACTCCTCTTTCTATGTCTTGCTCATTTAATGATAAATTAATTGAAAAAGTTGCTAGAGTTAGTGGCTATGAAGCTGCTCATTCAGGAATTAACGTTACCTTTTCACCAATGCTTGATTATGTTAATGATGCTCGTTGGGGAAGAGTTAATGAATCAAATGGTGAGGACATTTATTTAAATAAACGTTTAGCTAAGGCTTATGTTAAAGGCTATCAAACTAATAATTTGAAAAATAAAGATGCAGTTGGTGCTTGCTGTAAGCATTTTGTGGGTTATGGAACACCTCTTGCAGGTCGTGAATATAATAGAACTGAAATCTCACCAATTTCACTATATACTAATTATTTGCCTTCTTTTCAAGAAGCTATTAAAAATAATGTCCTTGGTGTAATGTTTGCTTTTAATTCTGTTAACAATATTCCAGTTCTTGCCAACAAAGAAATTACTAAAACAATCTTAAGGGATAAGCTAAAATTTAATGGCTTTACTATAAGCGATTATGGGGCAGCTAGTGAATTAATTAATCATAAGGTAGCAATTGACGAAAAGGATGCTGCTAGAATTTGTATAACTAATGGCTTAGATCAAGAAATGGTTTCAACATGCTATAAGGATTACTTATTAAAAGTATGTCAAGAAGATAAAAAACACATTAAATATGTAAATGATTCTTGCTATAACATTTTAAAGGCTAAATATGATTTAGGATTGTTTGCTAATCCTTATAAAAACATTTATTTAGATAATGAAAAATATTTTAAAAAGAAAGAGAATGTTGAAATATCTTATAAAATAGCAACTCAATCAATCTTAATGCTTAAAAATGAAATTTTGCCTTTAAATAATAAAGAAATAGTCTCTATTTTAGGCGATTATGCTAAAGAAAAAAGTATAACAGGCCCTTGGGGTGGTGTTAGCGATAGTAATGATACAACTACTATTTATGGTGCTTTTAAAGAAAACAATGATGTTTTAGTAGTTGATGATTATACTTTAGCTAATACAGTTATTTTATGCCTTGGCGAGAGTGATTTTATGTCTGGTGAAGGTGGATCAAGATGTGAATTAACACTTCCTTTAAAGCAAGAAGAATTGCTTGATGAACTAAATAAGGCTAATAAAAAAATTGTGTTAGTTATCTTTGCTGGAAGGCCGCTTGTTTTAACTAACTATATAAACAAATGTGATTCTTTACTTTATTCTTTCTACTTAGGTCAAGAAGGTGGAAAAGCTATTCGTGATATAATATTAGGAAAAGTATCACCAAGTGCTAAAACTACTATGTCTTTTCCTTATAATGTTGGACAAATTCCTATTTCATATATTGATTATCCTACAGGTAGGCCTAAAACTAATACAAATGATTCATATCAACGCTATGTGACTCATTATATAGATTGTGAAAATGAACCATTATTTATTTTTGGTGATGGCTTATCTTATAATGATTATAAATATGATAATTTTAAAATTGAAAAGAACATTTTAAAAGGAAAGAAAGATAAAATAAATATAAGCTTTTCAATAACAAATAATGGTAATTATAATAGTGAAGAAATTGCTTTTATGTTTATTGAAGCTAAATGTCGAAGTGTTATTTCACCATTTAACGAATTAAAATATTATCAAAGAATTCCATTAAAAGCTAAAGAAAAGAAAAATATTAATTTTACTTTAACATATAAGGATTTATTGTATATAAATAAAGACTTAAAAAGCGTTGTAGATGATGGCGAATATGAAATTAAAATTGGAACTAATTTACATAAACTAGAAATCTTTAAAATAAAATATGAAAAATAATTTTTTTTAAAAATATTCACATTTATTAAAAAATTGACTATAATATAAGTGACGATGATGATTAGTCAAAAGAAAAACAGGAGAGCCTGATTAAACTACTCCTGTTTTTTTACTGCTAGAAGGTATGGAAATAATAATTAACGATGATGACTTAACTGCTAATCTTTATTATTATGGTTATTATTTAACAAATACATCAATAACAAAATGATGATTGTTGATAATAAATATTCCATATTTTATAATTATCAGCTTAGCCCATACATGTTAATTATTAATTACCATGTAATCGTTAGTCACCTTTATCACCTCCATTTACCTTCTAACTATAATTTACAATTTTCATTTTATTTTTCCCTTAAATTAATAAAAAAGTTTGTAACACTAATTTTTAGTTTATTGATAAAATTGAAAATAATTATTCACATTTATTAAAAATTTGACTATAATATAAGTGACGATGATGATTAGTCAAAAGAAAAACAGGAGATTACTCGTTAAGCTACTCCTGTTTTTTTACTGCTAGAAGGTATGGAAATAATAATTAACGATGATGACTTAACTGCTAATCTTTATTATTATGGTTATTATTTAACAAATACATCAATAACAAAATGATGATTATTGATAATAAATATTCCATATTTTATAATTATCAGTTTAGTCCATACATGTTAATTATTAATTACCATGTAATCGTTAGTCATCTTTACCACCTCCATATACCCTCTAATTATAATTTACATTTTTTATTTTATTTTTCCCCTTTAAAATAGTAATTTATGATAAAATATCTTTAAAGATGGTGATATAAATGGTAATTAGCAATAATAAAAAGAAAAAAGCATATTTAATAATAGCCATAATCAGTTTGTTTTTAACAATTGCTTCTGTTTTATGTGGAATTTTTATTTTTGAAGCATTTTATATTGTTTTACCTTTTTCAGTACCATTATTAATTACTTTTTTCATTTTGTCTTTTTTATTTAATGAATTTTTTAAATATGAATTAACAATAAATAATTTTATATTAACCTATAAAAGCCATAAAAGAAATTTTTCATTTTATTTAAATGAAATTGAAAAAATATCATATACAATACAACCAAGGAAAACAGTTTTATTACTTTTTCTATATAATAAAGAAATTAAAGTTATCTATGGTTTAAAAAAGAATGATATATTAAAAATCCAAGAATATATAAATATTGATATTGAAATTAGAAATGAAATAATTCCTCTTAAGGTTAGATTTAAAAACTTTATTATTGATTTAAAAAGAGCAATAAAAGACCATCAAAAAGAAATTATCTTTGTATTAATTGGCCTAATAATTTCAACTATTTCATTTTTTATATTTCTTAAAAAATTAATTCCTTCAAATTTTAATTTTATTTTGTTTATTATTTGCATATTATATGGAACAATTGAGGCTTATTTTATTTATTTTAAAAAGAAAATGTCTACTACATTTGAAAGAATCTTTTTATTAATCATGGCTTTAATAATATATACCGTTATAATATTTGCCGCTGTCTTATTATTTTTCTGTGTATTTCTAAAATTAAAATTTTCAATTGATTATTTATATTATGTAATATTTTCAATCCCATCATTTGTAATTGTTATAGGAATAGTAGCATTAGCTTTACTAATGCTTGCATATTCTTAAAAAAAACTTCATTTAAGAAGTTTTTTATTTTTTTAATTGCTTTAATTTTACTGGAATTAAAGGAGCTGTATAATCCTTATTTTCAAAAAATGCCTTAATATATTCAATAGCAGCATTGCCAAAATCATTATAATTATATTGAACGGATGCTAAATCAACAAAGCCTAAAACCTTCGTACATAAAGCATCATAACCAACAATATATAAGCGAGGATATGTTTGCATTATATTAGGAATTCTTTTGCTAAGCTTAGCAAGTAATGAATAAGCAAAGCTATCATTATAGCAAAAAACACCATAATAGCCATCATTTATTAAAGAAATAATATTATTAACCATTTCTTCACTATCTAATTCTCCAATTTGAATTTCTTTAATTAAAGCATTTTTATTGATTTCATAAACCTTATTAAAAAATGAGTCTCTTCTTAATCTATTAATAATAAAATCACCAAAGGAAATATAAATGAATTTTTCAATGCCTAAGCAATTTGATAAATAATTAGCTACTAATTCACCACCAAATTTATCATCAGTTCTAACGTACTTTACATAATCAAATTTGCTAGGAAAGCCAAGTAAAACTAAGGGAATATTATTTAACTTAGCCATTTCTACCGCTTCTTCTGAAAATTCAAGTAACGAAATAATCCCATCAACCCTTTGTGAAATACATTTTTTCATTGAATCAACATCAAAAGGGCTTTTAATAAAAATAATTGTTGAGGTATAATTATCTTCTTTTTCAATTAAAGAAAATAACACCTCACAAGCAATAGAAAAATAAGTGTTATTAAATTCACTTGTTGCAATAGCAATTAGCTTTTTTTGAGAATATGATAGTTTTGACAATGATGATTGTAAATAGCCAAGCTCTATTGCTTTTTCTCTTACCTTTGCTTTTGTTGCACTTGAAATATCCTTACAATCTCTTAAAGCTCTTGAGACTGTATTAATAGAAAGTTTTAATTCATAAGCTATTTCTTTTAATCCAATATCTTTCTTTTCCATATTTCTCTCCTTTTATTCTATACTTACATTTATTTTTCCTTTACTTTTAAAGTAAATATATATAACACTACCGCCCATTATTAAAGCAGATATACTCCAAGCTAATGGAGTTGAAAAGCAAATTGCAAAATAGGCTTTATTACTTAAAATATTAGCACTATCAACAATGCTTGGTAATAGTAAACATACTAATACTCTCATTAATAATTCACCAACTCCAGAAATAAATGGTACTAATGTTTTTCCAATACCTTGCAGTACTACCCTTGATAGCATTACAATTCCTTGCATTATTAAGAATATTATTTCAAGCCTTAAATAAGTTGAACAGTAAAAGACTACTTCATCATTTACCTCATTCGCTGGTAAAAATATATAAGGAATTTTATCAACCAATGGTAATGTTACTATTAATATTAAAGCATAAAAAATAAAATCAATCAATACTACTGCTTTAACTCCGCTTACAATTCTTTTGAACTTATTAGCACCATAGTTTTGACCAACAAAGCTTAAGGTAGTAGTTGCCAAAACTGAAAAAACAATATATAAATATCCATCAAATGGTGAATAACAGCTAGCAGCCTTAGTGGCAAAATATCCAAACGAATTAACCTTACTTGATTGCACAAATGATCCTATAAACAAAATTGACCATTGAAAGCCTAAAGGAACTCCAAGCCTTAGCATTAGTTTAATTAATTGCTTATCTATTTTTAAATCACTTTTAGTAATTCTTAAAGAAGGAATATTTTTATAAATGTGAATTAGCATTATTAAGCAGCTTACTAAATTAGCAATTATTGTAGCAATTGCCACACCTTTAGTATCTAAATTAAAAGGTAATGTATTGGCTGTTAAAGCAAAGGCTAATAAAATATTAACAATAGTTGAAGTAATTGAAGCAAGTAATGGAATAAAAGCATTTCCTATGGCTCTTAAAAAATTACCAAGAACGTTATTTAAAATCGTAAATATAAAACCACATAAAATAATTTTATAATAGCTAATAGCTTTTTCTTGATATGCAATATCAATCTTTAATAAATTAATTAATTGTTGATAAAACAATAAACCAATTGTTGTTATAAGTATAGCTAAACAAACACCTAAAAAAATTGAATGAACCAAAGCTTCCTTTACACCATTTTCATCATTTGCTCCTTTTTTATTTGAAGCTACAATAGCAAAGCCACTTGAACAACCATAAGCAAACTGAAATATTAAGCTTGATATTGGTGAGGTAGCATTAACGGCAGTAACACTATCACCACCAACAGTGTATTTTAAAACAATAGCATTTATTAATGAAAAAGCACTATTAAATAAAGTTGCTAATAATATTGGAATTGAAAATAATAAAATGGCTTTTATCGGTTTTAAAGAAGTTAAATCAATACTTTCTAAAATACTTGTTTTTTTAATATTTTCCATAAACTAACCTCATATTATTAATAGTATTAAAAGCCACAAAAGTGGCTCTTTAATATTATTTTTTTAATAATAGCATAAACAACCCACCTTGAACTGCTCTATTTCTAAACATATGACTTTTTCCAGTAGATGAATCATACCAATCAGAAAATGGCCAATTGTCTGGTGAATTTCCTAAGAAATTGCACATTTTATCAATAATAATGTCTCTTAATTCCACGTCAGCAAAGCTTGCTACCCACATTTGCCAATCAGATTTTGTATAATCCTTTCTACTATCAAGAGGAATACCAAAATCATTTATGTGCTTTTTATAAATATTACATTCATTTATATATATTTGCTCATTGAATAAATTAAATTCAAATAATTTATCAAAGGCCAAGTTATACTTCAATGAAAATCTTTCATCATTTTTGCTATATGTTAAAGGTAAATAGCCTTTTTTTAAGGAAATTTTACTTATTTTATCAGCAAATTTAATAGCAACACAATTACTTTCATTAGCTATGTTTTCATCATTTAAGACACTTGCAAGCTTTGAAAATGCTTTAATTGCGATACTTGCTTTTATTGCTAGGTTTATATTTTTATCTAAATGACCAGCAAAGTCATCCGTACATAATTGATTCTTTGGTACTAAGCCATTATTTTTTAAATATTTATACCATTTCTTTAAAGTTGTATAATTTTTATTTAAATAAGCGATATCTTTACTATAATGATAATAAGCATACATTATAAGAATCATATTAGCTGATTCTTCAATTGGCATTTGCGATTTGTATTCATAAATATTTTGAGTGTTTGGAAATGTAGCAAAAATAAAGAATGTTTCTAAAACATCATCATTTTTCTTATCATTGTATGGTGTTCTTTCAAGCTCATTACCATACAATTGTCCACAAACAGCAGGAAATTTTCCTACATCATGCGGAGCAAAATTATATTTCCAAACAGGAGTTGCTGCAAAAGTAAAAATTGGTATTGTCATTGCTTTTACTAATGCAGGATTATATAGTAAAAATAAAGGCATTGCTGGATATGTTATATCAACTGTGGCAATACAACCATTTGAACAGCATTCCTTTGACAAAAATAGTAATTCATTTTTAGAATTTATTACTAGCTTATGAGCCCCTATGCCTTGTCTATAAGCAGCACAACAAATATCATAATAGGATTTTGATATTTTCATTGCTTTTTCTTTTAAAATCTTATCTTCTTTTTCTAGCTTTTTTTCGATTATTTCATGCTTAGTATAGGTATATTTAATAGCATCAAATATATTTTTATCATCCTTAAAGAAATAATCATTTAAGAATTCACCAAAATAATTAATAGCTACAACATCATCATGAGCAAGCATAATAAAGCCTTTTTTACTTTTATTAATAGCTAGAATATATTTATTGTTTAATTCTTTATTTATTGAGAATTCTTCATTATTAATATACTTATTTAATAACTCTTCATCAATAAAGAAAGCTTTTTCCCCAACAAGTAAATAATAACCCCAATCTGGTGAAAATTCATCATTAGATTGTGACAAATAGTATTGTCTTTTTAAACCAAAAAGTGAAACTTGATAATTTTTATAATTAATTACTTTTCCTCTAATTTGCTTATTTCCAGAGCTTTTTTCTTCATAGCACCACTTCTCATTCATGGCTAAAGATACCTCAATATCATGATTAGTAGTACTTATAAATTCATAATTCATATAGCAAACTGGACAAGATAAAAGATTCAAGTCATTTAATGGAAGGGGAGAAACGAATTCTACTTTAAAGGTAAAATCATCTTCTTTAAATACATAAATTGTCTTAAAAGTTTCAAGCCTTACGCTTTCTTGCTTTAAAGAAATAGTATCATCTTTTTTATTTAAAAATGTATAAACCTTGCTATCAACCTTTAATATTCCAAGTAATTCTTTTTTACAAGTTGTCCAAAACATTGTATCAGATTCACTTAGAATTGTATTTGTAGCATATATTGAAAAATATGGATCCTTTATGAACAAAGGATAGGCTGGCATTATTCTTTTCATTGAAATTAAACCTCTATATAATGTTTCTTTCTTTTAATTCTTTTAATATTTTATAATCAAAGTTTTTATGCTTTGATAAATCATGCTCTTCTTTATTTAATACCTTAACTAATTCTTCTAATTGCTCATATGTCATATTAAGTCTTCCATCTAGGTTACGAAGTGGTGTTGAATCAATATTCCAATATTTTTCATCAAAGGTATTTATATCAATATTAATATTGTTTTTAACAATAAAATCTTTAAATGCTTGATTATAAAGTAATGCTCCTCCTGGAGTATTTAAAGTGTAATCCTTATCTATTTCTTTTCTTTTTAAAGCAATTGGCTTTAAATGCTTTTCAAATATTTCACCATTTAGCTTTATTGCTTGTTCATAAATAATATCATTAGTATTTTTAGCTATATATATTTTATAAATTCCATCCTCTAAAGCAAAAGAATCAGTTTCTTCCTTATAAGCTTTGATATCATCAATATCAATAGCTATATTCATTGTTTTCTTTAAGCCTTTTTTAATAAATAGCTTTTCAAAGCCTTTTAATTCCTTTATAGGTCTATAAATATTAGAATTCTCTTTTCCAACATATACTTGAATTATTTCACTACCATCAAAGTTACCAATATTTTTAATATCTAATGATACATTAATATATTTATCATCATGAGTAATTTTAAAGTTATCATAAGTAAATGTTGTATAAGAAAGGCCATAACCAAATGGTAAAATAAAGCCATTTTTGTTTAAATCATAATAACGATAGCCAACATAAATATCATCATCACAGTAAGTATAATAATCATCTCTTGTTAAAAAATTACTTAAATATGGATTTTGCTTAATATCATCAATCCATGTTTCAGCTAATCTTCCACAAGGATTGTGTAAACCATAAATATTATTATATAAAGCTTCGCTTTGGCCCTCACCTGATAAATAATTAATAATTAAGGATGTTGAACTTTCATAAATATGCTTACAGCTAGCAACACTACCTGTTATGATAATTGTTAAGAAATCATTAAATACTTCTTTTACTAAATCTAATGTCTCAATTTGAAAAGGCCTTAATGAAATAGTTTTACTATCACTACCTTCGCTTTCATCATTTTGATATTTTCCTAAAAATAGAACTACTTTATCATATTTATTAGCTTTAGCCTTTAATAATTCTTCTTTCGTAATTAAGCATTTATTTTCATCATATCCTAAAATGAAATCATAGTTAACATTATGGCTTTTTAATACTTCATTAAATGTTTCTTTTTTATAAGCGTTAACCCAACCACTGCCACCACCTACATAGCGAGAATGGCTAGCAAAATAACCAATTACTAAGACCTTTTCTTTATTTTTAAATGGTAAGTATTCTTTTTCATTTTTAGCAAGAATTAAAGTTTCATTAGCAAATTCTATAGCTTTTTGATGTAGCTCATCTAAATTAACTTCTTCTTTTTTACTGCCTTTAAATTTTTTTATTGCCTCATACAATTCATCATCACGTTTTACTAAATCATCATCAGTAAATTTTATATTATAATCTTTATCTAAATATTCATTACTACGTGATGAAATAGGCATTTCCATATTCATTCCTGTTTTAATAGCTTTTCCTTTATCATTTACTGCTCCCCAGTCAGAGCAAATAAAACCTTTAAAATTATATTCTTTACGAATTTTATTTTGAAGCAAGTATTCTGATTCATTTACATATTCACCATTTACTCTATTATAAGATGTCATAATAGATGTTGGTGATGAATATTTTAAAGCATATTTAAAGTTTCTTAAATATATTTCATTTAAGGCTCTTAATGATACCTCTTGACTATTTATTAAACGAGCATGTTCTTGAGAATTAACAGCAAAATGCTTAATACAAGCGCCGACATTATTATCCTCAAGGCCATTAATATAGCAAGCTGCTAAACGACCAGCAAGAAATGGATCCTCGCTAAAATATTCAAAGTTTCTTCCACAAAAAACATTATGCTTAATATTAACGCCTGGTGCTAATAAAATATTCGTATTATGTGCTTTACATTCCTTTGCTAAATACATTCCATCCTCATAGCAAAGCTTTTTATCAAATGATGATGCAAGAGCACTAATTGTTGGCATACATACTGAAACAATTGTTTCCTCTTGATGTTCAAATTCATTTAAAACAGGCTTTCTTAAGCCATTAGGGCCATCATTCACAACTATTGTAAAAGATTTATCCTTAAACGAGCCAATATCCCATGCTGTTAAACCCATTAAATATTTATATCTTTCATAGCGCTCTTTTTTTTCCATAATAAATTTCTCCTTTAACTAAGTGGAAATAATTCCATATATTTTCTAGCAAAAAGTCTTCCTAATAATATTTCACTTTGTGAATCATAGTGAAAAAAGTCTGGTGATAATAAAGGCTCCTTGTTATATGTTAAGCCATTTTCTATAGTGTCAATAATATAATGATTATTATCTTTTAATGAAAGATTATATTTTGCTTTATTAACGATTTTATATAAACTTCCGCTTCCCCAAAATTGACTAATATAAGCATCAATAAAAGCAAAATTACTATTATATTCCTTAAATTCTTCACGTAAAGAGCTAACAAAGTTTTCTAAATAATATTCATATTTATTAGCCATTGCTGCTGTATCACAATCAGATTCACCTTGCATCCAACACATTGCATCTAATGATATCTCATATTTTGTTGAAAGCTTTTCTAAAGCTTTATGTACGAAATTAGTAAAAATTGTATATAAGCCACCTGGTTTATTACCATCAATTGGTGGTGTCCAGCTTACATTAATATCAGCAGGATTTATTCTAGTTCCGCCAACTGCATATTTAATAAAGACAACTTTGTCATTATAAAAGTTATAGCTTAATTCACTAGCCATACCAATTTCAGGGCCAAACATACTAGGATTTTGCCCAGCAATAGTAAGCTTTACTGGCCTAAAACGACATATGCCATCATAAGCAATTAAAATATCGCTATATCCCATTCGATATTCATCATAATTTTCATCGTCTACTAAATATTCCCATGATGTTGTTCCCACCATATTTGATTGGCCAGCTAATAAAATAACTGATATTTTTTCTTTTTCAATTTCACTTGAGCTAGTTTCTTCACTGCTACTACTTACTTCATTAATAGAGCTTTCATCGATAGAAGGTGATGAGTTAGTTGTGTTACTTTGACAGCCACATACTAATACGCTTACTACTGTACATATTAAATATTTGAAATTAATCATTGCATTATTCACACCCCTTTTATTAAAACAGGATGCAAATGTTTGTGCATTTGCACCCTATTAATTAAAGATATTTATAAATTATTTGAACTCAAAGTTTGAAATAGTACCAGCAAATTTTTGTGATTTGAATAATAAGAACTTAGGACCGCCTGCTAAACCCTCATTACCATTTTGATAAGTTACAGTTTCAGTAAATGTATAAGTCTTTGTAGCATCATTTTTATCTGAAATTGTAATTGTATATGTTTCAACATTATCAGTAGTTTTTAGCTTAATGTTGTAATGTAGTTCAAGATCTCTTGAAACACTTCCTCCAAATGCTGCTTGAAGGCCTGAAACAAAGTCAGTTTTTGTTGCACTTCCAACCTCACAAGAAGACATATTGTTTTCAGAATAACTTCCGTTATAAATTGCTGAACTCATAGTAGTGACACATTTTTTATCTTGAAGCGTACGAACATCAACCATCATCTTACCCCAGTTATTATTATCACCAAGACTATTTATTTTAGCATCAAATGATACTTCAAAGTCACCAAATAAATTTGCTAAAGAAGCAACAATATTAGCATTAAAATTATTATTAGATGTTGATTCTTCTTTCCAAGTAAAGCTATTGCCAGTAAATGTTGCTAAAGGATTTTCTTTTGATCCACCCCAAGCAGTCCAGCAATCAAATAAAGCTGATTGAGAATATAATTCATTAATTTTAGCATTAATTCCTTCTTCATCCTTAATAAACTTAAAGCCTGACATTGTAGCTTTAATTTCTACGTGGTCTCCACCATAAAATGCCATGCCTGGATAAGTGTCTAAATCCTTTAATTCAGGATATTTAGCCATCGAAAATAATTGATCATTCATAAAATAGTAGAATGTGTCATTATTTCTTGCAACTGCAAGCTTTGTAGCAGATGTATTAGGGTTAATATTTAATCTTGATCTACCATTACCATAAACTTCTGGATGCCAGCATTTACCGCCTCCACCAAAGTTACTCCATGCATCATCACCAATTAGATATTTTGATGTTGCAAATTCAAAACCTGTACCACCATTCATTTTAATTCCTTCATAATATAATCCTTTTGTTGGAATACCTGTAGAATCAACGTTATTAGAAATTGTAATAATTTGGTTAGCAACATTTTGAGTTAATTTTGATACTACTACTTCAGCATAATAATGCTTACTAGCTTCAAAATTAAATGATAAACCAGAAATTCCTTTATCACCAACCGTAATTGTTGGGTTAGTTGCTTCATTTTCAACCTTTATAAGATCAGGTACAGTACATCCTGCCAAAAGTTTTAAAACTACATTTAATTTAATTGTTTTTTCATTAATTACTTCATTTGTTTTTGGATTTACTACAGTATATTTTAAAGTATGAATACCAGTAATATCGCTCATTAAATTGCCATTTTTTATTGTTGTATTATTCTCATTAACACCATCTGTAACATCTTTAATTGTTACATACTCGCTTAAATCCATTCCATATTTATCAGTTACTTTTGCTTTTGGAAGAACAATTACTTCACCATCATAACCTGTTGGAAGATTATTTTCATCATAATTTTCAATAGCTATATTAGCTTTTGTATCATCACCAACAAATAAACCAACAACTACAAAACCATTTTCAACCATTTGTGTAGTATGTGAATAACTACCATCTTCATTTTTAACTAAATCAGCCTCATAAACTATTTCATTATTTAACTTTAAACCTAAAACAGTTGCATCCATTGTTGGAACAATTTTAAATGTTATATCACTTCCAACAACTGCTGAGCCTTTATCTACAGTTACAAAACCATTTTCACTACTAATAATTGAACATCCAAACGCTGTTGCACCAGTTTGTCCAGTTTCACCTTTTGCACCAGTATCACCTTTTGGGCCAGCAGGACCAACCTCACCTGTATCTCCTTTAGGACCAGCAGGTCCAGTAACGCCTGAAGTTGCTCCACAAGATACTGTTGCAAATACACTAAATACTGTTAATAGCATTGCTAAACTTCTTTTTTTCATAATTTTTCTCCTTTTCTTTTATATGTGTAATCGCTTACATTATATCTATATTTTATAATATAAATATAACGATTTAAACCCAACATAAACATTAAAATTAATGTAAAACTATCGTTAAATTCGATAATTTTAATATATTCTTTCTCCAGTAATTGAATCAAAGAATAAAGCATCATTTAAATCAAGAGTTAATACTAAACAATCACCAATATTTATCTTTTTATCTACACTAAAACGGCAAACAATATCTAAATTATTAAAGTTAAAATGAACATTATATTCAGCACCTAATAATTCACTAATAGTAACAAATACCTTTACTTCATTATCCTTTAGCTTTTTATTATCATAAAATCTAATTTTCATTTTTTCAGGTCTAATACCAACGAATATTTTATGAGAATTCACTAAAGCATCTTCTATTTTTGATATTTTATCATTACACACTTCTAATTCTTTATTTTCTTCATTTAAATTATTATTGTCCTTTTTAAATAATCCTCTAATCTTATCATAAACACTACGAGGCTTTTTATTTGTAAATGTACCCTTTTTTTCATCACTTAAAGCGGAAAGAATTTTTAATATTTTTTCTTGTGATTGTTTTTTAGTAGTATCACTTGAAAAACCATTTTTAATTTTCAAGAATTCACTCATCTTTTCATCATAAAAAGCATTGTGTTTATTAATAAATTCATCGCTTAAAGAAATAGTATTATTTCCTATTATTAATTTGTTATTTGCAATTGTTGCATCAAAAACGTTCATTGAAGGTGAACCAATAAATTTAGCTACAAATAAATTAATAGGATTATTATAAATTTCCTCTGGCGTTCCTATTTGTTGAACAAAGCCTTTAGACATAACAACGATTCTACTAGCCATGGTCATAGCTTCTGTTTGATCATGTGTTACATAAATAGTTGTTGTATTAATTTTATTATGTAGCTTAACAATTTCACTACGCATTGTTAAACGTAATTTGGCATCTAAGTTCGAAAGTGGCTCATCCATCAAAAATAAAGGAACATTTTTAACGATTGCTCTTCCTAAAGCAACACGTTGCATTTGACCACCTGATAGTTCTTTTGGAAGTCTATCTAAATAATCACCTAAATCAAGAGTTTTTGCTGTAGCATAGACTTTTTCTTTAATTTCATATTTTTCCATTTTTCTATGCTTTAATATAACCTTTCCATTATCATCTATTTGTTGGAATTCTTCGTTATATTTTAAATTTTTATTTGCATTTTCTTTTACTTCTTCTTCAAACTTTTGTTTTAATGCATTTATTAATTCATCTTTTGTTTTATCCTTATAAATACTTAATAAAAGCTTTGCAGAAGGAAGTGAAATATCAAATTCTTGACAAATATATTCATTTAAAGGTATTTTTAATGCTTTTTTATTGCTATTGTATTCGTTAACTGCCTTGTTTACATCATAAACATCTATCTTATTCAATAAATTAATTAATTGATTACATGAATGTAATGTAACATCGACAATTGGATAAGGAAATGTATTAATTGTTAATGGAAAAGCAATGTTTTCAAAAACATTCATTTGTGGATATAATGCATAGCTTTGGAAAACAATAGCTATATTTCTATCCTTACTTGGCTTATAATTTAATAATTCATTTTCTAGGTAAATATCACCATCACTAATATCTTCTAGTCCTGCTATCATTCTTAGTGTTGTTGATTTTCCACATCCAGAAGGACCAACTATTACAATAAATTCATTTTTATTAATGCTTAAATTAAAATCAAAAACAGCTTTAGCACCATTTGGATATATTTTCTCAAGATGCTTAATCTCTAAAAAAGCATCTTTATTTGTATTTTTTTCCATATTTTGTCCTCCTAACGTTTTACACCAGTACTTGCAAGACCATCAATCATTTTGTTTTGAGTAATTAAAAATACAATAATAATTGGTATTAAGGCAAAGACGCTTGTAGCCATTGATACACCCTTAGCGCTCCAAGCGCCAGCTCCAGTATAACCAGTCAAAGCAACTGTAATTGTATTCCAGCCAATTTTTTCACCGCTTAATAATAATTGTGGGAACTGCAAATTATTCCATGCTCCAGTAAATGTAAATAATACGATTAGCATTATTGTAGACTTTGCTAAAGGCATAACAATTTTAAAGAAAATCTTTTTATTATTAGCGCCATCACTTCTTGCTGATTCTATAATATCCATTGGTATAGTTAAAAAGAAATTTCTCATTAATAACATATTAAATATTCCCGTAACGCCTGGAATTATTAGCCAGCAATAAATGTACATATAATTTAATGCTTCTATCACATTTGCTTGTGTATTAGCTGCTTCAAAAGCTGAATTCATGGCATTTCTTACTTGAGCAAAGTAAATATATGATGCTGATGTTCCAATAACACCTGGAACTGCCATCCATAAAAGTAAAAATTTAATAAATGTTTTCTTACCTTTAAAATCAATAAATACTACAGCATAAGCTGTTATTGCATCAATTATTACAGTTAATAAAACTGTTACTCCAGTGGACCAAATAGAATTCCACATCCATTTTGGCATATTATCTAGTTGTCCATCTCTAATTATGAAGCCTTCATAATGCTTTAATGTCCAATTATTTAAAGATGTTGGAAAGAATTTCTCAGGATGCATAACTAAATCAGCATCTGATTTAAAGGAAGTTCCAACCATATAAATTAATGGCAATATCCAAATTAAAGAAACAATAGCTAAAATAATAAAGGAAATTGTTTTTTCTTTTCTTCTTCTTATTTCTGATTTTGTAAGTCTTCTTTTTGCTTCCATAATTATTTATTTAAAAGAGGAGTAATTTCGTTTTTTTTATCATTATAACGTTTAAAGTCATTACTATAATTACTTTCTCTTTTCCCTCCTGCCATAATTTTTCTTTCTAAAACACTAAAGAACATTACTATAAGCCCAAATATTACCGCACAAGCACAAATATAACCTGTTTTTCTAGTAATATAAGTTTGGCTTGATAAGAATTTTTGAATATATTGCATTGGTGAAAAATATTCATTTACATTTGTAGGGTCGTTTAATACAGTTGGTTGTCCATATAAATTTAAATAGCCAATTAATGTATTAAATAAACAAATATTAATAGAAGCCTTAATATTTGGAAGTGTTACATATTTAAAAAGCTTAAATCTATTAGCACCATCTGCTTCACAAGCCTCATATAGTGGCTTTGGAACATCTCTTAAAGCGCCTGAAAAGATTACAAAATTTGTACCTGTTTGCCACCAAACTGAAGCAATTAGCATAACTATCCATCTTAATGTATCACCTTTAAAAATACTTCCACTTAACCACTGAATATTTGTTTTGAATATTGAATTTATTAATCCAGATTCATCACTAGCAAAAATATTTGAAAAAATAATACCAACAATTGAAATTGAAATAACACTTGGTAAATAAATAATTGCCCTAAAAAATTTATATCCTGGTGGATTTAAATTAATTAAATAAGCAAGCGCTAGTGGTATTACTATTAAAAATGGGATGGCAATTAAATCAAATAAAAATGTTGATAAAAATGATTGCCAAAATTTTAAAGGTAAACCACTTGTTGCTGTAAGTCCTTTAAATAAATCAATGTAATTTTTAAATTGAACAAATTCATTTGCTGTTGTGTCAAATGGATTATAGTTCATAAAGGACATTACAATTCCTGATCCTACAGGAAGAATTGAAAAAACAATAAATATTATTAGGTAAGGCGCAATCAGCGCCAAACCTAATAATGTTTGTTTTCTTTTACTTTTTAGATATTCATTTTTTCTATCTACTTCATGTTCCATTAAAATCCACCCTTTAAGAATTCAATTGCTTCATTTACAACGTCTTGTGCTTTTTTAATATATGACTCATCATTTGCTTCAGTTCCAGCTTTTGCTGTTGTAAATAATGCGCCAAGATTATTAAATGTGTCTTCATAAAATGGAGTATTACCTGCACATTGGAAGTAATTAATATCAGGATAGAATAAATTAATATAGTTATTAACAAAGTAATTTGATGCATATTCATCATCGTTTGCAATAATTGTTGAAGCTGTAATATGTCCAGCCTCTGCCCATTTAGCGCCAATTGAACCGGTTTGAGTATACCATTTCATAAATTCTAAAATAGCAGCTTTCTTTTCAATATTTTTAACAGTTTTACTCATAGCAAAGAAATGTGAATCACCAAAAATCTTATTTCCATCATCTGTGTTATCAGTTAGTGCAAACCAATTTGCTATTGATGTTGCTCCAATTCTATCTTTCATAACGCTTTCAACAGAAATATTACCATTATTTGTACTATATGCTTCAAAAATTGAATTAGCATTCCAAGGCATACCAACAAAGAATAATGCTTTGTTAGTAACAAATCTTGTTGTTGCTGAAGATTCAGGAAGATCATATTCTGCATAACCAGCATTTACAACTTCACGAATTGACTTAATAGCGTTCTTAAAAGCAGTTCTATTTGTTTCATCATTATACCAAGAAGTATAATAATCATCAGTATTATAGAAATATCCACCATTTTGAGCAATTGCTGTTCCAAACACATATAATCTAAAGAAGTCCATATTAGTTACCCATGCTATTGGGGTAATTCCTTCGCCAGCTTTTACTTTTTTGCAAAGTTCTAATAGTTCACTTCTATTTGTTGGAATTTTTCCACCATATTTATTTAATAATGTTTTGTTATAATAAACAACATTACTTTGAGCATCAATTGGTACTCCAAATGTATAGCCCTTTTGACCTAAATCAGTATATTGTGTTAAGCCATCGGCATAGTCATTCATTGATATTTCAATACCACTTTTTTCCATTGCTTCATCAAATGGTTGAATAAGCTTATTATCTTTAAATGTCATATGTCCTTTTTGGTGAGACATAATCAAATCTGGGGCATTGACATTATTTGAAATTTGACTACTTACCGTATTTTCAAATGTATCTTGTCCAATTGAGTTTACAGTAACATTAATCTTTCCGCGATATTCATTATTAAATTCTGTAATAATTTCTCTAAATGAAGATAAATCCTCACCAGCAACAACTGTTGTTAAATCAAATTCAACCTCGTCAAATTCAACTTTATTATTTGCATCAAAAGACAATGAACCTGTTGTTTCCCACCATGGATTTTTAATTTCATCTTTACCACTTGCAGATGATGAATCAGTAGTTTGTGATGTTTCTTGATTGCTTGAATTATTATCTACTGATGTTGCTGGTGTTGAATTATTATTTCCACCACAAGCACTTAATGTTAAAGCAAATAAAGCTAAAATATATTTATTAAACTTTTTCATACATTTTTCTCCTTTAAAACTATTGTTTTTCTAAGTGAATAACAAAGCCACCATTTTTAACTAAATTTAATGATTCCATATCTTCACTTGTAACTATTTTTGTCGAAACTTCTAATTTCTTATATGTAGCACCATCTTCATAAATAGTTGCTTTATATGTGACATTTTTATCTAAGAAACTAAAATCAACGTCAACTGTTCTTTCATTTAATGAATTAATTGCTGCTACATACCAATTTTCATTGCTCTTTCTAGCTGCCATAAAGTATTCATCCATTATTCCACCTAAATATTCCATATCATCCCATAAAGCAGGTAATGATTTATAGTATTCATTAATATCTTCTCTACTATATGTTTGTGAATAATCAGCCATTGAAGGAGCTCCAGATTCATATAATACAGTTGTAGCCATTTGACTACCAATTGTCATACTTTTACTTAAAGGATTAACAACAGGTGTAAAGTCGGCTGGTCCAATTATCATACGTGTAAACATTGAATTTACAATAGCAGTTGCATCAATTGAATGGAATTCATTTCCTCTAACTCCTTCTCTATTAATAACATTCGGATATACACGTCTTTCACCAGTTGGCTTATTAGAGCCATGGCAGTTTACAACCATTTTTCTTTTCGCACATTCTTGATAAATACTCTCATACCATTTTATAGTTTCTTTATCTTCACCTTGGTGTGTTTGACCAGTGGCATTTTGACCATCAAAGAAATCAATTTTAATTCCAGCAACTCCATATGATGCCCAAGTATCAAGCTTAGATTTTAATAATGATAAGCTCCCATTTGCAAAATCTGTTAAAGCATTACACCATACTAACACTTTAATTCCTTTATCAGTCGCATATTTCATGAAGTTTTTAAATGTATTAGCATTAAAGTTTGCGTTCCAACCACCATCTAAGATGGTATATTTCCAGCCCATATCATAAGCTAAATCTACATATTCCTTTTGTAAATCGAAATCATCTTGAGGTTTCTTTCCAGTATAAATTAACCAGTTCCAAGCTGTAACTCCAGCTTCTACCCAATCATAATTATAAATTTCTTTTTCTTCTTTTGATAATTGATCATAATTTTCTGGTTTATAGTATTCACAATCATCATATAATTTCTCAACTAATTCACTTTCTGTTATATTCTTTAAAGAACCTGTAATTCCAACTCTCCATGGTGATGAAAATGGATAATTAAGTTCACTATCATCTTTAGCAATTGTTGCTGGAGAATGAATTGTTTGTAAAGTTGTGCTTCCATCCTCTTTAGCTTCTAAAAATGAGCCATAAAAACCACTTCCAATTAATTGTGATTCAGTAATCAATGAGTAAACATCACTTTTACCAGCTTGGTAAATCATAGGCATTGATATTTTCTTGCCATATAGATTAGTTGCTTTTTTCCTTTGATATGTTTCTTCATATGAGAAGAATTCACCAGTGCTTGCTTTATTTGAAACATATGGCATTATCCAAGTTGTTGAATCTGTCGGTAAAGTAAATTCACTTAATTCATCTTCAATATGGATTTTTCCTGTCGAATTATCAACTGCATCAATATCGTATTTAAAAGCATAGCCATCATCATATGCTCTCATAGTAACAGTTAAATAATAATTATATTCTTTAAATTTAACCTTAATTTCATTACAAGAAGCATTAACTGTTGAATGTCTTCCACTTTTGTTTGTATATGTAACATTTATAGCATTTTTTTCAATACTTTCAAAAGCTAGCATTTCATATAGATTTGCTTCTTTAAATAAATAACCAAGAGATGAATCATCAACTACTACAACATCATTCTTTTTTACGTTATAAGATAACGAGCCATCATCTTCAAGTGTTAATCTAGCAATTATGCTATTATCTGGTGATTTTACCTCATAGACATCACCATCAATACTTTCTATACTACTCGATGTTTCATTATTAGTAGATGAGTTTTCATTATTTGAATTTGAAGTATCACTATTGTTATTATTACAACTAGTTATTGATACAAGTAAAGTTGTAATTGATAAAAGTGATAATAGTAACGCTTTTCTCATATTTTCACCTATAATTGTCCATTAATTGCTTGTTTAATTTGCTCTGCTAATGTTGCAACTCCATCCTTATTTTCCCAATAATAAACTTCAGGAAGGAATGTCTCAGCAACTGTTACATTCATAATTGGCTTTTCAGAAGCATGACCATCTAATGTTCTAAAGTTATTTGGATCACCAACCTGCTTTAAAAATTGAACATTTGGATTTGTTGAATCTTTAAATTCTTTGCTTTCAACAACACTTTTTCTTAATGGATATAATCCACTCTTTGCAAATGATGCAGTGTTTTTACTTAAATAATCCACAAATAATGCGCCAGCTGCAATTTGTGTCATACTAACATTTTTTGCTTTATAAAATTCAACACCTAATTGATGATAAGGAATTTGATTTGCGTTTTTCTTATCAGTATCAGCAAATAAACCACTTAATGGTAAAACACCAATAACATTTGAATTGCCAATTGCAGAACTATTTGTTGCAGCTGCTAAATTAACAATACCTAGTAATGATTTTTTATTAACCACATTTTCTATTGCTGTTGTGTCAGCATGTTCATTGACAGAAACTCCGCCACTGCCATGAGCTTGACCACCAAAGCCCAATAATTCATAGAAATTGTTAATTGCAATTTTAGCATTTGTATTGTCATCGCCCCATGTATTTACATATTGCCCATCCTTATAAACATAATATTCAGCATCATTTTGTAAGAATGTAGCTTGTGATGTTGCCTCTTTAAATGTCCAAGAGCCATTTGTTATAATTGAAGTAAACGAATCATTTGTTGTGCTTTCGCCTTCATATGCAGCCTTTAATACAGTTAAGAATTCAGTATAGTTGCTTGGCAAATGATCATAAGTATTATATTTAGTCATTAATTCTTTATTATATACAATATATGGAATACTACCAATTAATGGAAAAGAATATAAAGTACCATTTACATAGTTTTCTCTTATTGCTTCACTATAATAATCGTTTTCATCAAAAGGAACGCTAGCTAAAGACATAACATCCATTGCAGGATAATAAGTTGTATATGTATTATTAACTGCTGGGACTTGTTGAACTCTTAATGAATATGTGTCTTGATCTACTAATGTAGATGAAACATTTATAGTAATTTCGCCTAAATGATCTTTATTGAATTGCTTTGCTAAAGATTCAATATAAGGCTTTGAGCCAAAATCATAAGCAACCCACATATTAACCGATACATTTTCATATTTAATTGAACCATCATCATTACGTGGAATTGAGCTATCGTATTGATATTTGGCATATAAAGTTAAATCGCTACTTATAGTATCACTTTCAAAATTCCATTTTTGTGTGCATTCTTTATCTAAGTACCAGCCTTCATATTCAAAGCCTAATCTACTACATTCAGGAATACTACCAGTTGAAATAGTCTTTCCCTCTTCTGCAGTAATAGTTGCTTCATCTTGATTACCTTCATAGTTAAAATTAAATTTTACAGTATACTTAGCAGCATCCTTTAACCATTTGGCATATAATACTAAATTTGATGTTACATAGTTAGAAAAATCAAATTTGCTTTCTTCATTACATGTAGCATCAGTGTACCAACCAACTAGTGAATAACCTGGGCGAGTCGCTTTCCAGTTTGTAGCTCTCTTACCATTTTTAACAGTTACAACTCTTGCATCTTGTGCACCTTCATAATTCAAATTGTAAGTTACAGAGTATTCATCCTTTACTTGATTGTTACTACTTGTCTCTTGAGTAGATGATGTTTCAACAGAAGATACTTCATTACTATTAGAATTAGCATTGTTATTACAAGATACAACTCCAACTAAACTACTAATTAAAATAAATGTTGAAAATAGTTTTAATCTTTTATTCATATTTTTCTCCTTTATAAAAAAATAATATTTTGTAAGTCACCCTTATTATAGCAACATTGAAAACGCTTTCAAAACATTAAAATTAATGTATATTAATGTTACAGATTACAAATGAGGCTTTTTTACATCTATAAATAAATATAATTTATTTAATAGTATATTTAACTAAGTTTTTTGAGCTATTTATTAAAATAAAAAATATATATATTACAATACATTTAAAAATATTAATGTAAATTAATGTAATTATCTTAGCATAAAAATCGTTACTTATAAAAGCAAATGTATTATAATAATTACGTTTAAAAGGAGATGTAAAAGTATGAAAATGTTAAAAGTAATATTATGCTTATTAATACTTTCTAGTTGTAGTAATAAAAATACATCATTAAGTGAAGAAAACACTCCCTCAAGTAATACTAGTTTAAGCAGTGAAGAAATTAGTGAAAATACTTCTTTTTCCATTGAAGAATTATATATAAATAAAGAAAATAATAGTAAAATATATGGTAAGCTATATTCTCCTATTAACGATACTAACATTAAAAAGCCATTAGTAATATTATCCCATAGTGCATTTTTAACTGGTGATTCTTTAAAGAAATATGCTATTCATTTTACTAGCTTAAATTATTATGCTTTTACTTTTGATTTTTGTGGTGGTAGTTCTTCAAGTAAAAGTGATGGTAATACTAAAGATATGACTATTTTTACTGAAGTAAATGATTTAAAAACAGTAATTAATTACTTTGTAAATAAAGATTTTGTTTTATCCGATAAAATATATCTACTAGGAAGTAGCCAAGGTGGGCTAGTTAGTGCTTTAACAGCTAATGAAATGGTAAACTATATTAATGGCTTAATATTATTTTATCCAGCCTTTAACATACCAGATCAAGTTAATAATATGTCGTCAGGTTCAATATTTAATCAATTTATTCCAATGGGTGAAGAATACATTAACTCATTAAAGGATTATGATCCTTATAAGCATATTGATTTATTCACTAAAAAGGTATTAATTCTTCATGGAGATAAAGATAATACTGTTACTATTTCTTATTCAATAAAAGCTAGCGAAATTTATAAAAATTGCATATTAAAAACCATAGCTGGTGCTAGCCATGGTTTTAATAAAGATAATTATAGTTTCTTTAAAGATTATGATACTGAAGTATTAAAGTATGTTGATATGTTTTTAAATGATTAAAAATTTTTAACTTTTTATAATGATATCATTTGGTGAAAGATGTCTTATACGTATAAGAGGAAATAAGTGTCATAATATTGAAAATAAAAAAAACAACGAATAATAATATAGGAATAATTAAAATATTTAATCCATAAATAGAAACATTAATGTAACGTTTACTCAATAATAAATATGTAAACGTGATTGTTAATAATGTAACTATAAATATAATAAAAGCCATTATAATACCTTCAGCAAGGAATATTTTACTTAATACAAAATTATTACAACCATTTGCTTTCAATATTCCTATAGTTTTCGTTTTATCGCTAATACTTTGTAAAATAAAATTAAGAAGTAACCCTATAGAAAATAACGCAAACACTATTGATAAAACATAAGATATTTTCTTTATCACATTAAATGTTTTATAATATTTAATCGCATCATCAATTGTAGGATTATTTAATCTTATAGAATCATTTAGGCTTATGTATTCTTTAACATTCTCAGCATTTGTTGGTATAAAAATACAATCATATTTTCCACCAATTTCATCGTATATTTTTTGATAAATAGTATTTGATGTAATTATAGTACTATCATCTTTATAATTAGTAAAAAATCCATCAATTTGCATATTGTATTTTAAATCATATTGTTTGTCTATAAAAAAATAATCAAATTTTGTAGGAAACATATCGTTGATCCGTTTTATACACAAAGCAATTCTTATTTTTTGTGTTTTTCTTGGTACGACTCTTTTAGTCTGTCTATTGCCATTTCCACACTCATCGTGTGATATGGAAAATAGGTTATCCGCATCGTTTTTGCAGGTGCTTGTTTGTAAATCTCTTTACTACTTTCGCCTGTGTAATAATGCCATCTGCGATAGACATATCCCGTCCAATACATCGTTTCTCGGTCGTATGTCTCTCCGCCCGTTTTCAACTTGTCTTTGAGCTCGTCAAGAATACGCTCCATAATGTACTCTTTGCCTGCCCATTGCATATGATTAAATTCCGAGTCAAGATCACTAGCTATGTCCGACAGCATAAAAGCCTTTATAAAGGTTTCGCTATCCAAACCCTTTTCGATAGACATCTCGAACAGTTGCCCTTGCATATCCGAAAGTGCAGATTGTAAACTGTCACTCATATCACTCACCTCTCAAGATTTCATCGAAGAATTTTCCTTCTCTACGGTATTTCAGCAGTATTTGTTCCGTTAGGTCGATTCCTTCTTGCCTTCTAACGATACTCTTATCTCGGAGTATTGCCAGTTCAAGGGATGTCAATTCTCTCTTGTCTACGATTTCGAGTTGGTCGCACGCTTTTGCTGTTTTGCAGACATACTGACGACCAATGTCTAATGCCGAAAGGCTATGAATAAGCGCAGCGTCAGTTATTTCCTTTTCGAAAAAACTCTTCATCACTCGGTACATACGGTCGTTGGCGATATAGCCGAGTATCACATCGTATCCGTCAGCTAATCTTTCGTACTTCTTGTAGATCTCGCTCCCAGTTACTTCATCCATATACCCGCGATAATAAGCAATCAACATTGCCCATTCAAGGTTCATTTCGACTTTCAAGACTTTCAGTCCTGTTAGGTCGAGTTTCATCGTGTAAAGGATGGGTTTGTCGTCATCGCAGATTAAGGTCAGCGGTTGTGCCGGGTCAGTACCGAGATAGAATCCTTTTCCGAAGTCGCACGACTCACGGCTTATCGGTTCAATCTTGCCCGCGATGCCTTTCTTTGAACCATGATAAACAATCAATTTGTTATCGTCCTCATCGCGCTTTACCTGCTTTGCAATGTAGTCGAATAAGTCGATATTATTTCTCTTGCAGAACTCGAACAACTGCGTTTGTGCCATCTTGTTCGGCTGCGTTTTTCCATTCTCCCACCTATTGATAGACAATGCTGTTGTCCCGAGAGCCTTTGCAAACTGCTCTTGGTTCATTCTCGCGCTTTGTCTTATGGTTTTTATAAGTTTATCCATAGTAATCACCTATCACTTGTTGTTTTTTATATTATATCAAATGATAGCTAAATTGTCAATGGTTTATTCCGCTATCCCAAAATAAACGCATAAAATTAATAAAAGCCATAAAAAATGTGTCCAACATAAAATTATAGCTTTTATTATATGTTAAAATGTGGTTCTACTAAAATTTGGAAAAATGGAACTAGGGAAAATACTGGCGTTCAGAAATATATATGTGGAGAATGTAAATCATCCAAACGAGAAATCAATGATACTATACTTTTTTCAACTAATAAGCATATTCTTTACTGGAAACAGTATTTAAAATTATTGAATTATAATATTCCTTTACGCGATATAGCTAATGAATTAAGAATAAATATTAAAACTGCTTTTTTATGGAGGCATAAAATAATGGCATCATTAGAAAATTTTGATGCAAAATCCAAGCTGTCCGATAGAATATGGCTTGATGAAATGCAATTTTCAATTTCACACAAAGGAAAAAGAACAAGAGAAAATGCAAGAAGACATGGTAAAGATCCTGTTAAAGATATTAATACATATACTGTAATTGTTATAGTTGGAATTGATGATAATGATAATATTATTACAATTGCTGTTGGCACAGGAAAAGTTCTTAAACAAGATTTAGCATACAAGTATCTAGCTAATAGGATAGAAGAAAAAAGCACTATTATTACTGATAATACTAATGGTTACAATAAATTAATCAAAAAATTAGAATTATCACACATATCGTACAAATCTTTAGACCATTCAGAAGAAACATTATTGAGCAAGCACAAATTAATGATTTATGTTCTAATATTACAGATTTCTTTTATAGTTTTCACGGAGTCGCAACAGAATATCTTCAGCAATATCTAGACTTATTTAGATTTGAAAAAAAATTGATATATACAACTGAAAAATAACAAATAAAATTGATTAATTGTAAATTTGCACTAAATTTAGTACAAAAAATTGCACAATAAATAAGATAGTAAAAAATAAAAAGCAAATAAATGTATAAAATAATTTGCAAATATTAGCAAATGTATTTGTATTTTTTGTATAATTATAAAAAATAAAAAAGAGATGAATCATTAACATTGACCGTTACCATTCATCTCTACCTACCTAGAGGCAATAATATGATAATGCAAAAAAAGTTTTTATTCAATAGTTTGTTTAAAAAAAATGAAAATATTGACAGTATTAGTTGATAAATTATTAGATAGTTAGATATAATTACTTATTTATTTTTATATATTATTTCAATTTTTGGTTTTTTCATAATTCCAGGCTGAGAAAAGCAATACTCTATAGAATATAGATTATCCTTACAATACCACATATTAGGTCCTTTCCAATGTAAAGGAGCTGCTAAATGTAATGCTCCAAACGTATTTTGTCGACTAATATATAGCTTAAGTTCAAGCAGATGTTTCCCTGCTTGAATATTTTTTATTTTTAATTCATATGGAGGAAGAACAATTTTTCCTTTTTCTTCATTATCAATTTTAACACTTATTAAAGCTCCAAAATATTTGTTTGTAGTTACAACTAAATCTCCACAATTACAACTAAATGGAATTTTATATGTTATTGTAGCTCCATAAAATGGTAATCCTTGATTAACAATAGAACCAAATGCTATTTTTTTAGGAAGTTTTGTAATTATAGCTTTAGATCCTAAAACTGATACACCAAAATTACCTATTAAAAAGAAATTTTCTAAACTTATACGTTTACTAATTAAGGCTACAATAATAAGTTCATTATCGCCTTTAATAAGCTTTGGTAATGGCATTGTATGAATAGCTTTATCGACATAATAGCCTCTTTTTTTAACTTCAACCTTTTTGCCATTTAAATATACAGCTTGAATAAATTCATAACCTAATAAGCATTTAATTTCAATTTCACTTTTAATAATAAAACGTAAATATACTGGAATAGCTTTTTGATTTTCCTTTAAGCACCATGGTTGCATATCTGTCCCATTGGCTAATGGATATTTTAATTCCTCACGGATTATTTTATCAATATGTATAATTTCATCTCTTGAGTTATAATGCTTACCATCAAGTGACCATTTAGCCATATCAAGAACAAAAACATTTTTCTCACTTAATTTATAATTAACAAAATCAGGAATATTTAATTGCTCTACTTTTTCTTCAACATAATTTTCTTTTATCATTATGTTTTTATTTTCTTTAGTTGGCGTTAATTGCAATAAAAATGAATCAAATGGATAACCTATAAGCTTTATAATAGTTTCATTATTTTTATATGTGCAGTCTATTTCTTTAATATCACCATTTATAGTGTCATATAGCTTAATAGAATATGTTCCTTTTATTTTAATTACATATTCTTCCTTTTTACAATCATTACCATTTAAGTTGTCTACCATATCACAATGAGCTAAAAATAACCAATTATATTTTCCACATTTTCGCATTGTATAGATTAAATCTTTTTTACGTTTTCCATCATTTCCATAAATTATTATTTCTCGCTCTTCTTTTAAGGCTTCTAAAACACTTCCCTCATTAAAATCGATTTTTTGAACTTTTTCCCATAAACTTTTAGCCTCATTACTACTGATTCCATCAACATATTTAGGATAACTACTACATACAATTACTTTACCATTATTATCAACAAACTTCTTTAAAGCATCTAAGGTTGTTTTTCTTATTGTAAAAAGTGGTGGTATAACAACTGCTTTATATTTCATATTTCCTAAAGAAAAATATTTTTCATCAAAATGATATAACTCAGTTAATAAGCTTTCACTTATATAATCAAAATCAATTTGTCCACGAAGTAACCATTCTGTAATATTATTAAAGTTTTCTTCAAGTGCATTTATTTTTTCACTTGTATGCTCTAATACACCAGCTATAAGCCAAGCACTTTCTATTGGATGTAATACAACTACATTTACTAAAGGCTCTCCTTTCGCTAAAGAAACATTTAATCTAGCAAAATGATTTTCTATATAGGAATATTCATTATACCAAGATGATTGATAATTAATACTAGCTGGATAATCCCTTTTAGCTGCTCCTTGCATACTAAACCAGCTTAAATGTAAAACTCGTTTATTTACTCCTAAGGCTGCTTGCCAATCACCTTGAGACTTATGACCACGAAAATCAAAATCCCAACCAGTTACACCATATAATTCACTTAATACTCCTTCTTTTTTATATTGATGAGCTACTGATTGTGCTTGCTTTATCGTTGTAAAATGTACATCATTACAAAGCATATCTATTCCTGGAACTTTAAATTCTTTATATGTACGCATTGATTCGCCAACAGCACACATTTGCATTAATAAAGAATCCTCATCAAGCGTATGACCTACAAGAGCTATTTTGTTTTCCATGCACCATTTACCAATTCTATCGCAAAATGTTTTAGAAAATAATTCACTTAATAATCGATAAAAACGATACCTTGTAGCGCTTATTTGATTATTATTTAAATCCCATACTAATTCTGGAAGATGATTTAAAATATCATCATTATATTCTTTTAAATATAGTAATGGAAATAATTCTGTCCATGGGAAAAATAAATCCTTACCATCACGAGCAAAGGCTTTTAAAAAAATACGACCAAAGCTTGGCTCATCAGTAAAAATAGAAGAAACAGTTTTACCAAAATCATCCTTAAGTACTTCTTTATATTTTTCATGAGTCACTTCAATAAATTTATTAACAGCATTAGGATTTAAGGTATCAGAATATGTATAACCATTATGATATCCACAGCAAGGATTATAAATTTTATAAGCATACCATTTTTCACCTTTTGCTTGTTCATTTTCATTAATAATATGATAATTTAAAATACGATCATTTTCAGTAAAAGTAATATCATAAGCACATAAAAACTCTGGATCTCTTTCATTTTTATTATAAGCATTTAAAAATTCTAAAGGTGCTTTAAGTGATAAGCATATTTGCTTTTGACGAAAGTCTTTTTCTTTAGCAACATAGCCACCAGCAAAGCCACTTGGCCAACGATCCTCATCATATAAACAAGCATACATATTTAGCTTTTTAGAATGATTTACACAAGCACTTACATTTTTCATGAATTCAGAACCTAAATATTTTGTGGCCATTCCAGCACGTGAATGCATATAAAAGCCACCAAAGCCCATTTGCTTAAAACAATCTATTTGTCTTAATAGTTCTTTAGTATTTAGCTTACTATTCCAAGCCCAAAAAGGAAATCCACGATATTTTGCTGATGGATTTGTAAATTCTTCTTTAAATTCAATTTCATCTTTGTTGCTTTCCATAATAATTCTCCATATTTTTCTTGTACTATTAATATAATTTATAAGCTAGCTTGCTACAATATCACATATTGACCAATTATTACACTGTATTGACATTTTTAAGTATTTTTTTACAGTCTTTAGCAAATTATGTTATACTTTTATTAATAAATAAGTGGAGATAAAATATGAATGAAATTAATAAAGAACTAACAGTTGATGATTTATTTATAGATAATCGTAATATTTATACTCATATAATTTATCAATATGAAGATCCAGGATTACATCATCATTCATTTATTGAATTTTTTTATGTTCTTGATGGCCAATGTATACATTTTATAAATGATGAAAATATAAAAATATCAGCAGGTGACGCTTATCTTTTAACACCTAATGATACTCATCGTTTCTTTAAAATTGATGCTAATTTTCTACATCGTGATATTATCTTTAAAGAAGAATATTTTAAAAGCTTTTGTAATTTATATGCACCTGATTTTTATGAAAAGCTAACAAATGATTCTTTAATAAAGTATTTTAAACTTACTAATCAACAAATTGATCATCTTGAAATGCTTATGCAACAAATTAACCAAAATGAAAATGTTGATTTAATTGCTGCTAATACTTGTTCATTTATTATAAATGCTTTAATCGATGCTAATTTAAAAGAAACAGCTAATAGCTATCCTGTTTGGATTTCAAGATTAATTTCTTTACTTTCATCTCCTGAAAACTTTAAAACACCTATTAAATCACTTACAAGTAGATTTCCTTATCGTATAGAATATATTTGTCGAACGTTTAAAAAAATAGTCGGCAAAACAATAACCGACTATTTTAATGAGCAAAAAATGAAATATGCTTATTATCTTTTAAAATCATCAAATTATTCTATCGAAGAGATTTGTAATCGTATAAATTTTAATAACATTTCTCATTTTTATCGTCTATTTAAAAAAACATTTAATATGACACCTAAAAAAGTATCTTCTTTTAATAATTAAATATTATTATTTTCTAAAAACTTTTTAGCATATGAACAAGTGGCTTTTAGTGCAAGATTATTTTCTTTTGCAATAGCAATTACCTCTAAAACTAACTTTTTAGCCATTCCTTGACCACGTAATGATTCATCAACAAATGTGTGTGTTATAGTTATTTCGTTTTCATTTGTTGAAGGAAAATCAATTTCAGCGACTACTTTATCATTTATCATATAAATTATATTATTTTCATTTACTATCTTTTCCATAATTCTACCTTCCTTAACTATATTATAATACAGAACAAAAGTGATTTTAAATCACAAATGGGATGAAAATCCCATTTTTTAATGATGTATGGTTATAATTATTACTTGTTTAAGGTAAATAACTATAATCTTACCTGTACTCGATATGGTATTGTAAGACCCATATCCCTCAAATTTGATATTATCTCATCATTAGGTTTACTTTTTTTAAGTATGTTACATGCTGCATTTAAATCAGCATTTATAACTCTTCTATTACTTGCTTGATATAAGCCTCTGTATATTCTTTTTCCTAAATAATTATCTTTCTTTTCTATTTCTTCATTATTTATAAATGAAGATTTTGATGTATATGATTCATTTATTATCTTTACATTACTATTTTGACTCTTCCATAAAAATAGGATTCCCTAATAAATGAAAAAGGCAAGAAATTTAATATAAATATCTATCTTTTGTTAAATTACTTACTTCTTAAAAATTTAATACTAGCTTGTTTGGTTGCGAGTTTTAATGAAAGTGAACTTTCATAGCATTCTATGGCGTGCCTTTATGCTACATGATGTTCTCTACCGCTCACTGCTGTCAGTTGACGATAAATCGTTTCTCATCGGACACGTTTTCAAATTTGAACGACGTTGCGCCAATTGCTTTAAGAAAATAAGCAAAGCCGTTGTGAGTTTTTCTATTATATTATCGTCCTTGACATGATAGGTGAGATATCCATTATACTCGAATTGTAATCTTTGTCTTGCCGTTCAGCTACACTTTTCTCTGTCCGAGAAATGGTACAAAATAAGCGGGTTTTTACGCCCGCTTATCCATTATTTGGTTAGATAATAACTCCTAGGTTACTTTACCACGATGATTGCGGTGATGTTTATGCCCCCGAACCAGGCTTAACTATAACATTAATTCCGATAAATACATCCTCTCCTGTGAAAATCCATTTGCTAGTATAATCAGCGAGATTTCCTCCTGCATTTCCAAACAAATCGACAATGAGATATGAACCAACTACTTTACTGCCAACTTCATTGTATGCCTCCTCCCCTGTTCCAGGAGTGCGGCGGTATTTTCCAATTGTCTTTCCGTTAGCATAAAAGTCTATGGTTATGTCATCGGTATTTTTGGCATTTTTAAGGATAACGCCGACATCACTTCTGCTCAAGTTGACTGCAAACGTTTTTTCGCCAAGTTCAATAGGCTCGATGAATTCGTTGCCTTCTTTGCCGAACATCCTACCGCTCCTAACTCTTGTCGCCTGAGGAACTGCAGTGATTATACACTCAGCAATAGTTCTTCCGCTATTTTTAAGTGTGAACTTGCGTCCAACAAACGCAGGAACTTTTTCCCCTTGGAAATTTATAGTAACGTCTTCTATCATTTCACCTGGTATTACCATATCGATACCTTCAGGAAGTGTAACTGTGCCAGTTATTTCCCTAAACGTGTCGGCAAAGGCAACTACTTTATTTCCCGTAGCAATCGGAGCTTTATTGCCCTCTTCTTTTGTATACATTCTTATTGTTGCAGTGATTTTGCTATAACCAATAACCGTATCAGGCTTAGATAGCATATATCCGCGATTAAGTTCAGTTTTCTTTGCGCCTTCAGTACGCAAGCCTACTTCATCGCCCGCGTTTGCCGTTTCAACAATTGTCGCCGACATGCCTATTCCTTTTTCAATTTTTTTCACGGTGATTATCTTACCTATTTCATTTACTAAAAGTTGATCGCCTGTATTAACCGTGCCATTAGCGATTTTTGTTGTGATAATAACATCACTACTACCGGGAAGGGTGAACAAGTCCTGGATTCCAGCATAGAAGGAAGACGGAGCGTTCCAAACGGTAAATCTGACTGTGTCGTATGCGCCTTTGTTTAGTTCGAAATTATCGTTGTCCACTGTCAAAACGTTGGCGCTGATCGTATGCATACCAATTGCATAGTATGTTTCTGGAGCTCCAATCGTCACCCATTCTACGACGTTGTTTGTCTCTTCCACGACGTTTATGCACGCCAAACCGAACTTTCCGCTTTCAAGGTTTTCTCCGTGTTTTCTTTCAAAAATGCCTGCGGGTAAAGTTAATTCGCGTTTATTAATTATGATAGTCGTGGTGATTTCCCCACCTTTCCATTCCGCAGTGCTATTTACGGTTGCTTTCACTGTATATTCACCAGCGTTAATCGGAGCGGTTGTAGAAAATGCAGTGTCATTTTCGCCTTTGTAAGTAATGATGATTTTTCCATCTCCATGACGATTGACTTTCGCAGGATCGATGATAAACTCTAAACCGTCATAGGTTTTTTCCTTAACTAAATCGTTAGCAAACGAGATAACGTTGTTTTTTGCCTCTAGAGCAACTATAGTCTCTGTTCTAATTGCTTTGCAAACCTCACAAGTGTAGGTCTTCACGCCTTCTACACCATAATTGGCAGGAGTGCTTATTTCTCCATCATTCCATTCGTGTGGAGCGATCTCACTCTTTTCTTCCTTATGGTCGCAGGTTGCAGGATGCCAGTGATTATCGTCGTCGTACTTCCAATTATTCGTATCAAACGTATGTCCGAGTTGAGAAATGGTTTGGGTTTTTTGATAACCGCACACCATACAAGTTAGAGTCTTCACACCCTCTTCAGCTTCTGTCGCCTCCTTTGTGACGACGCCTGCATCGAAAGTATGGTCAGCTTTGTCCGCAATGTCCGTGTGTTTTTGAATTACACATTCATGCCAGTGGTATTTCTCATCATTTTTCCATTCACTTGAAAAATCGTGTTTGTTTTTGTTACAAGCGGTGAGAGCTGAAAACGACAAAACAAACATCAGCGCTATTGTACAAATCGTAACGATTGATTTTCTTTTCATAACTTTTTTTCTCCTTTTCTTTTAAAATATATTTTAATTCGCATTTTGCGACGTAGAATCTTTTTTAATCGAAGTTTAATTTTTTTAAAGACAAACTAGAAGATTGTAAAAGTCTGGCTTACAAATACAATGCCTAGCATAGGTGCAAAGCACATTCTAAGGCCGAGTATAAGTGCTAATACTTTTTTATTTATTCGCCTTGTTGGGTGTCACAATATAAACTTCTTATTTGATTTTTTGAGGAATAATTTGCTTTAAACACGTCTTTATGTCATAAATTTATTTTCTTAAGTTATCAGCTGACGATAAATCGCTTCTCATCGGACACATTTTCAAATTTGAACGACGTTGCACCAATTGCTTTAAGAGAATAAGCAAAGCCTTTGCTTTCCGCCGTACCTATAAGTGCGTTTACAGCCACTTCTCCGATTTTCATATTCAAATTTTCAGATGTTTTGATTTTCAACACGGCATTGAGCGTATTTAACAAATCTGCCGTATCGTCAGCCGAAAGATTATTGAGAGTAAGCGTTTTATGTGTTAGGGTATAAGAAAAGTCGTCATTTTCCTTCTTATCCACTCGCACGATTGATGAAACATAAAAGTTGTCTGGAATATACTTTTTGAAATATTTATACGGAAAATCACCCATATTTGCTTTGAACGGCGTAAGATCGATTTTCGCCACGACGTTGAAGTCTGCGCTTCCGCTTGTGGCAATTTCTGAAAAACCAACCTGTAGAACGGTTACAGGCACCTCTTTTTCGCCTATTTTGATTTTTCCACCAGTTTGTTCATAAAATACTATTTGAGTAAGCGCTCCGACTTGTTTTTCAGTTAGCGTAATCTTATCACTCATACTTTTATCAGTAAGCGCGCCGAAATTTACCGAATAGCCATTAAAACCATTGCCTTCTTCGTGAGAAATAAATCCGTCAAACTTTTTGTTCAATTCGGTTTTCATTGTAACAAAATCTTCTTCGCCATAAGCATTTGGACAAAGTGCAGTTTCATCAACTGCTTGCGTAAGAACTTTTAATTGCCCTGCAGTGCGGAAAAGATCTATGTCATATGTCGTGCGAACATAGATGTATCCGCTAATGATGACGACTCCTAGTATAGCCACTATAACCACAAAAGTCATAATAAGTTTTTTTATTGCTTTCATTACTTTTCTCCTTCTAGCAGTTCAAGCCGCCTTATTAAAGGCGGCCATATTGCCTTGTTTTTAAAATTTTCTTACTTAAAGTGTTATCCAAAGTGCAGGAACTACGCCGCCGTCGGGCGTCAAATCGATACTATCTATGGCGCCTTTTGCATGTCTGTCCAAAACGAAGGTGGCATATCCCTGATTACCGTTGGCGGGAGCGGGCGAACGAGTGTACCAGGTAACGTATTTTTTATCGTTGGTATTCATCGGCGCACCGTGTAA